>JASMGX010000143.1 GCA_030751095.1 Pirellulales bacterium | reverse complement strand
AGTAGGGCTTATCGCCTTAAGATTTATCAGAGTGGCTCTTTAGTTCTTAAACGCATTGTCGAGATTTTCCTCGGGCTTCTCTTTATTGGATTGGAATGGATCTTTCGTATCGTCAAAGTCTCCGTAGCCATCATCCTCCTCGTCCTCAAAGTCATCATCGAAATCGTCGTCGAAATCTTCTTCATCGAAGTCGTCGTCTTTTTCATCTTCTTCGATATCGAGGTCACACCAAGTCCCATTTTGTGCTTGAACACATGGTGCAATCTGATTTTTCGTTAATGGACTTTTTGTTGGACAAAGCGATGACAAAGAATTGAGTATGGTAGTTTGCATTCTGAAATTCCTCTCCAATTTCAAACCAGCATAGATATAAGTTGTTTCCAACATCCCAAAAATGACCAGTGGATATTCCCTCGCAAGAGCCCATAGGCTGGAGAGCATAACCAAGCCGGGCGGGCTTGCTGGGTCTGTTTAGGCACAATCGCACCTAAAGGAATAGTTTGAATACCGATGGCTGTTTGTCAAGCAATCCCCTCACCGACAGGATGTTTCTCAGGCTCGTTCTGGCCGGAACTCTGCCAATATTGGGGGTAAGAAGGCGAGTTTGAGGCATTTGGCATCCCGCGCCCGACCCGCGAGAGAGATCCGGCAATTTATGGCCCCGCAATGACGGACAGAACGCAAAATGATGCCGGGGAAGCCTCGTTTTCCGAGAGAATGGGGCCACTGCCGGAGGGTCACGCTATTTCATGCATTTTTGCAGTTTGGGGGGTACAAAGGGATAATCTGCCGGTCGCCGGTGCGGCGCCGAAGCAAACAGCCTCAAATTACCGGTTTATTGAGTAAACAGGACCGGGATGCATTGACCGAGAGCCCTCATAGGGACCTCCTCGCCGCGTGCCACCAATGGTGGGTGTGGCCGTCACCGCCCACACCGGGGATTAAAATTAAATCACCCATCCATTGTATGATGGCGCCACGACTGTGCCAAACATTGAAGGTGACCCGGCACAGCCGCACCTAGCGGCCCCGGCCCTTTGTCGGCGGATGTTCGTCGATCATGAGCCGCTTCAAAACGGCTTTACCGTTCCCGTCAAGAGCGATCTGGGCCGAGAGCTTTTTTTCTCGGGCTGCCTCCTCATATTGCAATCCCTCGCCTTCCTGGACGAAATAGGACTCGATGCCAAACTTAATTTGATTCCAGCCCGAAATTTGGCCACGAAGGAATTTTCCAGTCGATGGCTTTTGAAAACTAAACTTGCTTGCCTCCCAATGTTTTTCGTCCGCTTCGGGTACGATCGTGACGTAGACAGTTCGGCCTTGGTCATTGTAGGAATTAAAATCTGGTATGTCTTCCGGTGAGATGCGACTAAAGTCATAGCTGAGAATTACGTAGTCGCCTCGAAACAGATCGCGCGGATCTACCGGCACGACACGCAAGAGGATCGTGTCGCCGGTTAACAGTGTTGCGAAGTGCATCATGATCATCGCTAATAAAACCACGACTTGAAACCCGACACCGGCCAACAGAAGGATCCTTTCGTTGCCTTTCAGCCGCCCGAATAGGACATCGAGTGACCCGAGCCCGGCGAGTTTTGAATCGGTTTGTTGAATCGCAGTATTAACCATGTTGTATTTTTCTTCGCTGTCTCCAATATAAGGCTGCTCCAAACAGAGCTCCGCCACAGAGGAAAAACATTAACGCTGCGCCCAACATGCCACCGAAATCACCGAAAAGGTCGACGTATCTCACCACGGTCCAGAGCAGAAAATACAGCACACCAGCAGCAAAAGGCACGACTCGGTCTTCTCGAAATCCCACACCCATTAGCCAGAACGCGAGAAAAATCATTGCGACATTCGCAACGATCGTCGGGAGCAGCATCTCGCCGATGAACACGTTCCAATACAGGAAGATGGCCATGAGCAGTACCAAACCCAACGGCAGGTATTGCCGCCGGTGATCACCGCGCTTAAATGCCGCCACCACACAGACGGTCGCCGCCGAGAGGATGGCAATTGCGACCGTTGCCATTAATAACGCAGTGCCTGAAAATGACCTTGATATATAGAGATCATTTGTCGTCAGTAGAGCATATTTGTTGAATTCGTAGAAACTTATAGTCAGCAGCGCGCCGGCCGCCAGCAGAACCCCGATCAGTCGATAAGGAATGGCAAAGCGAGAGCCTTTGGCGTGGTTCTCTGCAACGACGAGCATCAGTCCGCCCACTGCGCCAATGAAATAAACAGTCTCCCCCCCCGCACGCCAGGCAACGGGCTGGAGAATGACCCACCAGGTTATCACAGCGACATACAGGGTGACCGTGACGATGGAACTCTTACGATAGGCCCATATCAGACCGGGCAACGCCAATAGCGGAAGCGAGTATGCGGCGTTGGGGACAAAACCCCAACCTCCAAAAAACAACAATCTGAGATGGGCGAAACCGAGGATCTCCATTCCGCACCAAATGGCTAGCAGAGCGACGAGCAGCGTGTGCAGCAATAGAGTATCCAAACAAAGTGCAAAGGGCAGCACTCCCAGGGCCCACCACCAGACGCCGTTCGGGTAATGCGCGTTGATGTGAAAAATTTGGGCTACCAGAAAAATACCAGTGCCGTAAAAAAGGCAGCCTAAGAAGAAGACCACTTCTGACAACAAAGTTGCGTGACGTCTGAAACGCAGAACGCAGGCAACGGTTTGCGTTCCGATGATCGTGCCGAAGACGATGAACAGCTTCAGTGAGGCTGACATGGATCGCCAGTTGTAGCCAACCAACAACAACGCACTGAGTCCAACCATCAAGGCTGCGATGCCCATGAGTGTTACAAGTGCGATGGAGCGTTTGCGCTCGGCGAGCTCGACTTGTGTTTCGTAGAGATCGAGAATCGGAGCCGTCTGATCGGTGAATAGCAAACCGTGCGATTGCCAGTCATCGAGTTGACGAACGAGCCACGCGCGCTGCTTATCAGAAATGCCCCGTTTGGCCATACCCTGGACTCCTGCCACCTCACCAACGAGTATGTGTGATCATGGTAGGTTCATTATGGACCATACCGAGAGCTAACCGCCAGTTCATTCTATGACAGTGCCGCGCTTTCGCCAAGCGGTGAAGATAACCCGGCACAGCCGCACACAGCACCAGTCATTGTTGTGCGACGACTAAGGCATCGAACTGTTCCGCGAAGCTCAATAATTCAGCCATACCATCCATATGTACATGGTGGCGACAGTAAAAGCGACAAGTAATATCCCCTGGATGTGGGTCGATATCGGCCCTCGTCACGGAAGAATACATATCGGATACATTGCCAATCGATCGGATAAAGAAAGAACCCGCACACAATCTCCGTCGTTTCTTTGCCGCGCCCTTTTGTGAGTACCACGATAAGCATTGGCACTACAAGATAGTTGGTAAGGAGTGTTTTTGCTCCGATTCCGATAGCCTTTATGATCGCCCAAGATACCTCTAGTGGCCCCAGGCGGGGCTTTCGCTACCGGTAGACAGGCAAGCGTCTCAAGCGGTCTCCGGATTCTCCCCGGGCTGAATATCGGCCGTTGTCGTTTTCCGCTTTGTTGGCGAGAGCGAATCGTCCGGCGGGTGGATCTGAAATGTTTCACCCCGAACACTTTCGGTCGCATTTGGTTCCTGGCCCAGTGGTGGATTGAATTGTTTTCCCTGGATCCGCGTGATGATTTTCGGGATTTCCCGACTATCCGGTTCGACGGCACGCCACTGTTCCAAAACCTCCTGGGCAGCATCGAACTGTTCGAGGGCAGCATACGTAAGGCTGAGCCAACGGAGGCAAAGAACATCACAGCACCCGGCGTCGAAGGCGGTCTGCAAGTAGGCGATAGCACCGCTCCAGTTTTCTTCACCTGCCAAACAGGCCCCACGTACTGCATTAGTAAATGCCTCGCGATGGGGCCATTCGGCACTCAGGCGTGCTGCTTGCTCGATGGCTTCTTTCCTTCGACCATGCCGCACGTGCAGATCAATCAATTGGTAGCGTATCCGATCCGAATGTGGTCGCTCCAGCAGCGTATTTTCAAGCAAGGCAAATGCCTCTTCCTGTTTATCTTGCAATTCCAGGCTAACGCTCAAACAAGTTGTCGCAATATCCACGATGTTGGTCAGATGCCATGTGCCAAAATTGATTTGGCCATATTGTACCGCTGTTTGGTAAGACCTTGCGGCCAGATCAATCCGTTGCTGTTGTTGGAGATAATTGCCCATTGCACAGAGCAACTGCATATCGACAGGAAAATACTTCAGTGCTTCTATGCATAGATTGAGCTGCTGTTCCCTTAGTGCGAAGTTGTTGTCGTAGGAGGCGAGTTCGCCATAGTAGGACTCCAACATCTCAATGGAGCCAGCGGAGGCTGATTGGCGCGCTTGCTGAAAAGATAGTCGAGCTTCGTCCCATTCACCCAAATCAGCGAGTGCTTCAGCTCGAGCCAGAAGCATCTGGGTATCGGTGGCAGCGGCGGGAAGTGTTTTGTCATAGACGTGAATCACTCGCCGTGCCCTTTGAAGTTTCTGCGTGAGTTGCTTGGCCAAATCTGGACGATGAATTGATAAGTCAATGGTCTCACTTTGCAAACCACAGGCAGCCACTGCCAAATCGAGAGTTTCACGAACGCTGCTGGAGAAATGGAGTCCCGGATGTCTTGGAATGAGACGATGTTGGGCAACTTGGAGGCTGGCAAAACCGCCGGCTGCTGCTGGAGTGTGAATGAGTAGGCGATATGCTTTGGCAGCATCAGCAGCGGTATCGACAAATCCCCGCAAGTCCTCGGCCCCTTGTGCGGTAAGCGTCTCTCCCGCATCAAGCCACAATATCCAATCGCCAGTCGTTGCTTGCAGACACCTGTTCGGCGCGGAAGAAAAGTTATGATCCCAGGGGACAGTTAGAAAATGTGTCGCTAAAGCGGCGACATTGCCACCCCCAGGTCCACTCGCGTTGATGTCGGCAACGACAATCTCGTCGGCAATTTCACGGACGCTCTCCAGAGTGGTCGTGGCCATCTCCGCATCATCGGCCAAAACCATTGCAACACTCAGTCGCTTGCGTTGTCCCTCACCTGGATTCATCCATCGCCTCCTTGCCTGATTGGTTTTGGCATCAATGCCACCAATATCTTTCCAAAGTGTAGCCCGAAACGGCCAAAGGGAACAGACCGATTACGCGTGGATGCCACAGCGCCAGCGATGCAAAGCCGCCTGTTTTTACCTGCTGTGAGGATGCCAGAAATGATGGCACGCCCGGGACAGTGATTGCACTTTTACAAAGCAGCGAGGCTTTGGATGGCCGACTCTTCTCATCTGCCGACTTTTCTCATTTCAGGTGTGCTTTTCTCATTTCACGTGTGGTAGTCGGCGTTTAGCCGTACATACTCCTCGGTGAGATCGGTTGTCCAGAATTGAGTCTCTGCCGAACCCTCCCCGAAGGTCAACTCAATCAACACATCACGATTGTCGCGGATCGATTGCGATACTTCGTCAACGGGAAAGGCAACCGGGCAAGATGCACTGAAGAGCAGATAGCCATTGAGCTTGAGTTCCATCTGGTGTGCATCAAAAGGAACTCCCGCGTATCCGGCCGCAGAGATAATCCTTCCCCAGTTGGGGTCGGCCCCAGCAATGGCTGTTTTGACTAAGGGACTGTCGGCAATTGTGCGAGCTATACTCCGCGCTGCCTGTTCATCGCGGCATCCCCGCACGGCGATGGTGATTAAATGGGTCGCTCCCTCCCCATCTGCAGGAATGGACCGCGCCAACTCAGCGCACACAGCACACACCCCATCCCGGAAGGCTGTGAGCATTTCGCCACCGGATACCTCTCTGTTTGCTGCTCCATTGGCGAGCAAAAGTACCGAATCGTTGGTGCTCATGTGCCCGTCGACATGGATGCAATTGAAAGTCTCCGCAACAACGCTTGCAAGTAGCGATTGCGCCACATCCGGAGCGATCGCTGCATCGGTCATGACGATCCCCAGCATGGTTGCCATCCGCGGCCCGATCATCGCCGCACCCTTTGCCAGGCCCGTGATCGTGATGTCCCTGCTAGATCCTGTCGGAACACGGCAGCTGGCCAATTTTGGCACGGTATCGGTGGTCATCATGCCCCGGGCAGCGGCCAGGAGCGCCTGTTCGTCACTTTTCAGTTGGCCTGCGGCCTCTGCGATGCCTCTGCCAATCACTTCCATGGGCAAAAAAACGCCGATGATCCCGGTCGACAGGACAAGTACCTGCTCTGCAGCGAGGCCACAGCTTTCTGCAAGAAGCTGACACATCTGTTTGGCATCGCCAAGGCCCCGCTCACCGGTACAGGCGTTGGCATTGCCGGAATTAATCACTACCGCACGAGTGTCGCGGTTTGGTGTTCGCGCCTGATCCAATGTCACCGGGGCCGCTCGGACAAGATTCTCGGTATAGACACCACATGCTGTTGCAGCCCGATCGGAAAGAATGATCGTCAAATCTTCTTTTTCAGGATTGCTCTTAATTCCGCAATGGATGCCGGAGAGCTGAAACCCCTCGGGAACGGACGGTTGTTTCTGGAGAGCAAATGCGTTGGTAGGCATGATCGTTGGCAGCGAATGTCGCGGCAGCAATATTAAAAAGAGGAGGACTAAAGGCCCATCGTTTCCGGATAGCCATACATGAGATTAAAATTCTGCACGGCCGCTCCCGCTGCCCCTTTGATCAAATTGTCCAGACAACTGATCGTCAGTATTCGATCGCGCACGATCCGGATTGTGATGTCGCAAAAGTTGGTGTCTGCCGCATCCTTCGTTGCCGGAAGATGCTCAACGATGCGGACGAAAGGGTGCCCCTGATAGAATTTTCGATATTCAGCAAAAAGGGCCGCTTCATCGACGCTTCCCAGCGGGCGACTGTAGGTTGTTGTCAGAATACCACGGTCCATCGGCACCAGATGGGGAGTAAAAATGACTTGGACCGGTTCTCCCCCGGCCTTCGAAAGGATCAGTTCGATCTCAGGGGTATGGCGGTGGCGCCCGATATTGTACGCCGATAGGCTTTCGTTGCATTCCGGATAGTGGGTCATCAATTTTGGATTTCTACCCGCTCCGGAAATACCACTCTTGGAGTCGATGATAATATCATCCGTTGCGATGAGTTTGGCAGAAAGCAAAGGTGCGAGTGCCAGAATTGCCGAGGTCGGATAGCAGCCGGGATTTGCCACCAACGCTGCTTGCCGGATGCGGTCACGGAAAAGCTCGGGCAATCCATAAACAACCTCGGGTAGTCGCTCGGGATCAGGATGGTCTTGGCCATACCATTCGGAATAGATGGCCGCATCGTCAAGTCGATAGTCTGCAGAAAAGTCAATCATCCGCAGGTCTTTTTCGAGAAATGAACCGGCAAGCGATGCTGTGACACCGTGTGGGAGACAACTAAAGACGCAGTCGGCCCGTTTGGCAATTTCGTCCGGAAGCAAATGTTCTAGCCCCAAGTCGAGTCGCCTGGAGAGTGATGGATGGATCGCCGAAATTGGCACGCCTTCCTCCTGCCGACTTGTCGCTGCCGTAATTTCGACCTCGCTGTGGCGCAGTAACAGTTTGATAAGTTCCAGAGCGGTATATCCGGATGCACCGAGAATTGCCACGCGTGTCATGATGGAGCAGACCGTATCAAAATGAGGATCGGAACAAAAATCATCTCAGCAGGTGAATGTACTGGGAGATCCATGGCATGATCGTCGCTTTAGCGATTGTAAGGGGAATGGCAACGCATGGCTTAATTATATCGTTGGCACCTCACATGTCACCACAGCACGCGACCGATGAGGGGATTGAAAGAACGTGTGCATTTAGAGATTCCGAAGGTACAGGATCGCCTGGCTGATCTCAAAGATGGGGTCTTGCGCTTCTCGCCGTTCGATCGCAAGATATCCTCGGTAATCGTGTTCCTCGAGTGCTCCCAGCAGGGCCGGAAAATCGGCCGATCCTCGACCCAATGCGACTTCGCCGCCTCTGCCTCTGGCAATGTCGCGCACCGCGTCACGGACGCGGACATAGAGAATGTTCTCCCCCAACTCGCGAACCGCCTCGGCCGGTGAAAAACCATTGACAATCAGGTTGCCGGGATTCAGTGTCGCACCAACCGAGGCTTGAGGGACGGCCGCAAGGAGTTTGGCTAATGCCGCACCGCTCTCGCTTCCCGTTTCGGCAGCCAGCTGTGCGCCGTGGCGGTCTCC
>JASMGX010000142.1 GCA_030751095.1 Pirellulales bacterium | reverse complement strand
CTCACGCCATTGGAAGACGCCGGGGGAGACGAATCTGAAAGCAGTTCACAGGTGATCGAACTCGACGACCCAACCCAACCCCAAACGGATTTCAGCAATGCCTCAATGACGATGCTTGAAGACGAATTGATGGAGGATGCCGCAACGGGAGGGGGGCCGGCCACATTCATCGAAGATGAAACAGTAGCACCCATCATGCCAATGGCTCCCGCCGTCCCCGAGGCTCCTTATTCCATCTGGAATGTGCTCAGCATGCTTGTTTGCATCGTTATCCTCAGTGTTGCGGGTATGCTGATGTACGACTTGGTGCGACAAGTCTGGAGTTGGGACGGAGTCCACCCTGTCAATAGCGGCATGATGGATGCCATTATTGGAATGTTCCGTTAGCATCCAGAAAAACAATGCGGGCGCCGGTGGGCGGGCGTTGGTGAAATCAATAACTACAATATCTGGATTCTCGTCATCATTGAATCGGATCTGAAACATAACGGGTAGGGAAACCCATCATTGTGTTAATTCTTTTGCGGTCTTTACGTACGGCTCTATTGTGGATTGCTCTTTGCGGGAGCCTATCCTGCCTGACAGGATGCTTGGTGCCTGCTTCCCGCATGCGGTCATGTCAGTCGCGCTATCATCAGCTTGCCGAGCGCAACAAAACTTTGCAGGCAGAATTGGCAAATCTTACTGCGCATTCGAAGCAGCTTGAGGGTGAGCGCAATCAGTCCGAACGTGAATTGCTCTCACTCGACGAGCACAACCATCATCTTGTTGAAAATATTCGTGCCACAGATCGGGGCGATACGCTCCCCGCTGCCTTAGAGACGCAACTCTCAAACCTGACCCAAAAACATCGAGAGCTGCGGTACGATGAGCGGAATGGGGCGATTCAAATCGACCCCGATGTGCTCTTTGTGCGCGGCAAAGCGCAACTTCGGCCTGCGGCGGGAGAAATGCTTGCCCAGTTCGGCTCGTTACTCCGAGAGGCCGATGAGAACTCGATCCGCGTCCTGATTGTTGCCCCCCATGATTTTGCTGCAGGTGCAAATCGTGTGGAGAGGTCCGACATCAAACTGAGTGTGGACCGCGCGGTCGCTGTGAGAGACTTTTTCAAGAGTTGGGGAATTCCAGAGGACCGGCTCGGAATATCGAGCTACGGCCCGGCACAGGTGGCGACGGGGCGTGCTGAGGCTGGCCCCGCAGGGACAACACGTCCGGTGGAAGTTTTCCTGCTTTCGCCACAGGTCCCGGTTGTTGGGTGGAATGAAGCATCTGCGGCCTTTCACCGCTAGGTCGCACTACTATGATGGCCTGCCGCTGATATAATGGCCGGAGCCATCGGCAGGCGTCTTGCACGAACAGCACATCATCGTCAAACGGGTTATTGTTCGGGTAATCTGCCTGCCTCCCACCCATGCCCACCCCCAGGTCGATTCTGTCATGCGAAGGTGCTCGATCGCTTCAACCCAGTTGGCATTCGCCATATTCTGCCTACTTTGCTGTGGCCTCGGCGGTTGCCGGGAGACGGCAAAGATAGAGCGATATCGGGTTCAGAAAACAACGAAACCGACCGTTGCCAAAACGGCCAAAAGCAGCGAACGGATGCTCGTGGCGATGATGCGCCAGTCTGGGCAGGTTTGGTTTTTCAAAGCGGTCGGATCATCCGTCCGAATCGAATCGCTGCGACCGGCATTGGAAACTTTTTTAAAGAGTGTACAGATTGAAAAATCACCCGAGGCGAAGCCGACCTGGAAACTGCCCGCCGGTTGGGTGCAGAAGGCGGGTACCGGGATGCGTTTTGCGACCCTCGATACCGATTCCTCAGCAGACCCGGTAACGATCATCGTCTCCTCCCTCAGCCAGACCTCGGACGACTGGGACCAGTATCTCCTATCGAATCTCAATCGCTGGCGACGCCAGCTAGGCCTCGGACCAATCCGTCCCGAGGAACTTACTGATGCCATTAAGACCCTCCAGGGTAAAGAGCACAAAATCTGGCTTGCCGATATTGTTTCTCTTCCCGAGCGAAAGATGCCCGCAACCAGCACAACGTCGGTGGATGTCGCAAAGCCACAACGGCCGGCTCCCTCGGAACAGCAGGGTTTTGACACTTCCCAACTCGACGGCAAGGCCCCTGAGCATTGGGAACCGGGGCCCGTGAAGGGCATGCGGAAAGCAAACTTTTCGTTCGATCGCGATGGCAAGCTCATCGAAATTACGGTGATCCCCGCAGGTGGAGATATGCTCGCGAACGTAAACCGCTGGCGGGGGCAAATCCAACTCCTCCCCGTCTCCAAAGCAGATTTAGACAAATCCCTCCAACCGATCGAGGCGGACGGTTTGACAGGCAGCTATATCGAACTTTTCGGGCCCCGAGAGGCCATTCTTGCGGCAATCTTCACGAAGGGCCAGACGCAGTGGTTCGTTAAACTCAAAGGGGACGCGGCAGTCGCCAAAAATGAAGTGGCGCAATTTAAAGCCTTTGCCGAATCCCTGAAATTCAAAGGGCCTTGAGATTCCCCGCTGCAGCAGGCGAGCAGAACCGTACCGGAACAATTTAAATTTTACCCAAGCGGAAACTGATGGCACAAATAACCGGGACTTCTGAAAAAGGCTGCCGTGATTCGGGCGCCCAAATCGAGAATGTTTTCAAAACGTTTGTCGCTTCGCTCGCTTCCCTTCGTCTGACGGTAACGCTCTTTGCCCTCGGCATTTTTATTGTTCTGGTGGGCACCCTGGCCCAAACCCAGAAGAACATGTGGGATGTCCGCGGCGACTATTTCCACACCTGGCTTGCATGGGTGGAATTTCAGGTTTTCTTTCCCCCAGCCTGGTTTCCAAGCTGGCAAAATATTCGCGGTGGCTTTCCGTTTCCGGGAGGGACACTGATCGGGTTGGCAATGGCGATCAACCTGCTTGCCGCGCATTTGGTGCGATTCAAGATCCAGGCCAAACGATCCCGACTGGCACTGGGACTCGTCACTCTTACACTCGGTGCAGGTCTCACCTATTTTGTGATCGCTTCAGGACAATTCCAGCAGGGCAATACAAACGAACGCGTTGTCGATTGGGGACTGCTCTGGCAATACTTCAAAGCGATCATGGTCGTACTCTGGCTCGCAGCGGCCGGGACATCTCTTCATTTTGCGCTGCGCGGCCACTACCGCTCCAAATTCTACTGGATTCTCACCATACCTGTCCTGCTGGCCGGTGCGATTCTCACCTGGGTTCTCCTGGCAGGTGAAAATGCTTATCTGGGAAATTCCGGAATGCGCATTCTCTGGCTGCTCATGCAGGCCGAACTTGCGGCACTCGCGCTTCTGGCGGGCTCTCTTTTGATCTTCAAAAAGCGCGGCGGGATCGTGCTCTTGCACCTAGGAATCGGGCTGATCATGTTCGGCGAGTTGATGGTGGATCTTTACGCTGTCGAATCACGCGTGACCCTCTTTGAGGGAGACACGACAAGTTATGCATCTGACAGCCGCACATCGGAACTTGCCATCGTCGATCGCGCTCAGGCAGATTACGACGAGCAAGTCGTTGTGCCGGAGCATCTGTTGCGGCAGAGCAGCCCCATCACGCATGACTGGCTCCCTTTCGACATCAAGATCCAACAGTTCATGCCCAACACCCGCATGAGCAACAAGCCGGACCGTTTTGGCCACAGCGGGATGATGCTCATGCGCCTCGAGGAGGCGGGAGCCGACTTTACAAACCCGGCCACGGCAGGAGCAGGGCTGGCGTATGCTGCCATTGAGGCTCCTAAAGTGAGTGGAACTGACGCAAATCAGATTGAGGATGTTGCTTCAGCGTACGTCCAAATCATCAAAAAGGGGACGAACGAACCTCTGGGAACTTTTCTCGTTACCTCACTGCTTAAGGACCAGCCGGTCGAGGTGGATGGCAACACTTACGATATCGCCCTTCGCCACAGACGGATATACAAACCATTTACCATCACACTCAATGAAGTTCGTAAAGATGATTATCTAGGCACGAACATCCCCCAAAACTATTCCTCCAATATCCAACTGGTCGATCCGATTGACAATGTCGATCGGAGCATCAAGATCTGGATGAACAACCCACTCCGCTACGCCGGAGAAACTTATTATCAGAGCGGCTACAACGAAATTGGCGGCCGGAAAATGACCACTCTCGCAGTAGTGACGAATATGGGCTGGATGATTCCCTATGTGGGTTGCATGCTCGTCGCCACGGGGATGTTGGTTCATTTTTCGATAACGCTCATTCGATTTCTTCGCCGTGAAGCGTCGACCCGCGGGGAATCTTTCGCTGCGCAATCACCATCACCCGATGTATCGCAACAAACGGATGCCAAGCAGAAAAGTGGCATAGCCGCTATCCTCCTACCGGTTTTGGTACTGCTGCTCGGCATTATCTGGATCGGAATCACGCTCCCTCCAGAGGGCCAACCTGAAAACGAGCCACAGGTTTCCGCCTTCTCTCAGTTGCCGATCGTCTACCAGGGTCGCGTCAAACCTTTCGATACATTGGCGCGCAACAGTCTGCGCATCATTTCAGAAAAAACTACATTTAAGGACCAGAAGGGGGACCGCCAGGGTGCATCGCAGTGGCTCATTGGCGTGATCGCCCACACCGATCACTCGCTCGATGACAAGGTGTTTCGCATTGATAATTTTGACGTCTTGCATACGCTCGGCCTAAGCCGGAGGGAAGGGTTCCGCTACGCGTACAACGAAATGGCACCCCGAATCGATGCCTTTAAAAAGCAGGTCCAACAGGCCCACAGTGTTGATAAATCGCAATTGAGCGTCTACCAGAAGAAAGTGCTCGAACTGAACAACAAAATCGAGTTGTTCCTTGCCCTCCGCGAAGCGCATCGCATCCCCGAGCGAACATCGGGCATAGAGGAAATGGACCAACTTGCAAACATGGCGATGGTTGGTGCACAACTGGCCCAATCGAAGGCGCCCCGCGCCGTTCCCGGAGTCGACACCGGCCGGGAATGGGAACCGCTGGCAACGGCACTCAGTGCCAACTCGATACGCGAATACGCGCGCGAACACAACTTTGCTACAACGGCCGAAATGACCGATGCGCTCAGCGCAACGTTTTTCAGTGAAGACAATCTCCAGCAGCTCATCAACGACAATATTGTCATGATGATCGAACAGATTGTCCGCAGTCAAAATCCAGAACTTCCGGTCGCTGAACTACGTCAGTTGGCACTCCGCGCTGCCGACAATCTTCCGGATGAAATGCGCAAGACGATCGAAACGGCTGCCCAACGCCGGGTTGCACAAAGCCAGTCGGTGGTCCGTGCACAGATCGGGCAACATTTGGCGATCGCGAACGGCGGTACGGATCTGAAAGTCCCGCTCAACGAGGCAGCCAATACCATGGCCGCTGCGCTGCTCGCTTACCGCAGCAATAACGCGGACCAGTTCAACCGGGAGCTAGAAAAATACCGGCAGCTGCTTACCGCTGCTGCACCGGCACAACTTGCTGCCGCGCCAACGCTAACGGGTCGCGCGATGGACACGTTTTTTGGATCGTCCCACGGACTGGAGGCCTATCTCAACAAGGTGGCACCGTTCAGCACCGCCGGATGGATGTACTTGCTGGCATTTGTCCTGGCAACGCTGGGACTGCTGGTATGGCACCGGCCACTGAATCGGGCGGCTCTCTGGCTCATCATCCTGGCATTTTGCCTACAGAGCCTTGCACTTCTGGCAAGGATTTATATTTCCGGACGCCCGCCGGTGACCAACCTCTACTCCTCCGCAGTCTTCATCGGCTGGGGATGCGTATTGCTCGCGATTATCTTGGAACTGATCTATAAACTGGGAATTGGGAACATTGTAGCGGCTGTCGTCGGTTTTCTCTCGCTACGCGTTGCCTATGGATTGGCTGCAGACGGCGATACCCTCACCGTTCTGCAAGCCGTTCTGGACACCCAGTTCTGGCTGGCAACCCATGTCGTCTGCATTACGCTCGGTTATGCCACCACGTTCCTGGCAGGAGGGTTGGGGGCTCTCTTCATTCTCTTTTTTGCGGCGGAGTATTTCGGAGCGACTTTTCCGAGAGATCTTTATCGGGCGTTACCCCGCATGATCTATGGCGTACTCTGCTTTGCCATTTTCTTCAGCTTCGTCGGCACCGTATTGGGGGGACTCTGGGCAGACGATTCCTGGGGACGGTTCTGGGGCTGGGACCCGAAGGAAAATGGCGCCCTGATCATCGTCCTCTGGAATGCCCTGGTGCTGCACGCCCGCTGGGCGGGCCTAGTCAAAGCCCGTGGTCTTGCGGTCCTGGCCGTGGTCGGAAATATCGCGACCGCGTGGTCCTGGTTCGGCGTAAACGAACTGGGGGTCGGACTGCACTCCTACGGATTCACCGAAGGGGTGCTACGGGTCCTCTCCTGGTTTGTTTTGAGCCAGTTGCTCTTGATCATCATCGGCTGCCTGCCGCTTGACCGATTGGGCAAGGATCGCCAACCGCTCGGAGATCCCACCGCATAACCATTGCGCGATATCATTGCGCGATATCATTGCGCGATATCATTGCGCAATATCATTGCGCGATATCCAATATCATTGCTCAATGCGCGAGCCTTCCCCGGCGCGCGGGCCCTTTCCCAGTAGATCGGTCAGTGATACTAGCGAGTCACACTAGGTCCCAGTCACACCCAGTCACACTAGGTCGAAGGGCGTGCGGAGGGTTGGACACGTTTTTGGACATCGGTCTCCAGGACCCCGAAGGCTGCTTCGTGCCGCTGGATGGACATCTGCAGTGCGCCCAAAAGCCGTTTGGCGGTGTAGTAATTGAGTACCAGTCGTTGGTTGATGCGAATCGATTCGTTTTGAGGACCGACCGGATGGGAGTTGAGCCCAACATCGATAATGAGTTCTTCCGGCGTGCCTGTCACCCGGCAGAAGTTGGCATAGGTTGTCACCGCCTGGGCATCCTCAACCTTCACCTGTTGCCGGACTTGTTCCCCAGCTGCAGCTGCTTCTTTTTCGACTGCCGTACCCTTACTTTCAGCTTCTGACTTCTCGGCCATATCCAATTCCTCTCCTATTGTGGGAAACACCATTGCTCGAAAAACAGTTCAAATTCTCAGTGCAGCCTAAAGGGTAAACTTTGGAAATTCAAGCAGGGAAGGGAATGGGATACATTCGTGGGCATACAACCTCACTCCCCGGAATCGGGCTTGCTCGATGCAGGGATCAGGAATCGCAGGCACTGCAGGAAGAGAAATAGAACGAGCACCACCGCAAGAGCAGCGGGAACCTTTTCAAACATCGTTGCAAAACGCGTCAGTCCGTTTGCCTGCGCCAACTTGAGGATTATCGCCGAGACGACCAGCAAAACGACCCCTCCCATCAAAAGGGCACAGCCGAGTGAGACCATGGTTCCTTTAAACGCGGTCGATTCGCCACGACCTTCTAGATTGAGTTGGACCCGTTTCCCCCGCTGCAAGCTCTTTGTCATCGCCTCAGTGACCTCAAGAGAGTGAGTCACCTCAGGCCAGTCTCCACGAACCGCACGAGACTTCCTGTCCAATTCGACCTGCCCGGCACAGGCGTCGGCAAGGTTAGTCGGCTCAAAGGCGAGCATGCCCTCGGGCGTTTCGACCTGCCAACTCCTCTCCGACATCAAAAGCGAAGCGGTCCTGCTCCCAAATACCTTTAGCTCCGCACCGAAGGGCGAACTCTCCGATGTAGCATCTTCGGTGCGTACGGCAGACCAGCGGGCAAGCACCCCGGACTCGCCGGACAATTGGACGTTCAGGGGCAAGCATTTTTCTCCGGCCGCCATACCCGACACCTCCAGCAGCTTTCCAGTAAAGCTTTGCACCAAATCGATATCGCGGGCAAAGGCCACCTGTACGGTTTCGAGGTCCGTATCGTTGATGCGTCGTTCCATTTCAATCCTCTCAACGGAACCGGGTACCTCGGGAGTCGCCTCAGGATCGCCACAAACATACCGGGCAAAATAGACAGCCCCCGGATGCCATCGATTGGGCCGCAAAGGAATCATCCTGGCCACCGAGTCCTGCTGAACCCGCTCCAGTTCAAAAGAGGCGAGCACCGATAGATCGATCGGATGCGAAAGCAAGAGTACCTCTGAACATGCTGCCAGTTGCCGGATGATCTCGAGCATGGCTGCTGCATCCCGCTGCCGCGAGATCACGACAGCGTCGACGTCGGCAACCGAGAGCAACGCGAGCGGGTCCTCCTCGCGGGCAACCACCGTTTGAGGACCGATCCATGGCGGAATTTGCCCGATAGACCCTGTAGCTGGCAGCCACCAGGCCAAATGGTGATATTGAGAAGAGGCGATATCCTGCGCCAACTTTTCGGTGAGATCATCGGTACCAAAGATTGCAAATT
>JASMGX010000141.1 GCA_030751095.1 Pirellulales bacterium | reverse complement strand
AGCTCTGCATAAGATTGGACAAGATGGTGTGATTACCGTTGAAGAAGGCAAAACAGCCGACATGACGGTGGAATATGTCGATGGCATGCAATTTGACAAAGGGTATGTTTCACCCTATTTCATCACGCGGCCCGCGGAACGGGACTGCGTGCTTGAGGATGCCCTGATTTTGATTTTTGAAAAGAAAATCAGCAATCTTAGGGAACTGGTTCCGGTTCTCGAAAAAGCCGCCCAATCGGGCAAGCCATTGTTGATTATCTCGGAGGATGTCGAGGGCGAGGCGCTGGCTGCTTTGGTGGTAAACAAGTTGCGTGGCGTCCTCAATGTCTGTGCCGTGAAAGCTCCAGGATTTGGCGATCGTCGCAAGGCGATGCTCAGCGACATCGCGATCCTCACGGGAGGCACGCTCATCAGCGAGGACCTCGGGATTAAACTTGAAAATATGGAACTCGAGCAGTTGGGCCGTGCCAAACAGATCACGGTTGACAAGAGCAATACCACAATCGTACGTGGAGCTGGAAAACAGGAAGAAGTCAAAAAGCGCATTGCCCAACTCCGCAATCAAATCGAGGCCTCGAGTAGCGACTATGATCGCGAAAAACTTCAGGAGCGGATGGCCAAGCTGACAGGCGGCGTGGCGGTGGTTTCGGTAGGTGCTGATACCGAAGTGGAAATGAAGCAGAAAAAGGCGCGGGTAGAAGATGCGCTGCACGCTACGCGGGCAGCTGTCGAGGAGGGTATCCTTCCGGGTGGTGGTGTAGCATTATTGCGATGTTGCGAAGCTGTAGAAGCAGTACGCAGTAAAGCAAAAGGAGATGAAAAAATTGGTGTCGATATTATCCTCACGGCCCTTTCAGCGCCGCTGCGACAGATCGCGGACAATGGCGGTATCGACGGTTCGGTCGTTGTGGATGAAGTGACACAGAAATCGGCGAACGTAGGCTACGATGCCAAAGTTGGAGACTACGGGGATATGTTCGAGGCAGGCATCATTGATCCGGTCAAGGTTGTCCGTACCGCTCTAGCTAACGCCGCAAGCATTTCTGCTTTGATGCTTACCACCGAGGCTTTGGTAACCAATTTTGACGAGGATGACAGTGACAAGAAGCGGGTCGAGGGTGCGATTGCGTGACCCTCGCCAAAGGTACTGACGCGTGCAGGATACTCTGAGTGTTTTGGAATATCCGATTACCGAAAACTAAAGTGTAAGCATGGGCCATTTCTGCTCCGCCGGAAGTGGCCCCTGTTGTTGGAATCGTTCAAAAACAGTCTGTTGTTCAACCAGAACTGACATAGGCTCTATTTGCTCCAGCGGCCTATAATTTGTTATGAGCATGACCGAGAAGCGCTGCTATTACGAAGTCCTCGAGGTGTCCCGTTCGGCCACATCGAACGAAATTGCGGTCGCATACCGCAAGCTGGCGATCCAATACCACCCCGATAAAAAACCGGGCGATGAAGAGGCGATTGTACGGTTTAAGGAAGCCGCCGAAGCCTTTGAGGTTCTCAGTGATAGCGAAAAGCGCACGCGCTATGACCGGTACGGCCATGCGGGTCTGGAGGGAGGGACAGGCTTCCAAGACATTGGCGATATCTTTGAAGCGTTTGGCGATGTTTTTGGGGGTGGTATTTTTGGCGATGTGTTCGGCGGCGGGCAGAGAGGTCGCCGGGTTCGCCGTGGGGCAAACATCCAATGTGAAATAACGATAGACCTTCTTGAAGCCGCCCGTGGTGTGCGACAGACGATCGAGTTTACCCGACAGCGGAGATGCGACGACTGCGGTGGCAATGGTGCTCAAAATGGAACCGCCATGGAATCCTGCAATTACTGTGGTGGTCAGGGGCAGGTGATCCAATCGAGCGGGATCCTTCGGATGCAAACTACCTGTCCTTCGTGCCATGGAAGCGGCCAGGCGATTAAAGAGCGTTGTGATGGATGTCGAGGTGCCGGTTTTCTAGAAGAACCCGTCGATTGTGAAGTAGCAGTCCCGGCAGGAATCGATGACCAGATGCAAATCCGCCTCAATGGAGAGGGACATCCGAGCACCACGGGTGGCCCGCCCGGCGATTGCTATTGCTTGGTTCATGTTAAGGATCATTCACTCTTCGAGCGTCAGGGAGGCCATCTGTTTTGCCATGTGCCGCTCACCTATCCGCAGGCGGTCCTTGGCGCCACCGTGAGTGTGCCGACCCTCGAGGGGCTCGAAGAGATTGAGATTCGCAAGGGAGTACAGCCGGGACAGGTCATTGTACTCAAGCGGCAGGGTATGCCTGATCCTCGTGGTGGACTGCCGGGTGATTTGCATGTCCAGCTAAATATTGATGTCCCCAAAAAAGTCACCGACGAACAAGAGGCGCTGATTCGCGAGTTGGCTGAACTGGAATACGCGAATGTTACTCCCCACCGAAAAAGCTTTCTCGACAAACTTAAAGAGTATTTTGTTTCGCACGAAACATCAGCCTCAGATGAAGGCTAAAAGAAAGGAAGTGGAAGGTGAGCAAGTCCGGCAAGCGACCATCCGCCGCGAGAGAGCAGCGTGGGCAATCCACCCGTTCAGCAGCGGAGAATGAAGCCGCCACCCCACTCGATCCGGATGCTACGATTTGTCTCTCAGAGGTGGAAAAGCAGCAAATGGAGCTTGCGGATGCCAAAAAACGGACACAGCTTGCGCAGGCCGATTTGGAAAACTATCGCAAGCGAATAGAGCGGGAGCAACAGCAAGAACGCAAGTACGCCAGTATGCGGTTACTGCGAGACCTTCTTCCGGTACTCGACAATATGCAGCGGGCGATTGAAGCTGCCGAACAGACGGAAGAATCAGCCTCTCTGCTCGAAGGCTTTAAGCTCGTCGCCCAGCAGCTAGAGACCATGCTTGCACAGCACAACTGCGAGCCGATTGTTGCTGTTGGTGAGCCATTTGATCCCAATCTTCACGAAGCTGTTTCTCAAATGCCCAGTGAGGAGTATCCAACCGGTACTGTGATGCTCGAAACGGCAACGGGCTATCTCCTGCATGATCGTGTTGTCCGCCCGAGTCAGGTCATTGTATCTACCGGGTCGCCACAAAAAGAGTAACAAACATTTTTTCCGTACCACTTGCCATGCCTACATATGAATATTTGTGTGACCATTGTGGACACAAGTTCGAGCTATTTCAGTCCATTACCGAATCGCAGAAGCGAAAGTGCCCGGAGTGCAAAAAACATAAATTGCGGCGCCTCTTTGGCACCGGGGCTGCGATTGTTTTTAAAGGGTCTGGATTCTACGAAACAGATTATCGCAGTGAATCGTACAAAAAGGGCGCAGAGGCGGCCAAAAAGGCAAGTGAAAGTAAATCGACAGACAAATCAAAATCGACAAAGAAAGAGACAGACAAAAAACCGAAGCCATCCGATTGAAGAAGAGATCGGTTTTCTTAAGATGTATTGAGTTGCTCTTTTCGAAGCGACTTTTCAGACAGGGTTGTGTAGAAGCGGTAGTGGTGTTCTATGGCGACAAGCTCGTGTCCGATTTGTGCCGGTATCTTTGAAATGGATTTGTCTGCAGCGTTGCCGTTTTGCTCTGACCGATGTCGACAGATTGATTTGGGCCGTTGGTTCACCGAGGGATATAGCCTTCCGATTGAGCGAGAGGTGTCGATGCCGGAAGATGGCGACCATGCGTAAATCCCCTGCGACACTCATTTTCAAGCTCTTGTTGCAACACCCGCCCGAGGCGGTCATAATTGCTTCCCAATAAGAGTTCAGGGCAACTGGAGACGGATATTTTCCGGTCGCTTCCATCCAAACGTTCTAGACCAGAGGGGATTCTATAAAGATGTCTGAAAAGTGCGAGAATAACAGGCGTCATGATTGGCAGGACTGTCTGCCGTGGTTGATTCTCTTCAAGTCGGTGCGACCCGCGATCGGGCTAAAGGTGCTTGTGTTGGCGTCGATTGGATTGGTGGGGATGATTGCCGGTTGGCGAATTTGTTGGGATCTTTTTGCCTACACTGAAACCGGGCCAGAGGTAAAAGTGGTTGCTTCGGAGCTCGGCGACCTTGGTGTCGGGCACAAAGGTCCGATGCCACCCTGGCCCTGGCAGGCCGAGTATCGTGATTTTGGTGGCAGCGACCCGCTGCGTGGACTTTCCACGCTGCCTGTGATCGGCCCCGTGCTCGGGACTGCGACGAGAGTCGCTTCGGAGTTGACGTTGCCCTTTCAGGTCTTATTTCGTCAGGGACTTACCTATCGGAGTTTTGCCTACGCAGTCTGCTGCTGTGGCTGGGCCCTGGTGATCTGGGGCTATTTTGGGGGCATGATCACCCGCATTGCCGCATTGAAGCTTACCCGCGATGAGCTGGTTACCTGCAAAGCGGCAGGCAAGTTTACCCGCAGTCGGTGGTGTTCCTATATGACGGCCCCCCTGCTGCCAATTCTGGGAATCTTTGCCCTGGGTGTGCCGATTGCCCTGCTCGGATTCTTTTCGAATCTCAATATAGGCTTGCTGGTCTCGGGCATTCTTTGGCCGCTGGTGATTGGGATCGGATTTCTGATGACCATCTTTCTTTTGGGCCTGATCTTTGGATGGCCCCTGATGTGGTCGACGATCAGCACTGAGGGGACCGATGCCTTTGATGCCATTAGCCGGGCGTATGCCTATGTTTTCCAGCGTCCCTTTCACTACCTGTTTTACGTGATTGTGGCAACACTTGTCGGTGCCCTGGGGTGGGTGTTAATCCACGGCGTTGTTGATCTGGTGGTTTACCTCACCACCCATTGGGCATTTTGCTGGTGGATGCCCGCAGAGCGTTTTATTGATATTTCTGCTGCTGGCGGGCTCGATTCCGGTCCCGGAAAAATTGGCCATAACCTGATTTGGTTTTGGCAGGCTGTGCTGCGGACATTCAGCATCGCCTTTGCGGTCAGTTTTCTCTGGACGAGCGGGACCGCCATCTATCTGCTTTTGCGCCGCCAGGTGGACGGCGTCGAACTTGACGAAGCCTGTCTGGAAGACGGGGATACAAAGTTTGGCTTGCCGAATCTGGAGACCGATGCATCTGGAAGTGTCGGCGTGGCAGGGCCCGAGAACAGCCCCGAATGAGAGATCAGACCGGACCGAGTCCCTTACCGAGCCATACACCGATAAAACTCCCTACCGGTTGACCGGTGAGGGGGTGGGTCTAGAATAATTTTTCCCCGGCAACACATCGGGCTGTAGCTCAGCTTGGCTAGAGCGCTGCGTTCGGGACGCAGAGGTCGAAGGTTCAAATCCTTTCAGCCCGACTCTTGCTCGGCCTTTTCGGAAACGCTCGTCATTGCGGATGCTGGCCCAGTGTTTTCACGTACCACTGCCACGCCGCACATCTGAGCTGTTCTCGCCGTGCGGGCGCGATGCCCTGTGGGCTAGCCGTCGGGCGATCCGGTCAAGCAGCCCGATTTGCTCCTCATCGAGGCCAACTTTGTCGGAGAAGTAATCCCGGAGCCGCCAATCCATCTCATAATCATCCCCCTCATTGTTCATCTGGTGGACCAGTCGCATGAGCCCGCCATGGGCTTGCTTCATCTGCTCCTCACTAAAACCGGCCTTTTTCAGGGCGGCTTTGATTCTTTTGCGAACGCCCTCATCACTTTGCGCGCGCTTGCGATCGACAGCATCTCTGTGGGGATGCGGGTACTTCCCCCGCTCCATTTTCTCCCACTCTCTGCGGGCCTCTTCTTCGCTCATCTCCCCCTTCATGACGGCCGCTTTGAGTTGCTCTGCTTTTTCTGCCTTTTCAATCTCTTTCCATATCCCCCAGGCCTCCGCCTCGGACATCTCCCCCTCCTCGACCGCCTCCTTCAGTCGTGGCGCGACCCGCTCCTCTTTAAACTGATACCACTCGTGCCACGCTTCGTCCTCGGTCAGCTCACCGCGAGCAACCGCTGCCTTGAGTTCGTCCCCAACGTCGCGCAGCTCTATTCCAATATCCCAGGATTTCCGTTCCTGTTCGTAAAGCGCTTCCATCATGGCATTGGTCTGATCCCAGGTAAGCTCCCCTTTGACGACAGCCTTGGCCAGTCGCCTTCCGACCGCTTCGTAGTCCTGGGCAAACGCAAACCCGAGCGGCAACATAGCAATGGCAACTAAAAACAATCCAGCACGGAGTGTGCTGGAGGTGGCCGGTTTTATGCGATGTGACAAAATCATGGAGAATCTTCTTCGTGAAGTTGAGCCACTGTTGATTTCAGTTGCCACAGCCGGTGACTGCGGCGTTGGGAGCTGCAGTTATCTGTTGCGCCACAAAAGCCATCCGAAAAAACCGACTGCCGCGCCGCCCAGGTGGGCCAGGGCCGAGACATCTCCCTCGCCGGAGAGCTGGCGATAGACGAACAGGCCCTGCATGCCAAACCAGACCATCATCCATATGTAGGCCGGAGCATAAATCCAGCGAAAAAAAGCAGGGTAGAACCACCACCATATCATTCCCAAACGGGCCCTCGGAAATTGTAGTGCGTAATAGACGATGACTCCAGAAATTCCACCACTGGCCCCGACGGATGGGATCTCGGAGCGAGGTTCGAGAAAAATATGGAGCAGATCGCCAAAAAGTGCAGCCGAGGCCAGAAGCAGCAGATACCGCCATCGTCCCAGATAATCCTCAACATTGTCCCCAAACACGACGAGGAAGTAGGCGTTACCAATCAGATGTAACCACCCGGCATGGAGAAAAAAGGAGGTAATAAAAGTTAAACCTCCATGCCGCCACATCTGGTTTGGTATCAAACCCCAGCCCGAAATTACAATATTTAAGTGGCCAATCGTCAGGCAGGTAACCACGACTAAGGTGGCCGTAATTCCCCAGGTCAGCCAGGGACAACGTCTCAGCCCCAGGGTATCATGCTCAACCGGCATGCCCAGAATGGCGGGTAGCAACTTCCATGTTTCTTCAGGTGCCTCCGTACCAAAATCTCCACCCCGCTCTCGCGCTTGATCAACGCGGAGTTTAGCCATCGCCACCGCTTCGCGACCCTCTTCTGTGAGTTCTGTCTTTGGCGCAGGCCGCTTTTTTGGCAAGCGCTTTAGTTCTTGGGCATCGAACCATACAAAGCGGCAACCGGTACAGACATCGAGATCGACCACATCTTCCTGTAGTCCCCGCATCGGTACCTCTGCCGTCGGGCGTTGGCAAATAGGGCAGGCGACCCCCGTTTTTGCGGCCACCCCGGAGGCCTGCCTCCATAACGCCTTTGTCTTTGGATGTGGAAGAACCCGCCGAAGAACCGCCAACCCGATGGCACGGCCACGACATTGGGGACACTCAAAAAAAAATCCTTGCTTGGCCTTGGTCCGAAGAAGGTGCCGATTACATTTCGGGCAGGAAAACATTATCAGGCCATGGTGTAAGAAGCGTTGCCGCGATTGCCGTTCGATTAGGCATTGTACCAAATCGAGAGAGGTCGGATTACTACGGGATTGAGTGCCCGCAGCATCACGAAGCGATGGTTTCGGAATTCACCTTGGTCGCAGTAGCACTGATATGTTTTGGCAGGATGACATCGTAAGCGAGACCGAGCCTTTTGAGGCATTTGATGAAACAAAAATTCAGGTCGAGCTCCCACCACCGGTGTCGCATGTTTGCGCTGGCCTGATCGTGGTGATGATTATTGTGCCACCCCTCACCAAATGTCAGCAGCGTGACAAGCGGATTGTTGCGACTTCCCTCATTCGTTTGATACGTCCGATAACCGAAAATATGCGTCAGGGAATTGACCGACCAGGTAATGTGCCAGACGAGTACCGTTCGAACAAACGCGCCCCAGATCATGAGGCTCATTCCAAAAATAAATCCGGCATACACGCTGCCGTCAACAAAATATCCAACAAGAAAACCAACAACATAATAGAGAACAACATGAACACAATAAATCAACGGTCCCGTCCATGTTTTTTCTAAATACATATAGAATGGATCTTGCAGAATATCTTTGGCATACTTTTGAAGCATTCCAGCACTGCGGATATACTCATTGCGAAGGTAAAGCCAACCAATATGCGACCAGAGAAAACTCACAAACGGGCTGTGCGGATCGGGCTGTTGGTCGGACGCGCTGTGATGAAGTCGATGGTTGGCAACCCATTTGGCAGGTGTGTCCTGCAAACAGCAGAGGGAGATTAAAACCCAGGCTCTCTCAAACCATCTTGGCGTCTTAAAGCTACGATGCGCCAGCAAACGATGGTAGCAAATCGTGATTGCTTGACCAAAAATGGGGACGAACGCAACTGCAAGAATAAGGCCGGTCCAGCTGAAAAAAAGTGGAATAAAAGCGAGGAGGGCGAGCAGGTGAACAGCAGTGATGCTGATCGCATAGAGCCAGAGAACCTCCCCTTTGACAGTTGCCGGTCTGGGAAGGTGTCCTCGCAATTGTTTTGTCTCGCCCAACGCAGACCGCCGCCCTAAATGACTGTCTTTTAAATGATCGTCTTTTAAATGATCGTCTGCCATCACAATTTGGCCACCCGTAAGTGAGTGGCAGTGAATTAAAAAACATTTTCAATGTCACAGATATT
>JASMGX010000140.1 GCA_030751095.1 Pirellulales bacterium | reverse complement strand
ATAAGAGAGTCCAGGTTTTCATGCGGATAGGCATACACCTTAAGATTTCGGGCATTCGATTTAGGAATGTCTATTTTTTCGAGATAGGCTTTCTTGATTGGGGCGCCCAGAGCTATTGTCTGGCCCTTCTTGACGCCAATAAAGGATTCAATTTCAAATTCTTTACTTTTGTTATTCAGGTAGACCCAGTTGAAAGCCGCCCCAACGATGCCCAGCACGATTGCAATGACAAGGCCTTGAATACCCTTCATGATGATAGACTCTTAATATGGAGTGAATGTTTAAATGCCACGAAAGAAATTAGCGAGGCCGTTGGTCGGTGGCGTGATTGACGATACCCCACCATGATAAAGTTTCCTCTTCCGAATCTTCTGCCAGTTGTTTCCGGTGAAATTGTATGTTAACAGTTTCTAATGTGCCGTGAGTCACTTTTTGATAGCGGACGATGCTCCCGGTAGGGGACAATTGCCAGTCCATCGCACGTTCCCACTTTTGTCCCGCAAAGTATTCATCATAAAATATCATCGGACCCTCGAAATCGCCGGTCCCTTTGAATGTTAAGAGCGATGAGCCGTTGGGTGATTGTATCCGTAACAGAGGTTCTGCCTCGGGCGGCATGGCCACCGTGCAGGCTTGCTCCTCTTTATCGGATGCCTCCGGTTGCCTGCTGAAGGTATAGAGATTCCACGTCGATCCTCCTGCTGGCGTGGCCATTGCCCAACTGACTATGCGTCGCGTATCGGTTTTTGGCGAGGAGTCGTCGTACTGCCCCTGCACCTCGGAGCGAACGCCAACTAAAAAGGGCAAATGCTCGTTGATTTGATGGACAGAGACATCTGGCGTTGTATCTGCAGCGGCTCCTGTGCCTTGAAGCTTCTGTAGCAGTTCTCGTTCGGTGGTCTCCGGTGGCGTCAAAGGCATCGGTGCAGTTGCAGCGGATTGGAGGAGGGAGGAACGCAACTGTTGTATTGCCTGCTCCATGGAGCAGGTCACCTGCTGCTTGGAAATGCTGTGGGGCGAGGTGCCAAAGGAAAGCTGTAGCGGCGCGCTCAGGTCGTCGATCACCGAAAGTGAGCTGGATGGTGTTGGAATCACCTCTGGCAGTGGCCGCCAAAGATTGATCAACTCGGACCCGAAGAGGATTGCGCCCAAAAGAATTACCGCAGTGAGTAGCAGTTTGCAGGCCCAACGCGTGGCGGAGGCGAAAGATGTATGGCGATCACCTCCCGAGCCATCGGCCGAAGCGTGCGGTATGCCCGGGGCTTTAGTCTCCGTTCCGGAAAGATCCGGTTGCCTGTTCTCGTATGTGCCCATGGTTACCATTATAACGGGAGACAGCCTTGTTGTTGCTGCCGCTCGGGAAGTCGGCTCTGCCGGCCATATTTATCAAAACCTACTGCGGAAATTCGTCAGTTCTGCAATTTTTGGGTCAAGTTCCGCCTGGCGGACTGCAAGCTCGGCCTCAGCAGCACTCAGTGCCGCCTGCCAGTGTGCCAATTCATCCGCATTGGGATTCGATTCTTGATTAATGTCATCAATGAAGCGATTAATTTGATCGATATCATTCTGTACTATTTGTATTGCGGAGTTGAAAAAATTGATATAGCTGCTAGCCAGCGAATAGGGCAAAGAACCTTCCGGTTCATCGAATGGTTCAGAGGCCGATTGGCGTAGGGGGTCTTCACGAATTTTGTCGATCAGCGGTGCCACCTTGGTGTCGTAGACCCACTGGTAATCAAGGCTCGTGACAATCGATAGTGGCGGCATAAATCCCGGAGGTGAAAGGTATCCTTCATGGTATTCCCGCAACAGCGCATATTGATAATTGATCGCCGGATTGTGCCACTGGAGGCGTTCTGTGTCGGGGTCGTGATACTCTCCGTAATAAAAATGCCCCAAGGGGAGCAGGTTGCTGTTCTGCAGTCCGGCCTCAACAGCGGCGACGGCACTATTTGCACTGTTGATATAGTCCTGCCACTCACTCTCAAATTCCTTCACGATGCCATTGCCGCTGGGATTATAAATCACCCGCGTTCTCCGCTCGATATTCCAGCTCAGCCTTGTTTTCCAATAGGGAAGCGGGTTGCGAAGCAGTTCGTGGTCGAGGTCGTACTTCAGATGGCTCAGACTATCTGGAAGCAGTGGAAACGGCCGCGTGGTGTTCGATTCTCCCTGGTAGGTATGACGGGATGGATCGAGTAAGTCGCGATCCACTTCCAGGCTACCAATGGTTGGGCCGCGAACGACCGGCTTGTCGACTTGGGGTTTATCGACAGACGTAAGAAGTGCCGCACCTCCTGTGGAACTGGTGGGCGTTGGGCTTTTCCAGGATTCTTCCCTGTAAGTGGGTGGGGTCTTGGCGGACCGGTCCGTACGGGTACTCCAGGCCGCTTCGCGCGCAATTCCGAGCCCCCGCAGTTTCCACATGCCGGAATAACCTGCGTTGAGAATAAGCGCAAAGATAAACAGAATGATGGGGATCGCAAGGACCAGTTCAAGTGGTGCAAGGCCCGCCCTCCGCGCAGCGACAGAGCAAACCCTTTTCGGCTCGATTCCGAAGGGTGCGGCGCGGTCGCAATGGGTTTTCTGTGTGTGAAAAATTGCCACGCTCCTTAAACCCCACAGAGGGGCCGAGGTTTCGGCGTCCCAGGCCCATTTTGGCGTAACCGGTGCTTAGCGACAAGCTGAAAGAAGCCATTTGGAAGGAGTTTTGGGGATCCTCGCGAGAAAAATGTTAGAAGATTGTCTGTAGCCGGGTCCAATGGTTATATCCCACCTGGCCAGAATTTTGAGGCATCTCTGCCACCCCGGAGCGGAACACTGTTTTCAGGATCGGATGTCTGGTAGTGGGCAATGGCACACCGATCTGTGGACTCTCCTGCTGTATGCCTGGTGGCTAACCCCTCGCTGCCTGTAAAGCTGCCCGCCGGCATCTTGAGTGCCTCCGATTCATCTCTGGGCTATCGGTACCAAAGAGATCGGCAATCGGTTTCCGGGGTTTGCAGCGGACGGCTCACGACGAGAGTCCGTGCTGGATTTTCTGCACGTCCACTTTTCACAGTGCATTGCAGAAAGGCGGTTTTCGGCAGGTGCTAAAAACCGATGCGGGCAAGACTGTTTCTCTCAAAGCTGCCGAGAGCCAATGTCGCGAGCCGGATCGCGGTGGCCCAAAAATGTGGCCCAAAAATGTGGTCTAAAAATGTTCTTTGAGACCATATCGCCGGTAACGAATGTTTCGGGGGTCCATCGTGTGCCCCCAACTGACCTCTTCGATGTTGACATCGAGGGCAGTCGCTAATTTTTGCCGCTCGGTGGGACTGGGGGTCCAGCGACCGTCCAAAATAGCTTCAACACGTTCGAGTGCAAGATTCGCTTCTTTGGCGACCTCTTTAACGGTGCAGCCCGTTTGTTCAAAGATTATATCGATTGTATGCATCGGGTATGTGGCGTACGCGATCGATGTGAAAAAACAGGGAACATGTTTCCTGGATCGTGTCATTCTCTCACGGTGGGAGAGTTGTACCAAGAGCGACTCCAGGCCACCTTGCCCTAATTCAGGGAGAAAAAATATCCAAAAAAGTTCGTTTTTAAGCGACTTGTGGTTTTCATCCCCACACGTCGAACTTGCGGTAAACCGTGAAATGTGTAGGATATGTGTCGATGTGGCGCTATTGCCGGTTGGTTTTCTGTGTGGCTGAAAATCAGCCATGCAAAGCGCTTTAGAACGCCTACTGAGTGGTTGTTGGATTCGTCAGAATAGAGGAAGCCATCGGGCGACACATCACCATTCCTCCGTGGCCTTCTGGCCGGGAATATTTGGTCGCATCGAGGCGCTTTTGTAGAGTCTCTGCGGATTGCGGTGAGAGATAGCATTTTCCGGTCGGTTTCATAACTTAAGTCGGCCCGATTCATCAACTTGAAAATGAGAGTAACTGCGCGAATGGCTACAGTACCTTTGGATGGAACCACGCACACAACGTCCGAACAGGGCGAGATGCAGAAATACGAATATCCCGGCAGCCCCACAACGTGTGATGGCGCCGAGGCAGTCGTTTGGGTCGAGACCCACATCTGTCAGGGCTCGGGAGCGTACCCGATCACCAGTTCCACGACCATGGGAAGTGGTTTCAATCAGGCGATGAGCAACGGAATTCCGAATCTTTGGGGAGATCAACTCGTTTTTGTTGAGCCTGAGAGTGAACATTCGGCAGCGAGTTTTTGTGAAGGGTTTGCAGCGGCAGGCGGACGGGTCACTAATTTTACCTCCGGGCAGGGCTTGGTGTTGATGAAGGAAGTCCTCTATACGATCGCGGGCAAGCGATTGGGTGTGGTGTTTAATATCGGTGCCCGCGCCCTGACGAGCCAGAGCCTCAATGTTCATGCTGGGCATGATGATGTGATGAGTGTGGCGGACACTGGCTGGGGGATACTCTTTGCCCGTAATGCACAGGAAGCGGGCGATCTATGTCTGATTTCCCGACGGGCTGCCGAGGCATCCTGTACGCCATTTCTCAATGTACAGGATGGTTTTTTAACTACCCATACTGTTGAGACGGTCCATCTTGCTGAAGCAGAGTTTATGAAGGAATTTGTGGGCAAACCGGAAGACAAACTTATGAATTTGATCGATCCGGACAATCCGATGATGTCCGGAGTGGTTCAGAACCAGGATTCGTACATGAAGGGCAAGGTGGCCCAGCGGTGGTACTACGATCAGGTTGGCCCTGCATTGCAGGATGCCTTTGATGAGTTTGCGCGTAAGACAGGCCGCCGTTACGGGTATATTGATCCTTATCGATGTGAGGACGCTGAATATATCCTCCTAGGGCTCGGATCCTATATGGAAACGGCCCAAACGACAGTCGATTACCTCCGCGAAGAAAAAGGGATTTTGGCGGGGTGTTTGAACATTTGCTGTTTCCGGCCTTTTCCCGCTGAGCAGATCGTTGAGGTTATCCGTAGCTGCAAGGCGATCACGGTGATTGAACGAATGGACGACCCGCTGAGTACGACAGGCAACCATCTGACGCGCGAGGTGAAAGCGGCTTTATATGATGCATCTACAGGACAGAACGGCCTGGAAAAGATTGATTCTCTTCCTCGGGTCTATCATGGTGCGGCGGGTTTGGGGAGTCGCGATGTGCGGCCTGGCGATATTGGTGCTATTTTTCAGAACATGATTGACGGCGGCATGGATTTCTTTGTCGTCGGGGTGCACCACGGTCTGGCCCTCGAGGTGACTGAGGATCCCGATTTACGGCCTCCCGGTGCGTTTTCAATGCGAGGACACTCTGTGGGCGGGTTTGGTTCGGTGACGACAAACAAAGTGATTGCTACGATTGCCGGTCAGGTGTTTGGTAAAGATGTGCAGGCCTACCCGAAGTACGGATCTGAAAAGAAAGGTTTGCCCACCACGTACTATCTGACGATTGCGGATTCCCATATCTTCTCTCACAGCGAGCTGGAGTACGTCAATCTGGTCGTGCTTAATGACACGAATGCTATTTTCATGGGCAATCCACTCAAGGGTATGGTGGAGGGAGGTGCGGTATTTTTGCAGAGTCATTTTGAAAATCCGCTCGATGTCTGGAAGCGGATACCGGATGAACATAAACACACGATCCGTGAAAAAAAGCTGCGTATATTTTTTGCCGATATGGTGCATATCGCCCGCGAGGTTGCTTCGGAGGCGGATCTGGAAATGCGGATGCAGGGTATCGTTCTGCTTGGTGCTTTTCTGAAACTGACCCCCTTCGCTGAGGCCAGTAAAATGTCTGATGAGAAGGTTTATGCAGGTGTCGAAAAAGCACTTCGGAAATATTTTGGTAAGCGGGGTGAACAGGTTGTTCAGGATAATTTGACGTGTGTGAAGCGTGGTTTTAGCGAGATGCAGGAGATTCGACAGGAAACGATTCACGAAGGCAACGGTCAAGTGTGAGGCGTGTCGAGCAGTTCAATGTTCCTAGGGACAAGGTTGTCTCCTGGGAAAACAATAGAGGAGTGCGATCATGGCAACAGCCGAAGAGTCTATATCCATGAATGAGGTTAGCGAGCGCGATCCACAAAATAACAACAGTTTTGGTACGCTTGTTGACAAGGATTACATCGATGTTGATTTGCCGATTCTCGATGTCCGTGATTTCAACGATCGGGTCATTCACGCCTACGAAGATGGGACCGCAGAAAAAGGACTGCCTGCGGACCTTGCGGTTGCTCGTTCGCTCGTGCCTGCCGGTACCGCTACATTACGGGATTTCAGTTATGTAGCCCCAGAAATCCCTGAATATGTTACCCAAAACTGTACCGGGTGCATGGAGTGTGTGACGGAGTGCCCGGATACGGCGATTCTCGGAAAGGTATTGGCTGAGTCCGAATTGGATTCAAAACTTGCGACGATTGAGTGCAAAGAAGATCGGTCGATGTTCTCGCGTCAATGGTCCAAACCACGAAAGTATTATGAAGGTCCTCAGAAAAAGGGCAAAGAAGGTGGTCTTTTCTCCATCATCATCGATCCGAGTAAGTGCAAAGGTTGTGCGGAGTGTGTGACGGTATGTGGTGACGAGGCACTCAAAATGATTCCGAAGACGGAGTCGGTGATGGACAGCATCCGTAAAAGCCATCGCCTCTTTAAAAACTTTGGCCCGAGTAATCCTGACTACATCAATGACAACCTTTTGATCGATATGATGCTCAAGGAGGAGACATATATCTATGTTGGCGGGGCAGGTTCTTGTGCAGGTTGTGGCGAGGGAACCGCGTTGCGGATGCTCTGTGCTGCCACCGGTGCAAAGTATGGAAATCAATGGGGAATTGCGGCCGCTACTGGTTGCAACACGGTGTATACGTCAACCTATCCCTACAACTCGTATCTTGTGCCCTGGACAAATTCGCTTTTTGAGAATGTCGCCGCCGATGCGATGGGCATCCGTGCTCGTTGGGATCAAAAGGGCTGGACAGACAAGCCAATTTGGTGCATTGGTGGCGATGGAGCGATGTTTGATATTGGATTCCAGTCGCTTTCGCGGATGCTCGCGTCCGGCATGAACGTAAAGGCGTTTGTTCTTGATACTCAAGTGTACTCGAACACTGGCGGACAGGCATCAACAAGTACCTATACCGGACAGAACGCAAAGATGTCGTTTCACGGCAAGGTGTACAACGGCAAGCAGGAGCGTCGTAAAGAACTCGCTCAGATTGCGATGATGCATCCACGCACGTTTGTTGCACAGACAACCGCCGCACATACAAACCATTTCTATAAAGCCGTGATTGCTGCACTTGAGTTTGATGGCCCCGCAGTGATCAATTGTTATACAACCTGCCAGCCGGAACATGGTGTTGCCGACAATATGTCTGCCGACCAGGCGCGACTGGCGGTGGATAGTCGGGCCTTCCCGCTATTTGTGTACGACCCCCGCAAAGGGGAGACGATCAAGAAACGGATCTCACTGCAAGGCAATCCGGCCGTTAAGGAGGATTGGTGGAAAAATCCCAAGACGGATGAAGTGGTTGACTTCATCGATTTTTGCCGGAGTGAAGGGCGATTTGTCAAGCACTTCGACAAGGAAGGTAATCCATCGGAGACGCTTCTGCGCGCCAAGGAGGACCGCTTGGAGAATTGGCGACAATTGCAGGAGTTGGCGGGCATTCTCTAAGCAGGGATTGTAGAGTGCTGTACCGCTTCTTGTACGCAAACCAAAGGATCTGTTTGCCTTCTGCTGCAATGATCGGCCTTGTTTGTGCCATCTGTCTGACTGCGACAGCTGGGCAGAGGGTTCAGGAGAATGGTCCCGCTTGGTCAGCAGTAGCGCTCGGGGGAAAACTTGGTGACCATCTCTTTTTTGATCGAGGCAATGTCGTTGAGATCGTGCTCAACCGCACATCTCTCGGGGATGATGATCTTCGGCAGATTGGCAGACTCAATCAGCTAACCGACCTGTTCCTTGAGGCGACCTCGATCAGGAATCGCGGATTGTCACATCTTGTTAAGCCAAAAAAACGGATCTGGCTCAACCTCTATCGCACGCAGATTTCGCCAGAAGGTATCGCTCAGATCCGTGCGAATTTGCCGGAGTGCGACGTGGTGTGGCAGTCTCCTCAATAGTGGGGTGGCTTTTCATCAACCGGATCATCCGCTGGCAAAGCATCTGCTAGGCTTGCCAGGCGTTTAACGAGCAGATCGCAGGTGGTCTGCAACTTGTCGATCTGGACCTGCTGCCGAATGATTGCCTCATTGAGTTCTTTGGCTGTGTGTTCCTGGTATGCAATTTTGGTTTCAATTGCAATCAGACGTTCCTCGTGATTCATGATTTGGAAGTTCTTCTATGATAAAAAAACAGGACAGCGGGAAGGGTGCATTCTTGATGTCTGCTAATACCTCTTTGTCGATGACGATATCGTTAAAAATCGCGACCGACGGCATGAGCGATTTTCCGGCATTGCTCCATCATGTTTGTAAATATATCAAAGCTAAGTGACTGATAGCCGTCTGAGAATGCTTTTTCCGGATTTGGGTGGACTTCCACGATCAATCCGTCCGCTCCTGCGGCGATTGCTGCAGCAGCCATATCTGGCACGAGGAAGGAATGTCCGGTTCCATGGCTTGGATCGATCACAACAGGAAGATGTGTTTTTTGATGCAAATAGGGAACGGTCGCTAGCGGGAGTGTAAATCG
>JASMGX010000013.1:19447-36459 GCA_030751095.1 Pirellulales bacterium | reverse complement strand
GCCGTCCGGGCCGATGCCCAGGAGGACCAAATCGAGCGGAGGCGGGGGCCCGTCGGCAGGCACCTGAAGGACGCGCCCGATCAGGGCCTGATAATCGGTTGCCGCCGCATCGAGGTCTTCCCGCTCGGCGGCCATCCGATGGATGTTCGCTTCGGGAATCGGTAATTTTCCAAGCATCGCTTCGCTCGCCATACGGAAATTCGATTCCGCGTCGTCGGGCGGGACGCTACGTTCATCTCCCCAGAAGAATTCCACCCGCGACCAGTCGATCCGCATCCGGTAGGGTCGACCGGAAAGCAACTGGTAGAGCGTCCGAGGCGTGGAACCGCCCGAAAGAGCAACCGTGAATCGGCCGCGCTCCGCGATTGCCTCGGCAGCAAGCCGCAAAAACTCTTTGGCGGCCAGCTCACAGATCGCTTCGGCATCTGATGCGCGATTGATCGAATGTGCGCTGTTCATCGCATGATTCCTTCCCCGAATGCTCCCGTCCCAGTTAGCCGGAGAAAACGGCAAAACCGAGCTCTGCGTCTGCGTCTTGCTATTTTATTCATTGTCGTCCCAATGCCGCTCATCGGGCGAAAGCAACTCGTCGGGGGTGAGCCTGAAGAGCGCGCCGAGCAGCTTCCGTTTGGTCCAATCGCCGGTCGCGCGGAAGATCATGGCCAGGCAGGGGCCCGGTAAGTGTTCCACCAGCGACATCTGCTTTTGTCATAGACCTGACCTACTTCTCACAAAACGCTCTAAGCACTTCTCCTAGCCCCCGGAGGCCCGCTCTGCGTGGCCTCCGAACTCTTTACGCATCGCGCTGCAGACCTTGTCTGCAAACTCCGCCTCGGCGCGCGATGAAAACCGCTCGTAGAGGGCGCTGGAGAGGACCGGGGCCGGTACCGACTCATCGATCGCGGCAGTGATTGTCCAGCGACCTTCGCCCGAGTCAGAAACCCGACCCTTGAAGGTATCGAGATGCGGATCCTGCAGGAAGGCATGCGCGGTAAGATCCAGAAGCCACGACGCGATCACGCTTCCCCGTCGCCAGACCTCTGTAATATCCGCCAGATCGAGCTTGAACTGATAATCTTCCGGATTTCGCAGCGGTGCCGTCTCGGCATCGACCTTCCGCCCTGTCTCGCCAACGTTCGCATGATGCAAAATATTGAGCCCTTCGGCGTAGCTGGCCATGATGCCATATTCGATCCCGTTGTGGACCATCTTCACAAAGTGGCCAGCGCCATTTGGTCCGCAGTGCAAATAACCATGCTCTGCGGTCCCCCCCTTCGCCTCGCGGCCCTCGGTTCGTGGTGCCGAATCGATACTCGGGGCAAGGGACTGAAAAACCGGATCGAGGTGCTCGACGATCGGCTTTTCTCCGCCGATCATCATGCAGTAGCCCCGCTCGAGACCCCAGACACCACCACTGGTACCGACATCGAGATAGTGGATTCCGGCTTTCTTAAGCTCTGCTGCCCGCGCCATGTCGTCCTTGTAGTAGGAGTTGCCTCCATCGATCAGGATATCGCCTTTCGAGACCAGCGGCGAAAGGTTCTCGACGGTCGAATCGACCACGCCGGCCGGAACCATCATCCAGATCGCTCGCGGCATGCTGAGCTTTGCGACAAATTCTTCGAGACTCGCCGCCGGATCGGCACCCTCCGCTGCCATCGCGTCGCGGGCATCGGCACTCATATCAAAAACAACACACTCATGTCCGTCTTTCATTAGCCGGCGCACCATGTTCGCGCCCATACGGCCGAGGCCGATCATTCCCAATTGCATGTTCTATTCCTTCTGGTTTCAGGTCCGCAGCGTCACGAGACGCTCTGTGCAACTTTTTCCTGGGCAAACGCCTTGAGCTTTACCGTGTCGGCTGCAAACGTACGAATCCCCTCGGCCAGTTTGTCGACCGCCATGGGATCGGAATTATGCAGCCATCGAAATGCCCGCTCATCGAGATGTATTTTCTCGAGCTTCTGGCGCTTCGCCTCGTCGACCGTAAGCTGCGCCTCGATATCGCCCTCGGTGGCCTCCATTTCATGGAGCAGGCTTGGGCTGATCGTGAGCAGATCACAACCGGCAAGATGGACGATCTGATCGACCTTGCGGAAACTTGCCCCCATGATCTGGGTTTTGTAGTCGAAGTGCTTGAAGTAGTTGTAGATTTTGGTAACGCTCGCCACTCCCGGATCTTCATCGATCGGAATATCGTCAACGCCCTGATCTTTCTTGTACCAGTCGTAAATCCGACCAACAAACGGCGAGATCAGCGTAACATTCGCCTCGGCACAGGCGACCGCCTGGGCAAAGCTGAACAGAAGCGTGAGGTTGCAGTGGATACCCTCCGTTTCCAACTGCTCGGCCGCACGAATACCCTCCCAGGTACTGGCAATCTTAATCAGTACCCGCTCCGGTCCGATCGACTTATCTGCATAGAGGCCGATCAGACGGCGGGCCTTCGCAATCGTCCCCTCAGTATCAAAGCTGAGGTGGGCATCGACTTCGGTCGAAACCCGGCCTGGAATGTGCTGCAGAATTTCCGCGCCAAAATCGACAAAGAGTTTGTCGAGGAATGCGGCGGCCTGCTCTGCGGCATCCCCACCCGCCTGCTTTCCAAACGCGATCGCATCGTCGAGATATTTCTCATACGCGGGCATCTGGGCCGCTTTGTAGATCAGGCTCGGGTTGGTGGTCGCGTCCTGAGGCTCGAATTTGGCAATGGCGGCGACATCGCCTGTGTCCTCAACAATCGTCGTATATTGTTTTAGTGCTTCAGCAAGATTGGGCATGCGTTCGTATCCTTGAAAAATGTTTATCCCGTTGTTTTCAATTTATTTAAGAGAGTAGGTTGTTTCCGATGGTGTATCCCCGACTAGCTGCGCGATGCGATCGTTGGCAGCGAGATGTTCTAGGAGAAGGTAGGCCGTCTCGACCTGATCGGCCGCATCGATGGCGGTTGCCAACGCACGGGCGGACTGGGGCGCATCGGTGAGCGCTCGGCAGAGACCGTTTTGCAACTCCAAGACGTCCGCCGCCGCCTTTTTGCCCGCCTCGACACCCGGCTGGTTGTAGGCGTTGATGTTCACAAGCGTCCCATACAAACCGACCGCCCGCTCAAAGAGCGCAATGAGCACACCGATGGTACGCGCATCAACGGTGCGGACTGTGACGGTCATCGACTCCCGATCGTTTCCAAAGAGTGCCGCCCGAGTACCGATCTGAAACCCATTGAGATAATCACCGGCCGTCACGCCCGGCTCCACCTCGACGCTGTCGTGCCCCGCAACAAGGACGTGGATGAACGTGACAAAAAAGTTGTTCACCCCATCCCGCAACTGCTGCACGTAGGCGTGCTGGTCGGTGGAACCTTTATTGCCATAGACCGCAATCCCCTGGTCGACCCGGTGGCCGTCACGATCGAGTCGCTTGCCGAGCGACTCCATGACCAACTGCTGCAGGTAGCGGCTGAGCAGCAGCAACCGGTCCTTATAAGGCAGCACCACCATATCCTTCAATCCTTTGCCACCGGTCGCGTGGTACCACATCAGTGCCAGGAGGGCACTCGGATTCTCTGCCGTTTGCGTGCTTCGCGTCACCTCGTCACAGGCGGCCGCACCGGAGAGCATGCTCTCGATATCGACGCCCTGTAGTGCCGCCGGCAGCAGCCCCACCGCCGAGAGCTCACTCGTCCGGCCTCCGACCCAGTCGAACATCGGAAAACGTTCGAGCCAACCTTCCTCGCTCGCAAGCTGATCCATATGCGAACCGGCCATCGTGACCGCCACAACATGCTTTGAAAAGTCGAGGCCGGCTGCCTCAAAGGCCCGGCGGACAACCATCATGCCGTTGCGGGTATCGGGCGTGCCGCCGCTCTTGGTGATCACGATACAGAGTGTCTCATCGAGGCGACCTTCCAGTTTCGCCAGCGTGCGGGCAATACCATCCGGATCGGTGTTGTCGACGAAAGAAATCTGCATCTTGTCTTCACCCACCCGCGTGAGGGCGTCCGCGGCGAACATCGGGCCGAGGGCCGAGCCGCCGATTCCAATCGAAAGGACCTGCGTAAATCGCTCCGCTGCCGGGGGCTTTATCTTGCCCGCATGTACGTCGGCGGCAAACGCCTCGATCTGCGCGACGCTTGCCTCGATCTCGTCGGTGATTTCGGGGCTCGGCGCCAGCTGCGGATTGCGCAGCCAGTAATGGCCCACCATCCGATTCTCATCCGCGTTGGCGACCGCCCCCTTTTCGAGCTCGGCCATCTCCCGGTAGGCCGCATCGATCCGCGGTGCCATGGCCGCAAAATAGTCGTCGGCGAAATTCATCCGACTCACATCGAGCGTCAGATCGAGTGAAGGGACCGAACAGAGGTGTTTTTGAAAGCGATCCCAAAGTGCCGGAGAATCCATAACCGTTCCTCTCTGGTGTGTCGTGCCTGTTCGCTCGCAGCAGCGCAAAGCGCGCCGCGCCAAATAACCATTCACATCACTGTTTTTTAATTTTCCGCTGTGGCAATCCGTCATTTTCCAATGCGGCAACTTTTTCCAGGCGCCGCAGATGCCGCTCGGCACCGCTAAAGGTGGCGCAGAGAAAGGCCTCCACATGATCCCAGGCCACGGCCGGACCCATCACCCGCCCCCCGAGGCAGAGAACATTCATGTCGTCATCCTCGACGCCCTGGCGGGATGAAAAGTGGTCGTGACACAATCCACAACGGACACCAGGAATCTTGTTGGCCGCCACCGACGCACCGACGCCACTGCCACAGATCACAATCCCGCGATCGAGCGCCCCACGGGCCACAGCCTTTGAGAGCGGAATGATAAAATCAGGGTAGTCATCATCGGCGCTTAATTCGTAGGCGCCAAAATCCTTAACTTCGTGATTCTTTGCCTGCAGCTTTTCGACGAGCTGTTGCTTCATCTCGAACCCGCCGTGATCTGCCGCAATCCCCACTTTCATGGATGTTTACCCCCCGACAATTAAACGACCACTTGGTTGATCTGTGCGCGGGCGGCGGCGACGACATGCTCCACCGTAAAGCCGAATTTCTGAAGCAACAACTTTGCCGGAGCGGACGCACCGTAGCTCTCCATGGCGATTACTTCGCCGGTGAGACCGACATATTTTGCCCAGCCCATCGGACACGCCTGCTCTACCGAAACCCGAGCGGTCACACCCGGCGGCAACACACTCTCGCGATACTGTTTGTCCTGCTCGTCAAAGAGCTCCCAACAGGGAAGACTCACCACGCGGGCCTCAATCCCCTCCTCCAGAAGCGTCTCTCGCGCCTCGATGCAGAGGGAGACCTCGCTGCCGGTGCCGATGAGGATCACTTCCGGATTGCCACTCGGCGCGTCGGCCAGAACGTACCCGCCCCGGGCCACACCGCTGGCAGAGGCAAAACGGCTACGATCGACCGTCGGCAATGCCTGTCTCGAGAGCGCCAGGACCGAGGGAGCATGCCCGTGCGTCAAAAGGGTCCGCCAACTCTCCGCCACTTCATTGGCATCTGCCGGCCGGAACAGATAAAGGCCGGGCATCGCACGCAACGATGCGATTTGCTCGATCGGCTGATGGGTCGGCCCATCCTCGCCGACGCCAATGGAGTCGTGCGTGAAGATGTAGATTACGGGCAACTCCATCAGGGCGCTGAGCCGGAGTGCGCCCCGCAGATAATCGCTGAAAATAAGAAAACCGGAGCCATAGGGCCGGACCTTTACCAGGCTCATCCCGTTGAGGATCGCTGCCATCGCATGCTCCCGGATGCCGAAGTGGAAGTTGCGGCCACCATAATCCTCCGCTGAAAAACTCCCCGCCCCTTCCCACGTCAGCGTCGTCTTGGTGGAGGGGGCCAGATCGGCCGCACCACCAATGAGCCAGGGAATATTCTTTGCAACGCTATTGAGCACCACACCGGAACTCTGTCGCGATGCCAAACCCTTTTCATCCGGTTCAAAAACCGGAATTTCCGAATCCCAGCGGTCCGGAAGCTCGCGCATCTGCATCAGGCGAAGTTCCTCCGCCAATTCCGGATAGGCCGCAGCGTATTTTTCGAACGTTGCCGACCAGGCGGCGCAGAGCTCCGCTCCACGCTTGCCGATCCGGTCGGCAAAACAGTCGTAGACCCCGTCGGGAACAAGAAAGGAGGGCTCGGTCGGCCAGGAATAATTTTCCTTAGTCAGACGAACCTCCTCATCGCCGAGCGGCTCTCCATGGGCGCTGTTGGTGTCCTGTTTGTGGGGCGATCCCCAGCCGATATGACTGCTGACGATAATCAATGTTGGGCGATCGGAAGTCCGCCTGAAAACCTCAAATGCCTGCGAGAGTGCTGCCTGATCGTTCGCATCGGCAACGTGCATCACGTTCCAGCCATACGCTTCGAAGCGGGCGGCTACATCTTCACTGAAGGCGAGCGAGGTATGGCCCTCGATCGTGATGCGGTTGCTGTCATAGATCCAACAGAGTTTGGAAAGCCGCAGGTGGCCCGCCAGGCTGGCGGCCTCACTCGAAATCCCCTCCATCATGCAGCCGTCACCACACAGAGAATAGACATCAAAATCGACTAGATCTTCAAAATCTTTTTGGTTGTAGCGGGTGGCCAGAAACTCCCCGGCGATCGCCATCCCCACGCTCGTCGCCAGTCCCTGTCCGAGCGGGCCTGTGGTTGTTTCGACACCACTGGTCCAGCGATATTCCGGATGGCCCGGACAACGGCTGTCTAATTGCCGGAAATTCCGGATCTCATCGAGTGAGACAGCCGGTGTATCGAGTATTTCATAATGTTCATCGACCGCACGTACTCGGGACAAGTGCAACATTGCGTAGAGAAGCGTCGAGGCGTGCCCTGAGGAAAGGACAAACCGATCGCGATTGAGCCAAATCGGGTTTTCAGGTGCGTACCGGAGGAAACGCTGCCAGAGACAATACGCCACCGGGGCCATACCCATCGGGGTCCCCGGGTGCCCCGAATTGGCCGCCTCGACCGCATCGATCGCAAGAGTGCGAATGGTATCGATCGCCGTTATCTCGAGTGGATGTTCGCTGCCGCTCATAAATTGTGACTCCCAAACAGACCGGCGGATAACGTTTTTTGTTTCATCCCGAAATGCATCTCTAATTTTTCGCCGGTCGATGCTTCCGGGATCGGCCCCACGAGCAATAGGCCCATGACGAGCGGGCCGCGATATCCCGCAAAGGACATTCCGTCGGGCCGATGCGTTTGTAAAAAACTCCCCCTTGCCAGGATCACGGAGCGAAGAAGCTCGCCAAGGTCGATTGCCTTATCCGTCCGCAGACACCGTTTTACCCGATGCCGCGTCATCCGATAACCACCTGAGGGCGATCTGAGGTGCAACCGGAGGCGTTAAAATAGGTGGATTGCTGCCGTTTCCGCTTCCGCTAGGGCAACAAATTTTCCACCTGCAGATCCACTATTCGACACTCCCGCGGATCGCGCCGCGCGATTCGAGGAGGACCTCCTCGCGGAGGTGCAAAAGCTCTCCGAGCGACCAAGCCTGGGCGGGACAGCCGCGGGGAGTGTGGGGCGCATCGCCATCGGCAATTTCAGAAATGTGGCCGAGCCCGGCCACCTCCAGATGCTTCTCAAAACCGGGCAGGAAGCGCTCGCGGGCGACGCGCCGCGCATCGGCCGTGTTGCCCCGGACGCGAACCCACGCCTCGATAAACGCACCGCAGAGCCACGGCCAGACCGTTCCCTGGTGGTAACTCCCGTCGCGCTGGTGCACTCCGCCCTCATAGTGCGGTGCGTAGTCGGGAGAATCGGGCGCAAGGCTGCGGAGCCCCAAACGGGTCCAGAGCCGCGCTTCGACCGCATCGACAATTTGTCGCGCCTTTTTGCCTTCGATGAGTTGCTCCGGCAACCCCCCCACCGCAAAGATCTGGTTCGGCCGAAACGCCGCATCAACAGTACCTGCCACATGATCCACATCGACCACATCGAAGAGGCTTGCAGATTCGTCATTCCAGAACCGCGCGGCAAACGAAGCGAGCCCCTTCTGGAGGATCGGTTTGAGTTCTGCATTCCTTTTTGCACCGATCGTTAGGGCATTGAGCCAGAGAGCCTGGATTTCCACCGGTTTGCCGATCCGCGGCGTCACCACCCAATCGCCGACCTTGGCATCCATCCAGGTCAGTTGCACACCCGACTCGCCGGCGGCGAGAAGTCCATCCTCCGCATCGAGACCGATCTGGTAGCGGGTGCCTGCAACGTAGCCTGCGAGGATCGCCTCGATCGCGCGGTGCAGGGCATCTCGATCGGTTTGCGAGAGTTTGCGCCCCGTACGCGCCATGGCCGCAAAAAAATCGTGGCAGGCGATGATGTACCAGAGCGAGGCATCGACCGAGTTGAATGTCGCCGAAGTGCCCCGGTCCGGAAACCGATTGGGCATCATGCCGCGGTCGACCAAGTCGGACCAGGCGAGCAGGATCTCCCGGGCATCGGCCAGACGCCCCGTAGCGAGACAAAGACCCCGCAGCGCGATAAACGTGTCCCGGCCCCAATCGGTAAACCATGGGAAACCGGCCAGAATCGTCTTGCCTCCACGGCCCGCGACGATGTAGGAATCGGCCGCGCGATAAAGCGCGGAAGCAAACCCGCCGCGGCGCCGCTGCTCGCGATCGCAAATGGCGTCAAATGCCGCAGATGCATCCGCTCCCCAACTGCGGAGGTGCTGCTCATACCCTTCAGCAGCAAAAAACAGGATCGCCTCGCGCTTCTCGAGGCTCCAGCCAAAGATCCCGGGTGCCATCAGATCTTCGGTGTCATCCAAACCCCGCTCCCGCTCCCGCTCGTAGAGAAAATGGCGATACCAGGCCGGCTGATGCGTGTACGACCCATTGCTCTTTGCCGTGATGCTCGGCACGCCGCCGTACGGTCGCCACGTGACCTCATCGCCCTGCTCTTCCGCATCGCTGAGAAAGTCGGGGTTTTCCCGATGCAGCATGTGGTATCCGCGACCGGAGAGAAAGGGCCGCACATGCAGTCGAACCTCCCCCTCGGGCGCTTGAAGCAACCGCCACCGAAGTGCCACCACGCTGCTGCCGCGGGGAACAAACAGCTCCTGCTCCAGAAGCGTCCCGTCGGAAAAACGGTATTTCCACCTCGGCCAGGGATCGGACGCGAACGATTCTAAAGCCTCTGCGCCGTCTGGTGCGACGACGTCGGGCGCGTACAACTGCGACGAGAGCCAATATCCGCCGCGTGAGGTTTGGAGAGACGCATCGAACCCGTTGACCAACACCATCCGACCGACCGGCGGCTCGGTGGCGGTGAGCAGGATCGCATGGTAGCGACGGGTCCGCCGAAGGGAGGCGGTGCCCGAGGCAAAACCACCGAGCCCGTCCGACTCCAACCACTCCCGGTGCGTTGGATTCTTCAGTGCCATTAAAAAACAACTCCCCGCCACCTCAACGATGCACGGTTTTCGAGCAGACCGGCCGGCGACCGGTCCGGAGCAATCCTATCCGCCTCGCCTGCGCTTCGTCTTGTTGGTGGTGCGCTTCCTCTTGGGGCCGCTCGGACGTTTTCGAGGCTGGATCAGCTTGGCGATCAGGCCGGACCAACCGGTCTGGTGCGAGGCCCCCACACCCCGCCCGCTGTCGCCGTGAAAAAATTCGTAAAACCAGAGATAGTCCCGAAAATGAGGATCTGTCTGCAACTTTTCACAATCGCCAAACAGAGGCCGCCGACCGTTTGCATCGGTTAGAAAAATGGATTTGAGCCGGCGAGCGATCTCTTCGGAGATTTCATAAATGGTCAGCATTTTTCCCGAACCGGTGGGACACTCAATCTTAAAATCGTCACCGTAATAGTGGTGGAATTTCTGGAGCGCCTCAATCAGGAGAAAATTAATGGGCATCCAGATAGGCCCCCGCCAGTTGGAATTGCCGCCAAAGAGGGTGCTCGTCGACTCGCCCGGCTCATAGTCGACGGTGAGTTGCTGTCCGGAAAACGCGACCACATATGGTCTGTCCCGCAGCGACTGCGAGAGAGACCGCACCCCATAGTCCGAGAAGAACATCGACTCATCGACCATTTTGCGGATCACGCATTTCATCCGGTGGCCGCGGAGCAGGGCGAGCAGATTCCGCTTTCCGACCCCCGGCTCTTCCCAGCGCGAGACGAGGCCCGCAAGCTCAGGACGATGCTCGAGAAACCATTCCATCCTGGCCCGGAACTTCGGCAGCTTCTCGAGCCTCTCCGGCTCGAGCGTTTCGACCGCAAAGAGTGGGATCAGCCCGACGATCGAGGGGATTTTTAGCGGGATCTGCTGGCCATCGGGCAAATCGAGCACATCGTAAAAGAATTCCTCCTCGGCATCCCAGAGTTCCACGCCTCCGACACTGGTCATCGCTTCGGCGATGTAGAGAAAGTGCTCGAAGAACTTGGTGGCCATGTCTTCATACAGCGGTTCATGCTCCGCAAGCTCCAGCGCGATCCGCATTAAGTTCAAGCAGTACATCGCCATCCACGCCGTACCATCGGCCTGAGTGATAGAACCGCCCGTAGGCAAAGGTGCGCTACGATCGAAGACGCCGATATTGTCCAATCCGAGAAAGCCGCCCTGGAACACGTTGCGACCACCGTCATCCTTGCAGTTCACCCACCAGGTGAAATTGAGGACAAGTTTGTTGAAAACCTGCTTGAGAAATTCCAGATCGCCCACTCGGTCCCCGCTGTGGGCGCGGTCGATCTGAAAAACCCGCCAGGCGGCCCAGGCATGGACCGGAGGGTTGACATCCCCAAATGCCCACTCGTAGGCCGGAAGCTGTCCCGCGGGATGGATGTACCGGTCGCGGGTGAGAATAATGAGTTGGCGCTTGGCAAACTCCGAATCGACCAATGCCAGCGTGATGCAGTGGAACCCAAGATCCCAGGCTGCAAACCAGGGATACTCCCAGCTGTCGGGCATTGAGAGTACATCGTCGCAGTAGACATGCCGCCAATTGCTGTTTCGGCCCTGCTCCCGCCCCTTTGGCGGTGGCGGGCCGGCCGGGTCGCCACTGAGCCAGGTCTCGACATCGTAACGGTAATACTGTTTGCACCAGATCATACCCGCAAATGCCTGCCGCTGGATCAGGCGCAACTGCTCATCTGCAATGTCTGCCTGCAGCTCGCCGTAAAAGGTATCCGCCTCCTGCTTGCGGGCTTGGAAGATGCGGCTGAAGCTGCGAAACGGCGCAACGAGCTTCTTCGAGGTGAGCCGCAGGCGGACTTGCTCGGTGCCACCGGCGGCAAGGGCAAGCTCATAGTGCGCCGCTGCCTTGGTACCGAAGCGTTCGGGATTGACCGCGGACTTTTCGCCCGAAATGACATAGTCGTGTAGGCCGTCCTTAAAATATCCCTTTCCGTCCGTCTCCCAGAGCCGCGGACCGTTCGACTCATTTTCGCAGAACAACAGTTCCGCCTCTCCCTCGACGTAGAGGCGGTAGGTTCCCAGTTCGATGTGGGAGAGCTGCATGCATCCGGGAGACACGTACTCGATCCTCGGTTTGGCCGAATCGTCCCACGACCATGTGTTGCGAAAAAGCACCCCGGGCAGCAAATGGAGTGTGGCATCTTCATCGCCGCGGTTAGGGACCGTGATGCGCATCAACATGTCATCGCAGGTCCCTTTGGCGTACTCCACAAAGATGTCGAAATAGCGGTTCTGGTCGAAGACCCCTGTGTCGATCAGTTCGAATTCCATCTGATCGATTTGTCGCTGTGCGTTCTCTTCGACGAGTTGCCGATAGGGATAGGCGGCCTGCGGATATTTGTAAAGCATTTTCAAATAGGAGTGCGTGGGCGTCGCATCGAGGTAGTAGTAGCACTCCTTCACATCTTCGCCATGATTTCCCTGGCGATTGGTGAGCCCGAAGAGCCGCTCCTTGAGAATGGGATCCTGACCGTTCCAGAGCGCGACGGAGAGACAGAGCCGCTGCTGCGAATCGCAAAGGCCCCCAATCCCGTCTTCGCCCCACCGGTATGCCCGCGAACGGGCCATGTCGTGCGTAAAAGAATCCCAGGCCGTACCATCTTCGCTATAATCCTCGCGGACGGTGCCCCACTGTCGTTCGCTCAGATAAGGACCCCAGCGATACCAGTCCTTTTTGCCGAGACGGTTCTCTTCGAGCCTGTTTTTTTCCGCGTCCATAGATTACCCACCCCGGGGGAAAAGGCAGCGATCTCTCCGCTACAAATATACCAAGCTCCATCTTTGCGTGCAGTTGGCCATTTGCTGTTTTTTCTCGCGTGCAAAAAGACCGGATTGACAAATCGCCCGCCAGAAGAGGGCAAACGATTCTCGTTCTTCGCATTTGGCCGGGCACATCCAACGGGAAAGGGCTGTGCAGAAGAATCGGACGCAACGATTTGAAAAAAAGATCGCCGGCACACCAAATGGATACGCCGATTGTTGGAGATGAACGCTCAGGTCCGCAAAAGAACGTTTGCACTCTTTAGCAAAAAGGAGCGTAACGCCCGGGGGGGGCATCTGCAGCGCAAGGCAACAGCGGAAAACAAAATCGCCTCATTTTTGGCCGGTACTTTTCCCAATTTTACTGAATTTTCGTTTCTCGATTGCGTAACGCCCCCCCTCTGGTCCACACTGCGAAGGTGCGTCTACGGGCACGTTGGGGGCGGAGGGAAAAACAACCCATAAGTCGGCATTGATAAAAGGTTTGTCGGTGTTGGTCGCAGCGGGATTTAACACTATCATGGGGGTACTGTGAGGCCCGGAACCTCGCAATCGGCTACAATTTTCAAGGAGGAATTGGACGTTGAACAGTGGCCATGTGCAATCGACCTACAACAAGCTCGACCTTTTGCGGCGGATGGTGCTCAGCCGCGAAGGGGATCGTCGCGAAGGGGTTTTGCTCCGTCAGAGCAAAGGCTGGTTCCATGTAGGGGCACAGGGACACGAATCGCTGGCGGTCATCGGTGAGCTGATTCGCCCGGACGATTATCTCTTTGGCTATTACCGCGAGCGGCCATTGGTCCTGGCACGGGGCATCTCCAACCGGAAACTGGCCCAAGCCTATTTTGCCAAAAGCAGCAGCAGCAGCGGCGGTCGCCAGATGCCGGGCCACCATTCCAACCGGGGCCTGAATATCTGGAGCGTCCCGACGCCCACCGGATCGGTCCTGTTGCCCGCCTGCGGCGCGGCCTGGGCGATGCAACTGCTCGGCAAAGACACGATCACCATCGGCACGATCGGAGATGCCGCCTGCCGCGAGGGCGAGTTTTTCGAAGCCCTCTGTTTTGCAGCCCAACTCCAGTTGCCAATTGTGTTCATGGTGGAAGACAACCGCTATGGCATCAGCACCTGCACCGAAAACATGAATCCGCTTCGCATGAACATGATCGGCGACGGGATCAACGTCGTCCGTGTCGATGCCCGGCATCCGGACCGGGTGTACGATGCAGTCGCCCCGGCCATCGATACTGCTCGGCGCGGAGAAGGACCTACCGTACTGATGTGCGAAGTGGATCGTATCTGCGACCACACCTCCAGCGACGACCAGCGCGTCTACCGCAGCGCCGAGGAGATTGCCGAGATGCACCAGCGCGACCCGCTCGAGGTGGTTTCGGCGGAACTGATCGAATCCGGGGAACTGACCGCCGATGGCTTTAAGGCGATGAAGGCGGAGATCGCCGCCGAGGTCGACCGCGATTATCTTCTCGCCCAAAAAGACGAAGATCCTCAAGCGGAGCAACTCAACGAACATCTTTTCGGCCCGGTACCCGATAGTGGACCGGTTCCGATTGCCGGCGGCCGTAACTGGCGGATCATCGATGCGATCAACGCCGTCTTTCGACATGCCCTGGAAAAGGACGATCGCTATGTTTTCTTCGGGCAGGATATTGAAGATCCCAAGGGGGGCGTCTTCGGCCTGACCAAAGGACTCTCCACGGCACATCCCGACCGGGTCTTCAACGCTCCCTTGGCCGAGGCAACCATTGTCGGTGCGGCATGCGGAATGGCCAGCTATGGGATGCGACCGGTCTTTGAAATCCAGTTTGTGGACTTTATCGGTCCGGGCTGGAATCAACTCAGCCAGAATGTATCGACCATCCGCTGGCGAACCGTCGGCGACTGGAAATGCCCCGCCGTTTTTTATATGCCGTACGGCGCTTACCTGCCGGGTGGCTCTATCTGGCACAGTCAGTCGAATGAATCGCTCTTTGCACATATACCGGGCCTGCGGGTCGTGGTGCCGACGACACCCCAGGACGCCGCCGCGCTGATGTGGACCGCCTTGCACGCGGATGATCCGACTATTTTCCTGATCCCCAAACACCGCTTCCGCAAACAATTCGAGGTCCCCGAGCCCACCATCGAGCCGGTCCCCTTCGGCAAGGGGATCATCCGCCAGGAGGGTGACGATGTAACGCTCGTCACCTGGGGCAACTGTATCGAGTTGGCCGAGGAGGCGGCCGAGCAACTCCGCGAGGAAATGACGGTGGAAATTATCGACCTGCGGTCGCTCGTTCCGTGGGATAAAGAATTGGTTCGCCAGTCCCTGGCAAAAACTGGTCGCCTGGTCGTCCTCCAGGAGGATGCCGAGAGTTGTAGTTTTGGCCAGAAAATCATCACCGATATGGTCAGCAACCCCGACACCTGGGACACCTTTATGAGCCCGCCCCAACTCGTCTCCCGCGGCGATGTCCATATCGGATTCAATCCCATCTACGAATATGCAGCGCTCCCTTCGACAGGAGAAGTTGTCGAGAGCCTACGGCTGACGATGCAAGAATAAAAGAACTGCCCCCGAGTCTCGACACATCGCTGCTCGCTCTGTGCGGCAGCCAACCCCGCCGCGACCTTGCCATCTTTCACCGTGTGGAGCTATAGTGCAGCCCTCGGGCGTAACCGCCACACTCATTAACCCATCCTGACACCTCCCATGCCGATCATCTCCGTCCGCATCCCCCAACTTGGTGAAGGCCTGCAGGAATCGCTCGTGATCGAGTTTTTTAAGGCAGCGGGCGATCACGTTAAGCGGGACGAGCCGCTCTACGCCATGGAGACCGACAAAGGAACGATGGATGTCGAGTCACCCTACGACGGGCGGCTCTGCGAGTGGGTGGTGGAGGAGGGAACGGTCCAGAAAATCGGCGCGGCGGTCTGTCGGATGGAAGTGGCCGAGGGGGTGGAGGAGATGGCCGCCGGACATGGCCCACCCGAGGCGGAACCCGCCAAACCTGCCAAAAAGGCGAGCCCGACTGGCCCCACTGGCCCCACTGGCGGTGGTCGCAACCGCGCGATCCCACCGCGGACGCGGCGGTATCTGCGAGAAAAGGGCCTGCAGGATGTCGCCGACCAGATTCCGGCGGCTGGCGGCAAACTTACACCCGAAGATGTCGATGCCTTTCTTGCCGCCTCCGAGACAGGTGGCGCAGCGGCGGGGGACGATGTCGGTTCCCATAGCGATGCGCCACTCTCGAAGGAACAGATGCGACTCAATTTTCGTCTCGTGCGGGGAATCCAACTCTGCGTGCCGGTCGTCGCCTCGCTCGACGCCGACTTTTCGGCCATTGAACGTGCCCGGGCGGAATTAAAGGCCAGCCTGGGCGATGACGCCCCGAGCAGCCTGGTGATGGTCCTCTGGTGCATTACCCGGGCGATCGAGCGGCATACGGCGTTTCGCAGCACACTCGTCGATGAGGGCCGCACGCGACGCACCTTCGAGCACGTGAACCTGGGCATTGCTGTAGCCTTGCCGGACGATGTCCTGCTCACCGCCGTGATAAGCGATGCCGACACCCTTTCCTGGAGCGACTTTCCTGCTGCGGTCGCCCGGCAAGTGGAACTGGCCCGCAGTGGAGAGGATCAGGCCAACGCCGCCACCACGGTAAGCGTCTCGAACATCGGCTCACTCGGTCTGCGGGCCGGTGTGGCCGCCGTCGTGCCGCCTGCGATGGGCACCATTACCTTGGGCAAGATCTTTCAGCGGGCCGTCCCGGATGGTGACGCGTACCGCTTTACGCCGACAGCCACCTTTACGCTCACGTTCGACCACCGCGTGGCTAACGGCGCGGGCGCGGCGAGCTTCCTGCAGGATCTGGACCGCGAAATCCGAGAATTCACGCTGCTCACCTGAGGGGCCGCATCGATACTGCCCGACTCCCAGTTCTCCGAGTAAAGCAGCGCAGCGAACCGGGTCGCGGAGGCGAAGAGGGGGCACACGATTACGCAAAGGCTTTGCGAACAAAAGCCCTCATCATTAGCCGCATGCCTACCATCCGGCAGGTTCTGCCACAGACATCGTGCCCCCATTAGAAGCGAAAACCACCACTGCAAGTATTTTAGGACGAATACTGATCCATTCCGACAAAACTGCTCCCCCCGAGCTGGCTACGCCGATCGTTTTGCCCTGCGGTATCCAAAGAAAAACAAGATGGCGATCACCCCCATGCCGAGCGAACCGGGTTCCGGGACCGAGATCCCCTCAAAGGCAACGACGACCTGAGTGGGCAGATAGCTCACATTCCACTGACTGCCGCCGAGCCCGATCAACTCGTCAAACGTCCCCGACAGACCCCCATCCGCCTCGAGGATCACAAACGAATCGGTCACCGACGGCAGGAAACCGTCCTCCAACTCCAGGCGGAGTGTGCCGGCAAGTGAAGCGGTGCCGGAGACGTCCAGGAAGTCATACTCCAACCCTTGCACCAGCCCCCCGATCCCGATCACAAGTTCTCCATCAGCGGCCTGCACGTAGTCGCCACTGAGTGTCATCGCGTTGGGCGCAAGCAAACCGGCCGAGTTGGTGACGTTGCCCGAAACGGTTCCCTCGCCCAGTAGGGAACTGCCTAACGTGAGCTCAAGACCCGCGGAACCGAGACCGCTGGTGTACAGCAGGCCCCCCGAGGTGAGTTCAATCGCGCCGTGATTTTCAAACAACGTCGCGGCGAGTGAAAGAGTCGATCCGCCGCTCACCTGCAGCGTCCCGCCCGCCTCGTTCACAAACGTATCGGGAACGATCAAGAGCGTGCCCGACACGTTGGCGTGGATTGT
>JASMGX010000013.1:0-19348 GCA_030751095.1 Pirellulales bacterium | reverse complement strand
ACATCGAGCGCTCCGTTCGGGGCAACTCCCCCGCTCCAGTTCGCGCCATCATGCCAATACCCGCTGCTATCGCTCGTGTAATCGAACAGGACATCGGCGCGGGCTGTCGGCAGCAACCAAACGCAGAGCAGCAGCGGCCAAAAAGCCTTGTGCATTAGCGGCTAATTCCATAGCGGGTCGGTGAACGGCAAAGCGGCAGACCGCCGGCGAGAATGGCGAGCGACCTCTCCCAGCATACTGGCGAATTTGTTTGATTTCCAGCATTTTGCAGCTAAAGACGCACGTTTTGCCGATGTTTGCACCAAAAGGTTAGCGAACCGAGCCAACGACTGCCTCCTGCAGGGGCGCACCCAATGCTGATGCGCGACGCGAGGCTCTTTTCGCTTTGATAGGTATCGTTGTTTTGCGCAGCGGTAAGCCACACATGGCATCCCAAACATTTCATCGTGCCCTTTTCTACCGACGACACTTTTCTACCGCGAAGGCTTTTCTACCGACGGGAGGTAAAGAGCATCAGCACGTAGTAGAACATCAACGCGATCGAGGCAAAGAGTTGCAGCGAGGCCGCTACATAACGATCCTCTTCATAACGATGAAGTACGTTGGACGTATCGTAGAGCACAGCGGCACCGGCAAATCCGATCATGGCGACCGAAAACCAAGTGCCGAGCTGGAAACCGAACACCACACTTGCGACGATCAGAACCAGGGCAACAACGAAGGACCACATCAGAATGCCCCGGAGAAAGGAAAAATCTTTCCGGGTGTAAAACGCCACGGCAGTCAACCCGGCAACGCCGAGGATTGTGGTTCCGGCAGCGCTTTGAATCGCTCCGGGGGCGTAGCTGTTGGCAATGTAAAGAAGAGGGATGAAAATAATCGCCTCGGCCGCGACGAAGGCGATCAGGGCGGCATACTGAGCGCCTAGCGACATTGAGTTTGCCGCCGTGCGGGTAGCGAGCCAGCCGACGATCATGAACCCACCGAGGACGAATAACCAGTTGACGCCGAGCAGCACTTGGGCAATGCGCTCGGCCGCACCGGTTTGAAAGAGAACAATTTCAATCCCGGTAAAGAGGGCGATCGCTCCAAAGAGATGGTTGTAGGTCTGCATGATGAAGCGCGATCGGACATTGACATCCTGCTGCGCTACGGGAATCGGCTGCAAAAACGTTGAGTTGTTTTCCATGATTTTCTCCCTGGGAGGATTTGAAGGCTCGCTGGCATTATCGAGGCTTTAGTATGCCAGATCAACCTTAAAGTGTCCCCCCCCGGGGGCCTGGCAGATCATCTCCTGGCGGCCTTTGCGACGCGCGGTAGTTTCCTCTCGCCGCCAGGAAGTAGACGACGATGCCGACGCTCACGGGAACCGCTCCGATGAGCGTAAGCGGGCCGGCATACTCGATGCTCGCATAGAGCATGTAGGTGCAACTTGCGCAGAAAATGAGAACCGGAAGCGGATACAGCGGTATGCGGAAGGGACGCGGCAATTCCGGTTCGCGGATACGCAATATGATGACCGAAGCGCCGCTCAAGAGAAAAAATGCCCAGAAGACCGGCGCGGTGCTTGTGACGAGGACTTCAAAACCGCCCGAATACTCTGCCCACCCGATCGGGGAGAAACCAAACAACGCCAACAGGCGGTCGATCAGTGCCTGTCCCGAAGCGGTGCCAACGCCCAGGAGCAATAGTGTGGCCGCTCCGCCGAGTGCGACGGTTGCGCCGATGGGTGTGCCGGTGCGCGCGCTCCAGTGGCCCATGCTGGCAAAGAGTCGCGTGTCGGCCCCGAGCCGCGCGTTCACGCGGGCCCCGGAAAGGATCATCCCGTGGATCGCCCCGAGCGCCGATGCGGCCACGAGGATGCTCACCAACCGCTCGCCAACCGGTCCGATCACACGGCGCATCACATCGGCCGCCGGTGCCAGACTCACTCGTGCTTCGTGCCATCCGAGGGCCGCGACTGTCGCCCAATTGACGGCAACGTAGAGCAGCGTGATGAGCAGCGTGCCAAGCAGCAGCGCCATCGGGAGGTTTCGCTGCACGTTGCGGACCTCGGCGGCGATGAAAGCGGCATCGTTCCAGCCTCCGAAGGCGTAGAGGACAAACACCAATGCGAGTCCCAGATTGACAGCCCCTGCAGGTTCTCCCTGCGGTCTTGCGACCTCTTCGGCAGGAAAAAAGAGAGCCGCAGCAACGCCCGCAGCGACAATCGCCAAAAGCCCGAGGATCTTGGCGATGCTCAGAAGGTTTTGGGCGCACGTGCCGGTCCGGGCACCGGAGAGATTCAAAATCGTGACCGTTGCCACGCCCGCAAGGGCCCAGGAGAGGCTGGATGACTCGTGCATGCCAAAGACCCGGACTGCGTAGTCACCGAACGCATAGGCCATTGCGGCAATACTCCCGCTGAGCACGGCGGTCCATTGGGCCCAGCCAAAGAGAAAACCTAGCGCCGGTGAGTAGGCGCGGCCGAGATACTCGTAGTCGCCCCCGTTGCGCGGTAGCGATGTTGCGAGTTCGGCATAACAGAGCGCGCCGCAGAGTGAGAGAAACCCACCGAGGCCCCAGAGGGCCAAACCCTGCCCCGGGGCCTCGACATTTTGAAAAATGAGCGACGGCGTTTTGAAGATGGCGGTGCCGACGACGATGCCCACGATCAGCGCGACCACATCAAAGAGGCCAAAGACGCGGGCGCTTGGAACTACGGACACCTTGGGGGTACTTTTAGACGCATCGGCCATACACAACTCCGGAGGTTCTTAAAATACCACTCACAGCAACGCGCGTCATCGAGGGTTCTGGTTGCCCGGTCGCTGCATCTACTGGCGAAAGCGAGAACGACGCACGCACCGGCGGCAGAGCGGGGAGTTGCGGTTTACCAAAAAGATGTGTCCCAAAAAGAAAAGCGGCCACAGGAGGGTTTCCCGCGACCGCTTTTCGGCCAGTCTCTCACAGGGAGAGCTTTTATTATGACCGCACTTTTAACAAGCACGGACAAAACTGGAGGTGCGTGTCCATTATACGGCGCTGGCGAAGATTCGCAAGCCAAAGGGCAAAAAAAAATCAAATTTTTTGTCCGATACCCGCCATCCACCAATCCTGTTTCTCATTCCCCCCGGATCTTGGCGATTCGCCCGGTCGCCGCCCGACCGGTTAGTCGTCATCGCGGCCCCTTCGGCGGACCCCGAGGCCCAGAAGGCTCAGGAAGAATCCGTTGAAGATCACCTGTACCCCGAGCATCAGTGCCACCACCGAAAGAATAACGCACTTGGTGATCTGCCCGGGCTCTAGGGCACCAAAACCCTGTCCCCGCCAGACGAGCATACTCAGAAGCGTACCGACCAAGCCGGCGAGTACCAGCAGTCCACCGGCCAGCAGGCTGCTCTCGAGCGTGACGTAGCGGAACATCTTCTCCAATCGCCGAGACGGCGGTGCCAGACCCTCCTGAGTGGCGAAGATGCGGGCCAGAACCGAGAAGGTTACAAGCTGAAAGCCGACGCTGACCATCCCCGCACAGTAGATGAGGGTATGGATGCCCAACGTCAACTCGCCGAGGTGAAACCAGGAGAACATGAGTCGCGTACCGAGGATGAGCCCGAACGCCATAAGCATCAGCCCCGGATAGAGAAACAGCCATCGCGGGCTGTAGAGCAACATGAACCGCAGGTGCCGCCACCCGTCACGCCAGGGGCGGAGATGCGGGCTCCGCGATCGGCCATCCGGGCTGAGCGTGGTCGGGACTTCGCAGATTTTCATCTCCGCCAAAGTGGCTTTGATGACCATTTCACTTGCGTATTCCATGCCGGTTGTTTGCAGGTCCATCTCTTCGAAGGCGGTTTTGGGAAAACCGCGCATTCCGCAATGAAAATCCTTGACCGGGCAGTGGAAGAACAATCGCCCGATACCGGTGAGGATCGGATTACCGACGTATCGGTTCATCCTCGGCATGGCTCCTGGTGCGATGCCGCCGGCGAAGCGATTTCCGATCACCAGGTCATTCCCTTCACGGAGTTTGGCCAAAAAACCCATCAGCCCGGTCAGGTCGTAGCTGTCGTCTGCGTCGGCCATGATCACGTACTTACCCTCCGCAGCTTTCGTGCCGTGATACAGGGCCGATCCGTATCCGCGGGCGGCAACATGAACCACCCGCGCGCCGAGCCGCTCGGCAATCTCGATCGACCCGTCGGTCGACCCGTTGTCGGCGACGACGACCTCTCCGAGGACATCGTTGGCCGCAAAGCAGTCCTGGGCCTTGCGGATGCAGACTTCCAGCGTCTCCGCCTCATCGAGACAGGGCAGCACCACGCTCAGTTCGATAGGGCTGTCGGTAGCGGGCATTCGGTTTCTCGTTTTTTCCAGCGGCCCTGAGCGTGACCGAAGAGTACTTGTCCCATTCGGGAACCGGCCGGGACCGAGTTTCGCCTGACAGGGACGATTGGCGACCGGCGGGCTGCGTGAATCCTTATTCACAATCGGCCAGTCTCCCCGAACCTCAATTTTCCACCCTAACAGAAATCAGGGGAGGAACAAGGAATTGTCGTTGCGGCACAAGGCTCTTTTCCACCTGAGAACGCCAAAGCGAGCGCGGCAGTACATTTCCCCGGGGGTTTCCTCCCGAGAGGCAACCCCGCTACGGGGCAAAGAAGCCCTGATCGCCATATTCGGACCTTATTCGTTTGTTTTTGCAGTCGTTTTCCTCCCTGCACGCCTGATGCGCGGGTGTTCTTCAAAACAGGACAACTATAATACATACCATTCCCCTACGGAGCAGCTAGGAACCACGCATGGCCAAATGCGAGTCACCTTTCGGCAGCTTTCCCACGACGCGTATGCGGCGGGTGCGGCGCTACGACTGGGCGCGGAGGATGGTCGCCGAACACAGCCTCTCGGTCGATGATCTGATCTGGCCTCTCTTTATCCATGAAGGAACAAACCACCGAGTGCCGATCGACTCGATGCCCCATGTGGACCGCTTGTCGATCGACCTCATGCTCGAGGCGGCCAAAGAGGCCTGCGCATTGGGCATCCCCGCGATCGCCCTCTTTCCGGCAACGGACGCGAACTTAAAAACCGAAGAGGGCCGCGAGGCGGTCAATCCGGAAAACCTCATCTGCCGCGCGGTCCGTGCACTCGCCGCCGCAGTTCCCGGGATCGGTATCGTCTGCGATGTCGCACTCGACCCCTACACCACCCACGGACACGACGGACTGCTGCGAGACGGGCAGATCCTCAACGACGAAACACTCGACGTACTCTGCCAGCAGGCCCTGGTTCAGGCCGACGCCGGATGCACGGTCATCGCACCTTCCGACATGATGGACGGCCGGGTCGCGGCGATCCGCCACGCGCTCGATAGCGGTGGGCACGGAGAGACGTTGATCATGGCCTATGCGGCCAAATATGCCTCGGCCTTCTACGGACCGTTTCGCGATGCGGTCGGGTCGGCCACGAATCTTGGCGCCGGCGACAAGCGGACCTACCAGATGGACGGGGCCAATACGGACGAAGCGATTCGCGAAGTGGGCCTCGACATCGCCGAAGGGGCCGATTTTGTGATGGTCAAACCGGGCATGCCCTATCTCGACATCGTGCAGCGGATCAAAGAACGCTTCGGCGTGCCGACGTTTGCCTATCAGGTGAGTGGCGAGTATGCGATGCTCAGTGCGGCATCGGAGCGGGGCTGGCTCAATCGGGAGCAGGTGATGCTAGAAAGCCTGCTCGGCTTCAAACGCGCCGGCGCCGACGGGGTCCTGACCTATTTCGCGCTCGAGGCGGCGAAGCGACTAGGGCAAACCTAAAATAGAGCGGCGAGCTTGTCTATTTCTTTACTTTAGCTGCCTTCTTCTTCTCGGCGTCGACTTCCTTGATGAGTTCTTCGACAGCACGCACAAGCTGCTTGTCCTCGCCCCGGCCCACCGACTCGGCATCGTTGATGACCAGTACATCGGGCTCGAGCTGCCAGTTTTCCAGATAGCGTCCGGAAAGATCGGTGATCCCCACCTGCGGAATCCCGAAGATGAGTCTCGGTTCGATCTGCGATTCCCACCAGACTGCCGTAGAGGTGCCGGGGACCGGTGCACCGATGAGTTTGCCAATCCCTTTCTGCTTAAAGGCCCAGGGAAAGAAGTGGGCATCGCTATAATTGCTCTCGCTCTGAAGCACTGCGACCGGGCGGGTCCACTTGTCGACCGGCTCACCGCCGAGATCGCCCAGTTCGTGTCCCCGGGGAATGAAATAGCAGTACAATTCCCCGTTGAGAAATGTCGCAAGATCCTCATGCAGCCAGCCGCCACCGTTAAAGCGGGTGTCGACCACCAGGGCCTCCTTGTCGTAGTTGCGGCCCAACACCTCAGAGAAGACGTGCCGAAAACTCGATTCGTCCATGCTCCGCACATGCACATAGCCGATCCGACCACCGGACAGCTCTTCGCACCGCTTCCGGCAGTTCTCGATCCACCGGCGGTACATCAAATTGGCCTGGGAATACGCCGATGTGGGCCGGATAAATTCCTCCCACTCCTCGTCCGCCTCGCCGTCGTGCAGCGTGAGACGCACCAGCTTTCCACTCTTGTGATTCAATAGCGAGAAAGGATTGATATCCGCCGTCAATCGCTCGCCGTCAATATGCGTAATCAGGTGGCCTGGGCCGATCTTCACTTCTGCCTTGTCGCACGGTCCCCTCGGGATCACCTCGAGCACCTTCAACCCGTCGGCCTCGTGCGCATCGTCAAAGAGAAGTCCCAACGCGGCGGTCGAATCGCCCCCGAGCCTCGGATAGTAGCGGGCACCGGTATGCGAGGCGTTCAACTCACCGAGCATCTCGCTCAAAAGTTCGCAGAGGTCATAATTGTTGGTGATGCTCGGGAGAAACGCCTCGTAATTGTCGCGCATCGCGTCCCAATCGATCCCGTGCATCTTCGGATCGTAGAATTTTTCGGCGGTCTGCCGGTGGACGTGATCGAAAATGTATTTCCGCTCGCTCGGTCCGTGAATATTCAGCTCCGCTGAAAATTTCACCGGTTTTGCAGTCGCCTTACCGCCCGTGAGGGCACCGGCGACGCTCAGCTTGGAAATTCCGCCACCCTGCCGGATGAACGCGCTTTTGCCGTCTTTGGAAAAACGGACCGCGCCCGGGCTACTGAGGCTCATCGCCTTGGTGGTCGAGCGATCGCGCAACTTGCTGACCCAGAGGCCCCACTTGTTCTCGAACTTCGCCGTAAAGAGGAGATGTTCCCCGTCGGGCGAAAGATCGAAACTGCCGATTGGCGCGGACATCACCGTCATTCGCCTCAGACGTGCGTCTCGATCTTCGAGTTCGAACTTGATCGGGTCGACCTTCTTCTTGTCCTTCTTTTTCTCATCTGTATCGGATGCTTTCTCCTCATCGTCTTCTTTCTCTTTGTCGCCTTTGTCTTTTGAGTCCTCTTTTTTCTCGGGCGACTCCTTTTCGGAATCTTCCTCGTCCTCTGTATCGGCGTCCTCCTCCTTCTCTTCCTCTGCGTCGTCGTCGTCTTTGTCTTTGTCTTTCTCTTTGTCCTTCTCTTTCTTCTCTCTTTCCTTTTTCTTCTTCGCCCGCTTTTTCTTGAGTGCAAGATCGGCCTTGCTCAGATGGGCCTCGTCATACGCCTCCTGATTCAGATAGAGCCCGAAAATATCGGCCTCGCGGCCGTCGCTGCCGTGACCCCGCTCACCGTACCGGTTGCTCGCATAGAGGAGAACCTTGCCGTTGGAGCTGAACAGGGGCAGTTCCTCCGCGTACCCGCTCTGCGTAATGTTCACAATCTCGCCGGTGGCGAGTTTGACCGCCGCCACCTCCGGTGTCCAAAGCTGGTGGCCGTGGTACGTGGCGGTCAGCCAGCGCGAGTCGGGCGAGAAGGCGTATTCGATGTCGCCATCGGCGTAGGAGTGATTTTTGCGTTGCGGAATGACCGTGCTCGATTTTTTCGATTCCAGGTCCATCACCATGATCTCGTCGCGATTCTTGAGGTACGCGAGCTTCTTGCCGTCCGGAGAGACCACCGGCTGGAACGTCTCGTCGGGTGTGACCAGGAGCGCATCTTCGGTCACTACCGCCGCGTCGGCGAACGACTCGTCCTCTTCGCGGGCAATCGTGGCCTTGTAGAGGTTCCAGGAACCGCCGCGTTCGCTGTCGTAATAGAGCGTGCGACCATCCTCGCCCCAGGTAACATTCCGCTCCTGCTCGGGCGTATCGGTAATCCGCTTGGTCGTACCGAATTCAACAGACGTGACAAACACCTCCCCGCGTACGATCAGAGCGACCTCCTCCTCATTGGGGGAAACGGCGTACGTGGAGGCTCCGCTGCTACGAACTTCCCGGCGGGCATCGTTGTTCCGCTGATCGGCGGCCACATTGATCGCAAGTTGTTTGGTGGGCTCCCCCTCCGGCTTGCTCCAAATCTCGCCGTTGAACCCGTAGAGAAGGGTACCATCCTTGGCGAGGCTCAAAAAACGGACCGGGTGCGTTTTATGGTGGGTCAGTTGGCTCCGCTTGGCAGGATCGGCAGGATCGATCTTCCAGACGTTGAACGTTCCAGCCTCCTCGGAGAGGTAGTAGAGGGTTTTTCCATCGGCGGACCAGACCGGGTTGCGATCTTCACCGCCATACTCCGTCAGCCGCGTTTGCTTGCCCGTTTTAGAGTCGCGGAGCATGATGTCGCGGGTAACGCTGGAGGTGTGGTGCTTCCTCCAGCGATCCTCGATCCCCTTGTAGTCGTGGAATGCAAGCTGTGAGCCGTCCGGATTGTAACTGGCGTATTCGGCCTGGGTCGAGAGTTCCTGTCGCGGCCGTCCGCCGGCAGTGGGGATCGAGTAGAGTTCGCCCATCCGCATCGAGCCGATCGCCGCGGCGGCAGAATCGATCCGCCGAGAGCTGAAAAGAATCCGCTCACCATCGGGAGTAAAGGAGGAGGGAATATCCTGCGCGGAGTTGAACGTTAGACGACGCGCCGGGCCACCGAGGGCAGAAATCATAAAGACATCAAAATTGCCGTGCCGGTCACTCGCAAAGGCAATCTGCTCGGAGTCCGGCGACCAGACCGGCGACCGTTCATACCCCGAGTGCGTGGTGAGCAGACGGGCATTGCCTCCGCCAGCATCGACCAGCCAGATATCACCGTGACAGCTAAAGGCGATGGTCTTTCCATCCGGCGAAATGGAGCAGTAACGCATCCAGCGTTTGCTCTGGACATCGGACTTTTCGGCGCTGCTCACCGCCTCGCCGGCTGCAAATTCACAAAACAGAAAGGCGCAGAGAAGAGTGCAGCAGCGCAAAAAAACGGAAAGTTGCATGGTATGTCACTGACCCTATCGGCTAATGGATTTTCAAAACAGTCTTCTCGTGGACCAAGAAAAACGTGCCCGTATTTCCGCAATCCGATTGCCGCACAGTCGCAAAGGGCCCGGGGAGGAGCACCCGCGGAGAAATCGGCGGGGAAAAACACATTTCTCGATCACTTCTCTCCCATTATAGCATGCAAATCTGCCCCTCTGCCGGGCCGGTAGCTATCGGGCCGCAACGTACTACCGGCGCAACAGATCCGCAAGCAGCACCGGTCGGCCCGGCGGCCGTTTTACGGTTCGAAAAACCGATCTTCGCGGCATCCGTATGCAATCTCTGGCAGTTCCTATTGAGGTGCCACAGCCATCCTTTTTCTTTCTTGGGGCAGCGGCAGAAGGAGAGGAAGAAGAGCGGACGGAGACCAATTCGGGAACTTTTCATTTATGCGAAAAACTCGCATTCCGAACAATGTACACAACCTGAGAGCCTGTTTTTAATGACACTGTCCACCCTGTTTATAGCAATCGCACACACTCACGAACCATGAGCAACAAACTCTACCAATCGATCGTTTGGTCTGCGGATCATTTGCCGTTTGCTGTCATGGACGGTTGTGTGTGGGCGGATGTGGTGAGAGGCCAGCAATACGGGACAGAAGAAGGGCGTGCGAGGAACGAGGGAGAAACATCATATGAAGGTCTGGAAAGTGGCTCAGGAGAAGTTATTCAGTAAGATACGTTTCGCGTCAAACAACAAGAAACTCAAAAACACTACCGCACATCTCCATCTCGAAACTCTCGAGGTCCGCTCCCTCCTCGCTTCCCATCCCATCGCAAACGCTCCGGACGTCGACTATCAAATCACGGCCGATTGGAGTACCGGCCACACCGCTGAACTCACACTGACCAACGACGAAGCCTCTTCATTCACAGACTGGCAACTTGAGTTCGACTACAGTGGGCAGATCGATAACCTCTGGAATGCCACGGTTAGGAATCTCGGCGGTGGCCGCTACGCGATCACACCACCTAGCTGGGACAACACCCTCGATGCAGGTGAGTCTCTCGCCATGGGATTGTGCGCCAGCGGGTCGAGCGGCATTAGCAATATCACGTTCAACCGAACGGGTGACACAGCGCCCGATACTCCCGACACTCCACCAGGAGATGAAGTGGGGGAAGACCCCCTCAACCCGGCGCCTGTACAAAGCGCACCCAATACGCCCAGCGTGAGTGTCTTGACGAATTGGGAAGTTGGCGGATACGACATCACGGTCAATCTCTGGGGCGGCGAGGTGGCCGAAAGCTGGAAACTTTACGAGAACGGTGAGCTTATCGGTCAAGAACAATTCGATTCGGCGGCGAGTACACCCCAATCGGCAAGTATCCATATTAGCGATCGAACGTATGGCGTCTTTTACTATCAAGTTGAAGTCTCCAACGCAGCAGGATCGACAACGAGCGATGTGACGACGCACGTTGTCGGTGGTGCCAGTCAGATCGAAATCGACCAAGTGGACGCCGAGGGACAATCGCTGCAAGTCACTATCGATCAGGGCACCCGAGAATACCAGTTGTCGATTGGCGATTCAGTGGGTGCCACCTTCTCTGTAGCAACGAACAACAGTCGCGTGCTTAGCGCGCAGATCGTCGACGGGGACACGCTACAGATTACCGGCCTCGATGCGGGACGCGCGTCGGTCAAACTCACAGACCAGGCGACCGGCGAGACCCGCTACATCGGATTCCGCGTCCGCACCGCCGAAGGTGAACTGCCCGGCCTGCCCGATTACCTGACGGTCGGATCGGTGAGCGAGGATTCCGAAGGGGATCTGGCGTTCTGGCACGATTTTGACAACGGCGACCCACTTACTGGAAAATACGTCGACTCTCGCTACATCTACCTCAACGGCGGACCGGTCAATGGCTGGCGGACCTGGGGCGACCGGGTCGGTAGCTACCTGCGTGAGAGTCTTAAACTTGGAATGATCCCACAGTTTGTCTACTACAACATCCCCGACGGCGGCGAAAGTTATGCTACCAACAACGAACATATTGCCAGCACCGAGTACATGGAGGCCTATTTCACCGATCTGAAATTTGCCCTCGATGCGATTGCCACCGAGGCGGGCGATGAGCTGGTACAGTTCATCATGGAGCCCGATTTTATCGGCTACCTGATGCAGAACGCAGGCGCACCGGCCAGCCAACTCTCGGCGATGACCAGTGCGGCATACAGCAGTGGCGTGCTGGAGGCGGGCGTCGACCCTCAGTTCGAGAACACGGTTACCGGTCTGATCGAAGCGATCAATTACACCATCAGCAGCCACACTGCCAACGTGGAGTTCGGATGGCAGTTCAACCTCTGGGCATCGCCCGGCATCGAAACGCCGATTGGATCCGGTGGCATCGTCCACCTCACCGACACGATGGGAATGGAGGCGGGCCGCGCAGCGATTGCACGCGAGGCGGAATTGATTGCCGAGTACTATATCGACGCCGGGGTCCTCAGCTACGGTGCGAACTTTATCTCGATCGATAAATACGGACTCGATGCCGGTGCAGAAAATGGTGCGGCCGCCGATCCGGCCTCGAGTACCTGGTTCTGGAACAGCGACCACTGGAACAACTATCTGCTAATCATCGAGACACTTTCGGATGTGAGCGAAAAAGAGATGATCCTCTGGCAACTGCCCGCCGGTCACATCAACGAGAGCCTGGCGCCCAATCCCTACGATGCGGATGGGACATTTGACGTTTTGCCGAACACCACAAGGCAGTACGAAGACTCCGCGCCCACATTTTTCCTGGGAGACAGTTTTAGAGCGACCGGAACACGATTTGACCATTTTTCCAGCAACGACTCTGGCGATCCCAAGCTGAGCGTCGACGGATCGACCATCACCTGGGGCTCTCACATGGAAGAAGCCCGCGATGCGGGGATTCGCCAGATCCTCTTCGGCGCGGGGGTCGGCATCAGCACCGACAGTATCGGTAGCGAACCGACCGACGACTACTGGTGGATTACTCAGGTGCAGGAGTATTACCAAAACCCGGTGCCGATGGACCGCTCAACGATTGAACCGCCCGCCGATCCTCCGGCAGATCCGGTCGATCCTCCACCAGACGGCGTCGATCCGCCGGTCGATGAAACACCCACGGATCCGCCGGTCGATCCACCGGCGAATACCGATCCGGACCAGCTACCGACCATTACGATCTCTGATGCCCAGGTCACTGAAGGTGACAGCGGTTTTGTGCTCGCCACTTTCACCATCGCACTTTCAGAGTCTTCTTCAGACATGGTGAGTGTTGATTTTTACACAATGTCCAACACGGCAAGCAGCGGGACCGACTTTGCGCAAACCGAAGGGACTGTAACGTTCGCTCCCGGTGAAACCTCAAAAACAATCGACGTACGCGTGTACGGCGACTTGGTGGTTGAAAACGACGAACGCTTTGAGGTCGTGCTGAACACACCATCTGGCGCTATTTTTGAAACCACCCCAGATGAGCCGGTCTCAAATCCCTCCGATAGCGTGACGAGCGGCAGTGATTTCAGCTTTGAGATTACCGGCTCCTGGGATACCGGCTACGTGAGCCAGTGGACCTTTGCCCCGGAGACAGCCGCTGGCACCTGGCAGGTCACGATTCAACTCGACGGTGAGATCAACAGCATTTGGAATGCTGAAATCCTCTCGGAGGATGGCTCTGTGTACGTGATCGGCAACGGAGAATATAACGGCGACGTCGCTGCAGGACAAACCGCCGTGTTCGGTTTTGAAGCGACCGGATCGAGCGCATCCATCGAAATTCTTTCCGGAAGTGTTCCGCAGAATCCTTCGGAGGATGACGACTCTGTGGCGACAACCGGCTGGGAGACCCATATCATCGGCGACAGCATTGCCGTGGGACTCGGGTACCAGAACCCGGCAGCCCTGGGGTACGCACAGGTCGGCAGTAACCCCACCACGATCTACAACGAGATCATCGCCGGTGGATACCAACTCGACGGTGCAAGGGTATTGCTCTCGAGCGGAATCATGAACAACACGATCGATTTCGCTGGCGTTGAGAACCAGTTGCAGTATCTCACTGACCAAGGTGCGAGCGTCCGCTTGGTCGGTGCCGCCGATGGAAACTATGATTCCCATAATGAACAGCTTGCTGCACTGGCTCAGCAGTACGGCGTGACCTTTATGGGTGGATTTACCCCGGGTGCGGACGGTGTGCATCCGCCAAACTACCAATACGAGGACCTCTATGCAGCGGTCAGCGCAATCGATTCGGGTGAGAATGATGCATTGCCCGACGACGGAACGGGCGCGAATACTGGCACACGCTCAGGATTCGGAACCATTCTGAACGATGATGTGGTCGATCCGCCGACTGACCCCGTCGATCCACCCGTCGATGAAACACCGGTCGATCCGCCTGCCGATCCGGTTGATCCACCGACAAATGACGATCCGGTTTACGTTTCCGATATTGAAGTGATTGAAGGGGATAGTGGCAGCTCACAGGCAATCTTTACCGTAAACCGCGTTGCGACCGATGCACCGCTCACGCTGACGTATGAGACCGAAGATGGCTCGGCTCTGGCGGGTGAGGATTATCTCGCAACAAGCGGCACGGTATCCCTCGCGGCTGGTGAATCGACTGCGGAGATTGCCGTAACGATCCTCGGCGACATCGAGTTTGAAGCCGACGAGAGTTTTGCACTCCATGTTCGTTCTCTCGAATCGGACCAACCGCCGGCATCGACTCCCCAGGATCCGGTCGAAGTACCGGTTGTCGCCGCCTACTATCCCGAGTGGGGTATTTATGGACGCAACTACCAGATCGGCGACGTTCCGGGGGACGATCTCTCGCATTTCATCTACGCCTTTGCGAACCTCACCGCAGAGGGTGAAATGGTCCTGTTCGACAGCTTTGCCGCGACCGAAAAACGATTTTCGGCGGCCGAATCGGTCAGTGGCGAAGCGGATCTTTGGTCGTATCCGGCCGACGACCCGCGCTCTGAGCAAACGGTCTGGGGCAACTTTAATCAGGTTGCCCAACTCAAAGCCAAATATCCTCATTTGCGCACCAGCATTGCCCTCGGTGGCTGGACACTCTCCGGCAATTTTAGCTCTGTTTGTGCAACCTCCGAGGGACGCGAGACGCTCGCAAGCTCGATCTACGACTTCCTCGGCACCTACACGATGTTCGATGGCATCGATTTTGACTGGGAATATCCCGGTGGTGGTGGACTCCGAGGCAATAGTGAAAGCCCGCAAGACGGCGCAAACTACGCTTCTGTCCTTGAACTGGTACGCGAAAAACTCGACCAACTCGGTACCGAGAATGATCGGTACTACGAGATCACCCTCGCATCGCCAGGAGGGCCCGACAAGGTTGCCAACTTCAATGTCTCGGGTGTCAATCAGTATGTTGATTTCTTCAACGTGATGACCTATGACTTCCACGGCACGTGGGAAAATACGACAGGCCATCAGGCGGCCCTGATGAACGATCCGGCTGGGTACGACATCGAAACGGCCGTCAATCTCTATCTCGACGCGGGTGTTTCGCCTGAGAAGATTATTCTCGGTGCACCCGCTTACACCCGTGCTTGGAGCGGTGTGGCCGATGGTGGAGACAACGGTTACGCAGAGAGTGCCTCCGGCGCGGCCGGCGGCACCTTTGAAACCGGGAACTACGACTACAAAGATTTGGCCTCGCAATACCTGTCCGGCACGAGCGACTGGGAGCTGAACTGGGACGATGACGCCCAGGCTGCCTACCTCTACAGCGCAAGTGAAGGGATCTTTAGCTCCTTTGAAACACCCGGCAGCATCTCTCTCAAGAGCGAATGGGCGCAGGATGCCGGGCTCGGCGGGATGATGTTCTGGGATCTCTCAAACGATGCCGGCGGAGATGAAAGTCTGATTGGAGCAGCAGCCGACAGCTGGTTTGCTGGAAAGACTTTTGCAGAAATCACATCGGCATCCGATCTGGTGTTCGATACCATCTACGGTGGCAATGGCATCTTCGATCCGGTCGTCCAAAGCAACACCACACCAAGCACACCGCCGCCGATCACCGGTGACGATGCGGCTGTCGATCTCACTGCGACCGGAACGATCCTGAATGATGACAACACCACACCTCCGGTCGAACCACCGGTTGACGATCCGCCGGTCGATGAAACGCCAGTCGATGAACCACCGGCAGATCCACCTGCGGATGTGAATTCGCCCGCGCCTGATTTGATCGTGGGTGACAGTATCGCCGTCGGCCTCTCAGCGGTGGAGCCGTCCATTACTTCGGATGCCGTCTCTGGTAGGCAACCTTCGCTTATCTACAACGCACTATTGTCCCTTGGTGATGCTGTAAATGGCGCAAAAATCATGCTATCGACAGGGATCATGAATGCGAGCAATGCGGATGGTTACCTCGATTCCTGGGAACAGGGTGAACGTGAATATATTCGCCAGCAGTTCGACCTCCTTTCCGAGAAAGGAGCGTCAGTGCTCCTGGTGGGTGCGGCCGATCCATATGTGGAAGAGAACCAGTTTCTTGCAGAATTGTCGGCCGAATATGGCAACGTTACTTTTACCGGTTCGTTTGTCCCCGGCGCTGACGGTGTCCATCCAGGCGAGTGGCCCTCCACCAGCCTTTACGAGCAGGTGACCACCTATGCGTGGCCCGGTGCCGTAGACACGGATCCCGATCCGGTCACCCCTCCGATGGACGACCACGATGGTCACGATCCGATGGATCCTCCCGCTTCGAGTGGCGACTACATTGACATTACGAGTTGGGGAACGTTCCACGACTCGAATGACAACTCCGAGCACGATGAGCTGGTGGGTGGCCGAACGGCAATCACCACCGAGGCGACCGAGGCCTACAATAACCTGCGTGCATTCTTCGGACTCTCGGCGCTCACGATTGAGGATGTCGGCGAGTGGGCGTTTGCCAACGAACTGACCAACAACACCGAGGCCTGGGGGAATGATATCCAAGGCGTGGGACTCTACTACGCCATGCAGGGTGCCAAAGTCGGTTGGATTACCGATGAGACCTATGACCCCCAGATCCTGGCCGATATCCAGCGGACCGCACGAACCGTCGAGGATCCGGCCGAGATGAAGGCCGCGGTGATGGAGATGGTCCGTCAGTTTGGCTACGAGGGATTTGCTGATTATCTCGAGCTCTACGGTATTGAAGATACCTTCATCAACACCCTCAAGATGGAACCGCACTACGGTGGCTGGATGCACGGACGCACTCATGGCTGGCGTTCGATTGAAGGTGTGGCGATTGCCCACGACGTGAACCACCTCACGGTGCTCAGCTCCGATCAGACGCAGCCGTTCATGAACGACACGTTCGACTGGCCGCAGTGGGATGCCCTGGATGTTTCAAGCTCCGGGGTGATCGAGTACTTCCAGAGCATGGTCGTCCTCGGCAACCCGGTGGGCGAAAACATGGAGTTCGCTCCCGCACCGACACAACCTCCGGTTACTGATCCGCCAGTCGATGAAACGCCAGTCGATGAAACACCGGCCGATCCCGGAAATACATCGTCCGTCACGTTTGCCCTCGCCGAGACCTGGGACAGTGGATTTACAGGCAACCTGACCATCCGCAACGCAGGCCCCGACGCCATCAACGGCTGGACGCTCGAGTTCACCTTCGCAGGCCAGATCGACGCGATCTGGAATGCATCGATCACCTCGCAAGAGGGTGACCGGTATGTGATTACCAACGCGGACTGGAATGCCCAGGTCGCTGCCGGAGGCGAGGTGACCTTTGGTTTCACGGTTGTCGGTAGCCAGGACAGTTTACCAACAGACATCGTGTTTACCGGAAAGGATAATCTCGCCTAACGAGAAGACCGGAAATGCATCACATTCAGATAGACACCGCCTCATGCGTTGCGACGCCCATGTTGCGATCGACCGTGAGGCTCTGCATTAACCTAACAATTAAACCAACTAATGTATTTTCCAAGTGCGAAAAAGAAGCACTGTCTTCACTTTAATACATCGCGTCTTGCCTGTTCAATGAAGAGGTCCATTTTGCAGAAGCACGAAATTTAATGATGAAACATCTCTACGCAGAACAGAGGCGACCGGACAAGGCGCTATCGCATCGATATCGCTCTTTAGCATCACATTGGGCGGACCAGCAGTACGGAGCAACTGAAGGGCAAAAACAGAACAGACGAGTGGAACAACATGACACCTTGGAAATATCTTTTTCAATTATCTCATAACAGAAGACGCAAGCAAAAGAAGCGCATAGACTATACCGATCTTAAAATGGAGTCGCTCGAGGTCCGATCGCTGCTCGCTGGCGATACGGTAAATCCCGATTCTCTCGATACGATCCTTTCCTCGCCCGAGGAAACGACCGAGGAGACTTCGGCCATCATTCAATCGCTGATTGAAAGTGGTACGATTGCAGCCTCTCCGTCACCCGGTCTGCCGACCCCGGGAGATTATCAGGGCAATCCCCTTGAGCCGATTGTTACCAACAATTTTTCCCAGGCGGTTCCGAGCAATGACTGGTGGTCTTCGGTCCACTTTGCGGAGTATGGAGATTCGTTTTCCGCACCTCTGTTCATCCACCCGATCACCGCGAAGGCAAGTGAAACGGGAATGTCAATCTCCGCCCAGACGATCCAATCGGCCTTTGAAACCGGTCCTACTCTACGGGAGTATCAGGTTGCCATTGTTGCAGACCTGCACGTCGACCTGTTCGGCTCGGAGTCGGCAACTGAGTTCGCCCTCGATTCCTACTCCGACTGGGCATTTACGGGAAAGTGGAACGGCGTAAGCAATTCCCCCTCGACGACGATGGCACAGGGATCACCGTTCGTCTGGATTGAAAATGCGGAACTAAACAAGGTAGCCGTTCGCTGGGACGATGGTGCGGGGTCGGTTTCCCTAGAGGGCGAAACCGCCATCTTTACCGTCGCCGACCGCACCTACGGTCTCTACGCGCCCGAAGGATCTTCGTGGCAAGCTTTAGGCCAAAGTGTCACGCTCGACGTCGCGGGTTCCGGTACGGTTGCCATTGCGCTACTTCCGGGAAGTGAGCCCGAAACACTCGCCTCCTTTCGCGAGGTAGCAAACCATCCGATTTCGGGCACCCAGTTTGGCTATAGCCGGGGTGCCGACCCCTACTCACTGAAACTCAATTACGACTACAGCCTCAGTGGCGAGGGCAGCAGCGGAGAGACCATCGTCGCACTCTATCCGCATCTGGCCCGGCATACGCAAATCGACACACTTCCTTCCGCCGCATATGCCAGTGCGCGGGGGAGCATGACCCCGGTCAAAACGGGTTCGATTCAAGCCGATCTTGCCGCCCGCGGAGTACTCCCCGCGCTCCCTTCGACGCTCGATGATGCGCAAAAAGAAACACTGCGGCAACTGCTCATTACGGACGAGGCCGCAACGGACCCGGCCGGTTATTTCAGTCGGTTTGCCGATCCCTACTGGTCGGGTAAATCGCTCCTGAAATTGATGCAGCTCTCGCAAGTCGCCGAACTTGTGGGCGAAACCGACATCCGCGACGACATCCATCAAGCGGTTAAAGATGGACTCAATGACTGGTTCCACTTCGACGGCAATTCCAATGATCGACACTTCGCCTACAACGCCCAGTGGGACACCCTCCAGGCATATCCCGATGCGTTCTATTCCGGCCAGATGCTCAACGACCACCACTTCCATATGGGCTATTTGGTCCACTCGGCGGCCTTGCTCGGCATGAGCGACCCGGCGTGGGCGGCTGATAACCAGGCGATCATCGACTTAATCGTCAAAGACGTGGCCGGTACCGATGAGAACGACCCGAATCTGCCGCGACTGAGAAACTTCAGTCCGATGGCGGGCCACTCCTGGGCCTCGGGACATGGAGCCTTTTCCCGCGGCAACAACCACGAGTCGTCATCCGAGGCAATGAACTTTGCCACTGGATTGATCCTCTGGGGCGAGGTGACCGGCCAATCCGATACCACGCTTCTCGGCCAAACCCTCTATTCGCTCGAGGCAGA
>JASMGX010000139.1 GCA_030751095.1 Pirellulales bacterium | reverse complement strand
GACAAATGGCGTTATTCACTATTGAAACTGGCCGAACACCCTTCTCGCACTATTGTCAGCGATCGCCAGACAGGTCGCTTGAGTCGACCTCAGAGAACCTTCTACACCAATATCCTCGCAATGGCGTTGATGACGCGCAACTACGATGACGCGGAACATTTTTGGAAACTGATCGGCGATGAATTCTACGAAAAATCTTTTGCCGATTACGATTTGAGAAAGAAATACCATTGGTCTGAAATCCAGGCGAGCAAGTCGCTGGGCGAACCGCTGCACGAGGCGTTGGATCTCCTTGAATTGCCGAATTCAATTAAAAAAACAAAACAGGTTCACGATGTTTTCACCAAATTAAAGAACCAGAATACAAACGAAGAGGCGGATTACTTCCTGCAGTCCATTATCGATATAGCCCAGAAGGAACTTGACTACGAGTCCGGAAAATGGGTCGATCTTGAATTCAGTCCGGACCTGGCTGAATGGAGAGGCCCCGCAAATTTATTCAAAGTCGAAAACAAGAGCAGTGTCACAGCCAGTAATATCAAAAAATTTAAATACATGTACCTCTATCATAAAGGGAGCTTTCGGGGCCCCAAGGAAATAACACTCGAACTAGAACCAAAGAAGGTGATTTCCCATTGGTTGTATGCTGGAATTCACATAGGGCTCCGTGCCGATCGCGGACAGGGTTCCTCCGGCATAGCGTTTTGCGCCGAAATCACGGGAGATGGAGTCTTCGTCGGAAGCGGAAATTTTTTGCCTGAAAAAATCCCACTGAAACGAAAGGTCACTGCCGATGGAAATTCCTTCGACTTCAGCAATCGCCTTCATCTGAAGGCATGGGACAACGAGACGTTTGAGTTGTTTGTCAACGATACAAAAATAGACCTCGGGTCCACTGGCTATGGATCCGCGACACCATTCGATATGGTCGGTTTCGGATCCGGTGGGTGGCGGCGCTATATGGGTGAAATCCATTATAAAAACTTCCGTATCCGTCGACTGACGGAGCCGCGGCCGGTGAACAAACAACAACCCTAATTGGGGAATGCTAGGATTGTCAAAACCGACTCGGAAGAATACGGTGACGGCCGAGATTTCAAATGACGGTAAAGGCTTTTTGCTGCGTTCGAGCATGCGCGTGCCGCGGCCCCGCGAGGATGTCTTCGCCTTCTTTGCAGACGCCCGCAACCTGCAGCGAATCACACCATCGTCCCTGCACTTCGACATCCTCACAAAAGGCCCCATCGAAATGCGCGAGGGAACACGGATCGACTATCGGTTGCGCGTTCATAGGATTCCGTTGCGTTGGCGATCGGCGATCACTGCGTGGGAGCCGCCGTATCGATTTGTCGATGAGCAAGAGAAAGGCCCGTATCGACGGTGGATTCACGAACATACTTTTGAAGAGGAGGGTGATTCCACCCTCGTACACGATCGCATCCGCTACCGGATTTTCGGTGGAGGCCTCATTAACCGTCTGTTTGTCAGCCGTGACCTTCGCTCTATATTCGAATTTCGCGCCCGAGCGCTTCGTGATATTTTTGCAGGCGATAGTGACACAAAAACCGCCGGCATAGCGGTCCGGTAGCGGCGATGCCAATCGGAAAATCTCATGACCTTGCGCGAGACATTGCGGAACCGGACTACATTATTCTGGGCGCTCGTGACAGCATCCCTCGGTCTGCTTCTCTTCGCCGGCGTTTCGTGGCAGGTTGGCAATCGGCTCGTCGCGCCCATGCGGGTGCCGGCAGGACCCTGCCCGTCCGATCTCGCTGGAGAACCGATACTCCTCGGTAGCAGTTCCGGTTCGATTGTAAGCGGCTGGTACGTTCCGGGTGATAGGGATAAGGGAACCGTCATCCTGCTGCACAGCATCCGCAGATCGCGGCTCCAGATGGTAGACCGCGCACGGTTCCTCAATCGCAACGGTTACTCAATTCTCCTAATCGATCTGCAGAGTCATGGCGAAAGCAGCGGCGAGTGCATTACGGCCGGTCACCTCGAACGGTTCGATGTCCGTGCCGCCGTCGATTTTGCGCACATGCGAAAACCAGAACAGCCGGTTGCAGTGATTGGCATCTCACTGGGAGGAGCAGCAACCGTACTGGCCTCGCCATTAAAGATCGATGCCGCCGTTCTGGAGTCGGTCTATCCGACCATCGACGAGGCGATCGGGAATCGGATTCGCCAGCGACTCGGACCGCTGAGCCCCATTGCCAAAGAGATTCTGCTCTTGCAAATGAAGATGAGGCTCGGGATTTCACCCGCAGCATTGAGACCGGTGGATCACATTGGCGCACTCACCTGTCCCGTATTGGTGATGGCCGGCAGTGAGGACCGGTTAACCCCAAAGGAGGAGACAAGACGGCTCTTCCAAGCGGCAGGCGAGCGGAAACAACTGATCTTCTTTGAAGGGGCGGGACACGTCGATCTCTATCAATTCGATCCGAATCGCTACACGGAACTTCTCCTCGACTTTTTAGAGGAACATCTCCAGCAGCAATGAAATGGAACCGGCCGACAATATTTTGCGGCAGAGCGGTTTGTTCGTCCTTTGAGTCACCGATGGTGTGAGAAATGTTTCCAGCCCCCAGAAATCGGCTGGAAGATTCTCCCGGGAATTGATCTTGGTCCAGAATGTATTGATTCGTAAAATCAGGCGTTACGTAAAAAATGGCCGATTGGAGCCAGAGGTCGCAGTATGAACCGAAGAGAACGAAGACGCATCGCAATTGCGACCAGTTGCAACGATGCAGCAACCATTCCGAAAGTACCAGAAGCGGGCCAAACGGGCATCGACCAACGGACCGGTCGCGTGTATCAGGTGATGCACAACGGCCTGAAGGTTTACGACGACACACATTTCGGCCCCTTCATGACCCCGATTATCCGTTGCCTGCGAGGCCACCATGAGCCTCAGGAAGAGTGGGTCTTTCATGTCGTACTCCCAGAAATTCCAAAAGCAGGCGTGATGGTCGAACTGGGAGCGCACTGGTCGTATTATTCGATGTGGTTTTTGCGCGAGGTCGAAGATGGTCGCGCTTACATGGTCGAGGCAAACCCGCCACAGCCCGGCCGAGATAATTTTGAACTCAACGGATTTCCAGAAGGCGACTTTACGCAGGCGTTTGTCGCTGCGATGAGTGACTCTGAAAATGGGCGTATTGCCATCGACGATTTTGCAACCACCAAGGGGCTCGAGCACATCCATCTGCTGCATAGCGATATCCAGGGTGCCGAACGCGATATGCTCGCCGGCGCCGACCGGATGCTCAGGGAACGTCGCATCGATTTTCTGTTTATTTCGACCCACGATCCTGTGATCCACCGCGACTGCCGAGATCATTTAGAGCAGATGGGATACCGTCTGATCACCGACCACACGATCCTCGAGAGCTATTCGGTCGACGGCTTGTTGGTCGCCTGCCGGCCCGGTATCACACTCCCCGAGGTGCAGGTCTCTAAGCGGCCCGTTCAGTCCATCCGTGACATGAGAAGGGCTGCCCAAGCTTGGTGGAAACTCGCCTGGGCGCCGCGACGGCGGGCAGGTTGAATCGTTTTACGCTGCGAGCCTTTCGCTATTTTGTTCATTTTAGATGACATTTCTTCGCCCATCGCTTGGGCTTGCCACTTTGCGGATCGTGAGTAACTTGACGGACCGGAACCGTTGGTGGAACAATGGCGGGCCCACCTGGACATTTTGAGATCGCTATCAAGGAGTCCCAATTCATGCATGATGACCGGTTACCGAGAGCAGATCGTACGCCGCTGCTTGCCACTATTGGATTCTCTCTGCTCGCCGCGGCCGCGCTCGGACTGCCGGGAAAAGCCGCCGCAGAGAAACCGAGACCGGTCACCGCAACCCTCACGCCACAGCAGGCGGCCAAGGCAGCCCGCACGCTCCGCGAAAATTTGCTCAGCGATCCGCATCGGCCCGGATATCATTTTGTGATTCCGGAAGGGACCGGGATGCCGTTCGACCCCAACGGAGCTATTTTCTGGAAAGGCCGCTACCACCTCTTCTATATTTTTCAGGACGATCGAGGCCATAACTGGGGGCATGTCTCGAGTATCGATCTGTGCCACTGGCGGCACCATCCGACCAAACTGCTCACAGGCATCTTTAGTGGCAACTGTTTTGTCAACAAGGAGGGTGTGCCGACGATGTGTTACCACCAGGTGGGACAGGGCAACGCGATGGCCGTTGCGTTGGATGAGAACCTCGATGACTGGAAGAAACTCGAATCGAATCCGATCACGCCCAAAACCAAACCGGGCGAAACGCATCACGGTAAATACGAGTCGTGGGACCCGTACGGCTGGCTCGAGGGCGAAAACTATTACGCGATTTTTGGTGGCAAACGACCCGGGATTGTCAAATCGGAATCGCTGGCCGGTCCCTGGGAGTATCGGGGAGACCTTCTGGCCAACACGATCGACGGGGTGAAAATCAACGAAGATGTCTCCTGCGCCGACTTTTTCAAATTGGGCGACCGCCACATGCTGCTCTGCATCAGCCACGATTTAGGCGCCCGTTATTATTTGGGTGACTGGAAAGACGAACAGTTCCATCCGACGCATCACGAGCAGATGAGTTGGATCGACAACAGTTTCTTTGCCCCCGAGAGTTTGCTCGACGATCGCGGTCGCCGCATCATGTGGGCCTGGGCCAAGGATCGGCCCGATTTCAAGCTCAGAGCCGACCGGGATTGGTCGGGCACGATGAGTCTGCCCCGCGTCCTTTCGCTCGCTCCGGATGGAACGCTACGCATGCAGGTCCCCGAGGAATTGGAGCGACTCCGTTACAATGGACAAAAGCTGGAAAACTTGACCGTGGCGGCCGATTCGGAATTAAAACTCGACCTCCGCGGAGACAGTTTTGAGTTGCGGCTCACCATCGATCCGGGCGATGCCCGGCAGTGCGGCGTAAAAGTCCGCACTTCACCCGGCGGCGAAGAGGAGACGTTGATTTTTTATGATGCCCAGGAGAAGAAGCTGAAGATCGATACCCGCAAGTCGAGTCTTACGGACAAAGTCAAAACGGTAGAAGCAGGACCGTTTGAGCTGCCGGGCGGAGAGCCGCTGAGGCTGCGGATTTTTGTCGACAAGTCGATCGTCGAAGTGTTTGCCAACGACCGTCAGGCGGTGATGCGACGAATCTATCCGTCGCGTGAGGATAGTTTGGGGGTCGCACTCTTCGCCCGTGGCGGCAGCTTCCGGGTGCCGCTCTTGGAAGCCTGGGAGATTATGCCATCAAACCCGCACTGACGCGCCTTCGAGAGGCGAGCGAATATTTGGTCGCGTTTGGCAAAACACGCTCCACATCCTAAAATGATCTGTCCGGCACAACCGGGCCTCCCAAAAACATTTTGGCGACCCTTGTATGACCCAATCGGCAAAACTCCTGTCGCTCGTTTTGGTACTCCTGAGTACCTTTGCGCTACAGCATGCGGCAGGTGAGGATGAGCAGGCACGGCCCAACATCGTGATCTTTCTCACCGACGATCAGGGCTGGGGAGATCTGGCCTGCTATGGGCATCCGCTGATTCACTCCCCGAACCTCGACAAGTTTGCCAGCGAGGGGATGCGCTTCACGCAGTGTTATTCGGCCTGCGCTGTCTGCTCTCCGTCCCGCTCGGCGATCCTCACCGGACGCACTCCCTACCGCAACGGGGTCTGGCGTTGGATCCCCGACGGTAGCGGATACCACCTGCGACAAAGCGAAATCAGCATCGCCAAGCTGCTCCGCGAGCAGGGTTATGCCACCTGCCACGTCGGCAAGTGGCACCTCAACGGAAAATTCAACTCGCCCGATCAGCCGCAGCCGGATGATCACGGTTACGACTGGTGGCTGGCGACCCAAAACAACGCCCGCCCCAATCACATCAACCCGACCAACTACGTCCGCAACCGCGAGGCAACCGGAAAACTGGAAGGGCCCTCGGCCGTCGTGGCCGTCGAAGAAGCGGTCCGGTGGCTGAAAGAAGAAAAGAAAGAGGATGCGCCTTTCTTTCTTACGGTTTGGACGCACGAACCGCACCAGCCGATCGAATCGGCCAGCCGGTTCATGGAGAGCTATAAGGAGATTGAAGATGAGGGTATCCGGCAGCACCACGGCAACATTACCCAACTCGACCACGCCTTCGGTATGCTGATGCACGCGCTCGATCGGTTAGGAGAGACGAACAACACGCTGGTCGTCTTTACCTCGGACAACGGGCCCGAGGGGAGCGGAACGCGCGTGGGAAGCCGCACTCGCGGCTCGACCGGTGGACTGCGGGGACGCAAGCGGCACACCCACGAAGGCGGGATCCGCGTGCCGGGCATTATCCGCTGGCCCGGCCACATCGAGCCCGGCAGCGTCTGCGAGACGCCGATTATCGGTTCGGACCTGTTTCCCACGATCTGTCAGATTGTGGGCATCCCGCTGCCTGCGGATCGGGTGATTGATGGCACTTCGATCGTGCCACTCTTCTCCGGCGGCACCATCGAGCGGGACCAGCCGCTCTACTGGCGGAATCATCTGGCACCCGAACAATACAAAGTGGGGCTGCGTGAAGGGAACTGGAAAATTGTGGGCTCACATGATTTAAAAACGTTTGAACTCTATAATCTCAAAAACGATCCCAAAGAAACAACCGATCTGGCAGAAGAGTATCCGGAGCGATTTTCAAAAATGCGCAAAGAACTGATCGATCACGACCGGGCGGTACTTGCCGATGGCCCCGACTGGTGGAAGGAAGACGATGGACGTTAAAGGTGTTTTTGCCCCTCTGATGCTGCTTGGCCTCTGGGGATATGCTCTGCCGATTGCGGCGGATGAGACGCGGCCGAACGTGTTGTTCATTGCTGTCGATGACCTGCGGCCCGAAATCCACAGCTTCGGCCACGAAGCCATGGTCACGCCGAACCTCGATCGACTGGCCACCGAAGGTGTACGGTTCACCCAGGCATACTGCAACATTGCGACCTGTGGTGCCTCGCGGGCGACTCTTATGACCAGCCTGCGGCCGACGCCCGATCGTTTCCGCAACTATCTCACTCGCGTCGATCAGGATGCGCCGCATGTGGTGTCGCTTCCTGCGCTCTTCAAACAGCACGGGTACACCACGCTTAGCAACGGCAAAATCTATCACCACCAGGACGACGATTTGGATGCCTGGAGCGAACCTCCTTGGCGACCGGAAAACCGCAGCATTTCGTGGGCCAAGCCCGAAAATCAGCCGATCGAAAAAAATGGGCGGCGGATAAACGGTCCGGCGTTCGAGGCGGCCGACATGGCGGACGATATCTATCCCGATTATCAAATCTGTGACAGAACGCTCGCCAACCTGGACCAACTGGCGAAGGACGATACCCCTTTTTTTCTCGCCTGCGGTTTCTACCGGCCGCATCTGCCCTTTGTTGCCCCACAAAAATATTGGGATCTTTATCCAGAGGATCAAATTCCACTGGCTGCGAACGACTATTTTCCCCGCGACCTTTCCCGAGCCTTTCGCTATACTTGGGGCGAGTTGCGGAGCTATCGAGATATTCCTAAGGATGGGCCGGTCTCTGCCGAGACAGCGCGTGAGCTTGTTCGCGGCTACCGGGCGAGCGTGAGCTTTGTGGATGCCCAGATAGGCCGCCTGCTCGATGCACTCGAGCGACTCGGTCTGGCCGAGAAGACGATCGTCGTCCTCTGGGGCGACCATGGCTGGCAGCTTGGCGAGCACGGTTTCTGGTGCAAACACACCAACTTTGAAGTCGCCACCCGCGTGCCGCTAATCATTGCCGCACCCGGCATTCCGGGCGATCGAGACTGTGCCCGCTTGGTTGAAACGATTGACATCTATCCCACGCTTTGCGACCTGACAAAAATTCCCAAACCGGCGCACCTGCAAGGTAAAAGTCTGCTGCCGCTCCTACTGGATACCGACGCCGCCCATAAAGAAGTCGTTTTCAGCCGTTGGGGAGGGGGTGATTCGGTCCGGAGCGATCGCTACCGGTATATGGAGATGCATGCCGATGGCGGACGGGGCAAACTGCTTGCGACAGGTCTGTTCGACTTGCAGGAGGACCCGGGGGAAAATCGAAACCTCTCAAAAAATCCCGCTTATGCTAAGGTGCGGGAAGGCTTGAAAGAGCAGCTCGACAGGGTCCGCGCGAATATTTCGCGTTAAGACGAGTTCTATTTTGCTTGCAAAGCAGGCCCATCTGGCGGGATAATGCCACCATTGGGCGAAAGGGCAAAAAAGTTAATCATGATCCATTCACTGTGCTATCTCGTTGCCTTCGCTCTTACGCTCATGGTCCCTTCGCTCGCTGTTTCAGCGGAACCCACATCTCATGAAGAAAAAATAAGTCGTCTGAGACTGTTTAATACGGCAATATTCGGTAAGAGCACTGCAGATCAGATCGTGTTGCTTAAACCTGCGATTCCAGGACAGTTGGACCCCGAAACCATCATGGTGGACCTCGACAAAGGAAAATACTTCGCCGCCACTGTGCGCTATCCGAAGAAAGTCAGCTTTGCCGAGGCACGCAGGTCGCTAAACACAATTTACGCGAAACACGAAAAGAAGAACTTTGCGGACGACCCTACTATGGGCCTGTGGCGGAATGAGGACGATAAGCTTGCCATCCAAGTCACCGAAGACGAAGATTATTTGGTAGTCATTTATGTGAAGTTCTCCTTACTCACTAAAGAAAAGTTCATCAAATCCCTGGGACGTGCCATGCGAGACCTCGAGAAAGAGGATGCGCAACAATAGCCATCATGCTGTGATGGCCGCCCAACAAGTCGTGGCCGCAAAGTCCGGCTTTGCCGGGTCACCTTCGATGTTTTTGCACAATTGTGGCGCCAGCATACAATGGATGGGTTGTTTAACT
>JASMGX010000138.1 GCA_030751095.1 Pirellulales bacterium | reverse complement strand
CGGGTGGATATCGGCAGTACCATGGGCCTGACCCAGGATGAAATCGCTGAGGCGAAACTCGCTGCCATCCGTAAATTGATACAGGACGAATTGCCCGATTGCAAAGATGGGGTAACGGGAACTGGCGGTGTCCTCCAAGCCGCGTATAACGATGCCATCAGCGGAGGGTGGCCCACTACTGATCCTGATTCTGAGAATCCAGAGCACGATGAGAGTGCCGTGTGCCTCTATCTGATCGTCTCCATGCTCGCCGACGATGATCTCGATCGCATCAATTTTTTCTCCGAACAGGACGTTGGAGATCTAGACAAAGATGGCACGCCAGATGTGTTTGTCGACGCCTGGGGCGAACCAATCGGATTTATCCGCTGGCCAGCCGGTTTCGTTGATGATGCCAGCAACCCCTCTTTGGGACACCTCTCGGACCTGCAGCAGGACGATCCGACAGGCAGCCCAGACCCTTTTGATCCCACGGGAGTCGAGTCGGGAACGTATGCCATCTTCCCTCTCATCTATTCCAAAGGCCCCGATAAACGGTCTGGCATGGATCCTGCAGACCCGCCAGCGGCACCGCCGCAGCCGTACGCCCCGATGGCGGGACAGCCTATCACAGGCACGCAGAGTTACCACCACGACAACATCCACAACCACCATCTCGGCGGGAGCCTGAGGTAAACGGGCCCTGTATAAGAGACACGGCGTACAAGAGACACGGCGTACAAGAGACACGGCGTACAAGAGACACGGCGTACAAGAGACACGGCGTACAAGAGATACTGCTTCCCAGAAAGATAGCCCGCTTTACGGGCTTCTTTACCGGCCTCTTTTTTACTGGCCTGTCGTGCGGGGGCTGCGGTTCACCCGCCTGTCCCCATAACGGATGCCGTGGCCGGTGGGTCGCATGCTGCGGGAAAAACCGGTCGTCCGGTCAGCCGCCGGTAGATGGAAGGGGCTTCGCCGCTCGGGGCCGCCAACACGCGGGTCATTGACGGAACCCTCGGCCGGTTTCTTGCTCCTGAGTTCTGCGGCCCGTTTGTCTTCCTCGTACTTACGATCCCGCTCGGTCTGCTGCTGAAGCTGCGTTTGATAATTGACTTGGGCCTGCTTCTCGTTTTTTTGTGCCGTCTGCTTATTCTTGAGCGATTGATAGCGCAAATTGATCGGTCCGAGTCCCGGGTTGAGCAGATCGAGGTAAGGGCTCACCGTCGGCCGGGTGTAGAAGTCGGGCATCACCCGATTGTCCTGATATTGGGCCAAAGCGGTACTCGCCGAAACGGAAACGACCGCCACTATAAAGACCGCCACGACAAAGAGTGTCCTGAGCAACAGCCGATCCGATTGCCACACTGAAACACGATACATCCCGTTTGGTCCTCGCAAAAATTGGATCGCTTTGGCCTGGCCCATTCCAACGGCACCCGGCCGAACAACATTGCTACTTTTATCCTAGCAGTCGAACCTCACGTAGGCAATTCTTTTTTGCACCGGTGGTGCCGCCTGAACCTGCCCGAGTGCGGTTTACTCGGCCATTTTTCGCAAGCTTCGGGAATACTCGGCCCCGGTAAGCTCGCGGAAGGTGACATCGAGTACATCGTACTTGACCGCATAGTAACCGTTGGGCATCCGCATGACTGCCTCCGGGTGGGTCATGAGCAACTCCTGGGCGATCACACCCTCGAAGCGACGCATGTCTCCCCGATAGCGGAAATGATAGATATTGATGCCCGAGGGGCTTGTCCCGACCAGTTGCAGGTCGGTCTTCAAGCGTTCGTCACTGAAGAAATTGCCGAGGTTGTTTTGGTCGGAATCGTGGAACGAACCACCCAGGTTACGAATTGAGGCGGTGAGCAGGAACATCGTTCCGGCAATACGCTCCACCGGTGCCGTCGCCCTGGCAACCAGGGAGTCGATGCGATTGAGTTCGCTAGCGCGGATATAAATCCTGTCATTGGGAAAAAGCTGGTAATTGGTTGCCGTTATCCCTTTCTTGACAATCGCATCCCAGTTGATCGGTAGCCGCTGTTCGTAACCGCCATGATCGGCAGAAGGCCGGGCAACCCAGATATCTTTGGTCGAGTTGGTGCCCAGCCCGCCGATTTCGCTAATCGCGTCGAGGACCGTCTCCCCGCCGGCGATCGGCAGCTTGACGACCTGGTCTCCCAGGCCTGCTCCATCGGTGATGACGTAGTAGAACTTGCTGTTGTAGGCGGCCACATCAACAATCACTTCCGGACTCTCGAGATATTCGTCGAGATGCTTTTCGAGGGCCCCCTTGGCCTGCTCCAACGTCAAGCCGGCAACATAGACCTGCCCGTAGGTGCCGAGGTGGACCAGCCCGTCCGGGGTGACCAGATGCTCACCCATAATCTGCTGGCTTCCGGTGGTTGCCACGAGCGTCAGAGAGGTTGTCGGGTTGACGAGCAACTCAAGCAGTTTGTCCTGGACCGCCACTTCGGCCTCTTCCACGGTGAGGCCGGCAATTTTAACCTTGCCATATTGGCTACCGAGACTCACCTTGCCGCCCCCGTCGATCTGGTACTCACCGCCAATCGGATAGTCGGGCAAAACGTTGTCGGATTCGATCTGGACAATATCGAGCGGTTCAAGAATATAGGGAGCCTTGGGGACAACCCGCAGAGCGTCAATCATGAGGATATCGGGCGGCTCGATGACATATTTTGGAAGCGTGGTCTTATACTCTTCGTTGGGGATCCGGTCGCCCGGTGGGAGATGGTCTTCGAGGGCGAAGTTGCGGGTTCCGAGCGTATGGCACCCGCAAAAGAGTGGCAGCAAAAGGCTGCTGAGCAAAACCGTGATGTGGCTTTTTGTGTTCATGGGGAACGGTTTGTGGTTATTACCAGCTAACACCGATAGCAGCGTCGCCCCCCGGAAACGCCAAATTCTTCGTAATCCCTACAGCACCCCCTATCGGCAGAGTCCGCCTCTGATCTTTGGTAATTTTTGCCCCTCGGCCCGAGCAGAACAAATTTTCCCCACCCGGGGGCATTTTTTCCCGGCAGCAGTAGCGAAAATGGGACCTGGTAGTACTCTTGCGGCAATCGCGGCCGGTGGTGGTACACATTTTGTAACTTGTTACTTATAAAACACTTAAAAGCCATCCCTTAAAGGGTGTGCGGAGCCAGCCCCCTCGGTAAAAGGGTCTGCCGGGTTTCAAATCGGCTGTGCGGTGCAAATTCCTGTGGTAACTTGAAGATGGAGCCTCGAAGGGCATATTTTCTCTGCCTGCGGGCCTTTGCCTACCGGCAGGCAAAAATAGCAGCAGCGGGCCATTTTCGACATTTTGGACCTGACCCGCTGTAGGAGACATTTCGTAGTGAAACTAAAGATGTCAGTTGGCAAGACGCCTTTGGCCGACAGATAGCTTCTTGCGGCAATGCTAGCCTGCCGGGTGGAGATAGATCAGAGAAGGTGGCCAGATCCCCGGGGAGCATGGTCCGGCGATAGGTCGGTTAACAAAATGAGCACACTCACGAGCACCAATCCCTCAATAGAGGATCGCAATGCCGGGCACGCATCGGCGACACCCACGCTCGCCCTGGCAGTACTGCTGGGCCTCATCGCGGTGCTCTTCTACAGCTATTACAATTCCCTTTCCGCGCTGTGGCTAAACTACTGGAACAGTGCCCAGTATTCACATGGCTACATCGTACCGGTGTTGGCCATTGTGCTTTTGTGGATGCGGTGGAATCCATCGCTCCCGGCAACGCTCAACCACATTGCCACCTCAGCGCGGTGGTACGGTGCCGCCCTGCTGTTCCTTGGGATTGGCCTGCGTCTGGCGGTTGCCCGCATGGGGATGGAAACACCCGACATGCTTTCTTTTATCCCCTGCCTGGCAGGGATTTTGCTGATGGCCGGGGGATGGCCCATGTTTAAATGGGGTGGCCCGGTTGTCCTCTATCTCGCGTTTATGTTTCCGATACCGCACCGCATCCAACAGGCTATTTTGGTGCCCCTAAAAACGTTTGCCACCCAATGCAGCTACTATCTGTTGCAGGCAACTGGATTCGAAGCCTATCGGGAGGGAAATATTATTTTTATTTCCGGGATTCCGATGGGTGTTGTCGATGCCTGCAGTGGTCTGAGGATGCTTACCGTCTTTCTGGCATTGTGTACGGCTGTGGCCATGATTATTAACCGGCCCCTCTGGGAGCGGATTTTCATCGTCCTCAGTGCATTGCCGATTGCAATTGCCGTGAATGTGCTCCGCATCTCATCGACCGGAATCGCCTACCACTATGCGGGGGAGCAAAGCGAATGGGTCCATTATGTTTTTCACGATAACGCAGGACTGATGATGATGCCGCTGGCGATGCTGTTTTTATATCTGGAAATTACTGTAATCGGCATGGTTTTTCTCGATAAAGATCCCGATGCCGGCGAAACGAGCGGCCATCGAACGGGCAAGAGAGCAGCCTCCAAAGACATAGCCTCCAAAGACATAGCCTCCAAAGACATAGCGACCAAAGACATAGCGACCGAACAGGAGCAGAACACGCGGTAGGAGTTGGCCGCATATGAACTGGAAGACAGGACAAAGACCGGATGTGCAACGTATTTATGCAATAGGGATTTTACATTTTACGGCGAGAATTCGGGTTATGAGGTGCAAACAAAAAATGGGATCTTCTCAACAACTGCAATTTCATTGAGGTGCAGGAAAGAATTGACGTAGACTAACTGTGGGCAGGCACCCGCAATGCGTGCGATCTGCAGGAAATGGTTGTGAGTACATAACTCCAGTAAAAACAGCGTAGCGGACTAGACGGCTGAAAGAGAGCGAAAACGATGACACCGCCTGAAGACAATCGTCCTGAAGACAATCTCCCAGAAGACAATCAGGGTGGAGACCAGAATTTGCCGCCCGGCAAGGGCCAGTTAGGGCCGGTCGATCCAACGGGTGGTGCAAAATCACCCGGAACTGCTCTCGCCCCTGTTGGTGTGCCTGAGGGCCCAGCTCCAGCAGTCGTCTCCCGCCCCAGAATACTCTCGACACCACCCCGCGTTATGGATGTACTCAAGGCAGGTAAACGCCGTTGGCTTCTGGCGACAACCCTGGCGGTCACGTTTGCGGTCCCCGTAGCGCTTATCGCATGGTTCTTTATACCTGTCACCTACAGCTCGCAATCGTGGTTGCAGACCGGTGCCAGTAGCCGGATTTTCCAAATCAAGAACCTCGAAGCGAGCGACTGGGAATCCCACGAAGAATTGATCCGAAGTTATATGGTCTGTACCGCCGCATTGGATTCACTGGCCACCTCGACGCTGCCTTGGATTAAAGAGGTAGAGGCTGATGGAGAGGATCCCGTCGACTGGCTCAGTAGCCAATTAACCGTTGATATTCCAAGTTCGAAACGCGAGAAAGAGGGTTATGGTAATCAATTGCTGCGGATTTCGATGACCGGCGATGATCCGGGACAACTGCAGAAACTTGTCGAAGCTGTCACCAACGCCTATCTCGACCGGGTTGTCGATGAGGAAAAGAAAGGGTTTCTCAAACAACGCGATGTGCTCGAAAAGTCGTACGACCGCAAAGCAGAAGAACTTCGTACAAAGCGCGAAGACCTGCAACAAATTGCCCGCGATATTGGAACGGCGGATGCACAAACCGCCAGTGCACAGCAGCAGTTGCTCTTAGATCACGTTCTCTATCTCCGCAGACAAGTCGGAGAACTGCGACAGGAATATATTCAGAAAGAACGGGACCTTAGGGTGTACGAAGAACAGGTAGGGTGGCTAGCGAGTACCGGAAACATTCTTCCCGAAGACATTGAGGCCGAACTGAGAGACAATCCTGATTTATTGCAGTTTGCAGAGCGTCTTCTGGAACTCCAGAAAGAACTCGAGAGCCTCCAAAATGTCTACCGCGACAAGAAAGCAGCCCCCATTGTCCAGAAACAGAAGGAAATAGCGAACTTACAAGCCGAACAGGTCGCCTTTGAGAAGCGACTACGAAGCGCCATCCTGACTGCCCTTCGCACCGGCGAGAAAAAATCCGAGGTGCAACAGATCCACGAACGGCTTGACATGGAAGCCCGGGAATCAAAACAGCACTACGATAACACGCGAAGCGAATTCTCAAAGCTCTCGGACGACCTGCAACAGCTCGGAGAATATTCTGCTGACCTTGTACGCCGACAAGAAGAGTTGGCCCAGATGTCAAAAGTGACGGGTGAAGTCGGCTATGAGCTCGAAAAAATTGAACTGGAACTGAGTGCCGGAGGTGCAGAACGCGTTCGGCTCTACCAGCAAGCTCGTGTTTCCAAAACGGGAGACACCGATCAACGCGATAGAATGACCATCGTGGGAGGAGCTTTTGGTTTTGTACTGGGCTTTCTGATTGTCGCCGTTCCCGAGTTTTATAAACGCCGCATCACCTCAGGCAACGACATGTCGGATGGTCTCGGTGTTCGCGTTTTAGGCAGCGTACCGATGCTCGTTCAACCGAAGCGAAGGTTTGCTATCCGGAAACATGCGAATGACCCAATTGAACAATTGCAGGCAACCATGGATGAATCGGCCGACGGTATTCGGGCGATGCTCTTGCACATCCCGGCTGCCGAGTCGGTGCGAACGCTGCTGGTAAGCAGCCCGCTACCGAACGAAGGCAAAACCACAGTAGCCGTGAGTCTTGCAGCAAGCATGGGCCGTTCCGGACGCCGAACGCTCCTGGTCGATGGCGACATGAGAAATCCCTCCGCCCATAGGTTGCTGGAGATGCCCCTGGAGGATGGCTTGGCCGAGGTACTCCGTGGCGAGGTCGCAAGTGAGAACGTCATTCGCCCGAGCCAGATGGCGGGGCTGCGATTCATGTCCGCCGGACATTGTGATCATATGAGTCTGCAGGCATTAACGAAGGAAAATCTAGGAACAATTTTTCACAAACTCCGAGAGGAATTTGATTTTATCATCGTCGACTCCGGGCCTGTCCTGTCGGTCGTCGATCCATTGCTGCTCGGGCAGCAATGTGATGCAGCCCTGCTCTCGGTAATACGCAATGTCAGTCGTTTGATGCCTGCCTACGAAACGGTGGAACGGTTACAATCCATCAACATTCCAGTCGTCGGCTGTGTTATCAACGGGCTGGAAAGCAGCACTTTCATTTCCGGTTATTACACCTACGGCTACGGTTATGGACATGCTCCGGCACTCACTGGCAGCGACCCCGGGGAAAGCACCTCGTAGAGAGACAACATTTAAACTAGCCTCGGAAAGCGATCGGTCATCAGTACCCTCCGGGAGGAGAGATTTCGGAAAACGGATCTTCCTCAGATGTCTTTGTAGGTGGCTATTGTGTGCGGTTCGTTGCTAACTTTTTCAATGGGACAATTGCCGTGGCTCGCTGGATCCCTCTCATCATAGGACTGCCACTGATAGGTATCAGTACCTATATCCAAGGCTCCTGGACCGACCGCTGGACACAGGGGACCGACAAGGAGCTTGTGCGGCTGGCAGAACGATACCAATCGATCCCCACGGCAATCGGCACTGAATGGGTTGGGCAGGACATCCCGTTCTCAAAGCAGGAATTGGCAGAAGCGGGCGCGCATGCGCATATTTCCCGAGCCTATCGGAACAGCAAGACGGGCGATCAGATCACAATTTATATGATCTGTGGCTACGCCCGCGATGTCGCAGTCCACACACCCGAATATTGCTATGTCGGCTCAGGGTATGAGGTGGAGAGCAGACCGGATCATTTCGCTTTCGCCACTGCCGGCGGTGATGCCGATGATACAAATGCCGAATTCTGGACCTCGACTTTTCTGAAGGAGCGGGGCGATGGGGCAATCCACCAACGCATTCTTTGGGCGTGGGACAACGGGGAGAACTGGCAGGCCCCGGACAATCCGCGATTACAATTTCCCGGCAATTCGGTGCTCAACAAAGTGTATCTGATCACAAACATCAAGGGCGGGACTGACGAACTGTCCGAGAAGCATCCGGCGGTCCAATTCGGCAAACTGTTCCTGCCCCTCGTGCGTGAAACACTTTACCCGCCAGCACCTGCGGACAGCACTCCCTAGACACCAAAGCTGTTTTCGCTTGCATCGCGGGCCGTTATTTGCGAGAATACCGGCAGGGCCTGCCAATAGGACTTAAAATAGGATGTTGCGTGGGGCAATATTTTCTATTTCCATAAGGTGCTGCCATGTGCATACGCTCTCGTAGGAATTGCAGGCCAACAAGCGAGCGGGGCTTCACGCTCGTGGAACTGCTGGTCGTGATCGGCATTATCACAATCCTCGCCTCACTGCTCATCCCCGCAATTAGTAGTGTGCGGGCCACTTCCCGACAGACACAATGTGCAAGTCGCCTCGGTCAGATCGGCAAGGCAGTCATCAACGCAACCACCGATGGCAAAAAGCTTAGTCTCATTAAACTGGAAGAGGATAGGGGTACCGATGGCAAAAAGATAACAGATAACGAACTACAAACCGGTATCCTGCGGTCGCTCGAAGACCATATGGAACACAACTACACGATCTACAAGTGCCCCGCCGCTACGGGAGACGACATCGGTGATGAAACAACGATCCACTTCGGATTCAACGGACGGATCGGCAGGCTCCATAGCTCCGATTCGGGGAAAATTGTCGCCCTCGACTATGGCAAGGAGGTTGTCGATTTTACGAAGCCGGAGGACTGGGAAACCTATAAACGTCCACGACATTCCGATGCCAGCAATGTACTCTTCTTTGACGGTCACGTGGAACAGATCCACTTTCTACCCCCAGGCGCTGTGAGCGACACGGGAGACCCGATCGAACCCAAAGATTATGAGAGAGTCGAAAAATACTGGGTCCCCACAATCGATCGCAAGTATGTGCATCAGGCCGGAGATGGGGTCGTCTATAACGCACAACTCGATATTGCCGAACCGCCACCTCAATACGCA
>JASMGX010000137.1:6862-8976 GCA_030751095.1 Pirellulales bacterium | reverse complement strand
TAACACCCTCGGAGGTTCGTGCGATGGCGCTTGCTGAACTCGACGTCGGCCCTGCGAGCATCATCTGGGATGTTGGAGCAGGAAGCGGTAGCGTGGCGATTGAAGCATCTGCGATCGCCCATCAGGGCACCACCTACGCTATTGAAATGGATCCGGCGGATTATGAGTTGATAAAGAGCAACACAAAAAAATTCGGCCGAACAAATCTGAAACCGGTTATCGGAAAGGCGCCAGAGGCGTGGCAGGATCTGCCTGCTCCCGACTGCATTTTTGTCGGCGGGACAGGTCGTGAGGTACGGAAGATTGTAAAACTGGCTTACGAACGTCTCAAGCCGGGCGGCCGACTGGTTGCCAATGTCGCGAGTATTGAGAATCTTGCCGAAACACTCGAGTCTCTGCATTCGACCGATGGTGATGTGAACTGCCGGATGATTAACATTGCCCGTGGCACCTACCAGATGGAACGTATCCGGTTTGATGCCATGAATCCCTGTTTTCTCCTCTCGATCGTTAAACCCCGATAGGTCTTTTTTTCGATGGCAGATAGCGCCAACCAGGCTACCGACAAAGCGTATCCCCAGATGGACGTCCTCGCCGTGGGTGCCCACCCGGACGATGTTGAAATTGCCTGTGGAGGTACTTTGGCCCGACTTGCACAACAAGGGTATGCGGTTGGCATCGTCGATCTCACCGATGGGGAACCGACACCAAACTGTCCCGATCCCGCTGTACGACTCGAAGAGGCACAGCGTGCCGCAGAGAGGCTGGGTGTTCGCATGCGTACAGTGCTAAAACTCCCCAACCGCCGCCTTTTTGATTCCTATGAGGCTCGTGTTGCTCTGGCAATCGAGATCAGAAAATATCGGCCCCGTCTCGTTCTCGGATTTGGTGGCAAGACACCGATGGCTTCTCCGGATCACTGGCAGGCGATGCAGATTACGGATGCCGGTATTTTTTATGCCCGACTGACCAAATGGGACGCCACCTTTGAGGGACTCCCCGTTCACGCTGTCGAGGCCCAGCTTCATTATACGTTCAGTCTGCACTCGCTTGAGATGCCCTCGTCAGGTGGACATTTTGTCGCCGACATCAGTGATACATTGGAGGCAAAAATAGAAGCCATCGGTTGCTATAAAACACAGTTTCCACCTGCCAAAGCCGGCATCTTCGAAGCGCATTGGCTCAGCAGCTCGGTATTTTGGCGATGTTGCAGGATTTTCCGCGGGCGAGTTGTTTCTCACGCCCAGGACTCTCGGTAGCCACAACATCATGCAAACCGTATTTCCCGATCTGTCTTAAAACTGCAGAGGGGCGGCGACTACGGACAATCACCGGGCCGCTAGAAATTTCAGCAACACCTCTTAAGAGTGTTTGCAAGTGCGAAGCAGCTCGATCGTTTGAGATACATCGTCTGCAAGGGGCGCTTCCAGTGCCATTGGCTCACCGCTCATGGGGTGCTCAAAGGCAATGCGTCTGGCATGAAGTGCCTGGCGATCCAAAACGATCTCTTTTTGCTCGGCATATCCGGTCAACTCGCCACGAAGCAGTTGTGCACGACCACCATAGAGACGATCACAAAGGACCGGATGCCCTATTTGAGCCAAGTGGATCCGAATCTGGTGGGTACGACCTGTTTTTGGAAAAGCATGCACGAGCGAAAAGCGGTCGAACCTTTCAGCGACTTTATAAAATGTCACCGCCTCTTTGGCCGTGGGCAGGTCCCGACGGACGGCCATTTTTTCCCGCTGGTGTGGATGGGGCCCGATGGGTGCCGAGCAGCGGTCCTCGTCACGATCAGGAGTGCCAAGAACGATTGCCCAATATTCTTTTTCGACCGTACGCTGTTCAAATTGCAATGCGAGCTTCTGGTGCGCAACGTTGTTCTTGGCAACCACAATGATGCCGCTGGTATCCCGGTCAAGCCGGTGAACAATTCCTGGTCTCGCAGAACCACCCACAGAGCTTAAAGAGTTAAAATGAAAGGCCAGGGCACTGGTAAGGGTACCGGACCAATGGCCTTTCGCCGGATGAACCACCATCCCGGCCGGCTTGTTCACCGCTGCCAAAAACTCATCTTCATAGAGAATCTCGAGCGGTATTTCCTCGGGCACCGA
>JASMGX010000137.1:0-6763 GCA_030751095.1 Pirellulales bacterium | reverse complement strand
AGTGACAATTTGCTGTCGCAAAAAAGTCCTGCTGAAATCGCCAAGGCGGGCCGCCAGAAAGACATCCAGACGGATACCTGCATCCTCAGCGCCAACCCGCCAGGTGAGCAGTTCATCGCGAAAAGATGAATCCGACAAGGCAGTACCCTACCTCAAAAAGGGCCCACGCCCAAAAGGATCGCTACGGCTTAGGTGTGCTGGGGTTGGCGGCCGGAGTATCCTCACCCGCTGGCTTACTCTCTTTTTTAATCGGCCCAGCATCGTCACCCTCTTTCGAATCGCTCTTCTTTTTGTCGCCCGCTGGCAGATCGGCAGCGACTCCACCGGAGGAAGCGGCACCGGCGGCATCCTCTAGACCATCTCCATCAATTGCATCCTCAAAGGCCTTCTCCTCTGCCTCCCCGGGGGGTGAATCCTCCTGAAGATTAAAATCGATTCCCGGGTAGCGGGCAGCATCTGCTTTTGGTTTTTCGGGAGGCTTGTACTGGGTAATTTGCTCGTAAAAAGCGTGAGTTCCTTTTCGCTCAAGATCGCGAACTCGCGACTGCGCCTCCACAGCAAATGTCCCCGTCACTTTGGAGTAGGCCTCTTTGGCCTGCTCGAGTTTCATCTGCCATTCGAGACTCTTTCCCAGAGAATACAACGCCCGATTTTCCAGCTCGGGCCGAGAAACGTTGCCCGCCACTGCCCGGTATTGTTGGGTCGCATTTTGAAAAGACTCGTTCGCAGCACTCTTGTTTGACAGATATTTTCTCTGGCCATCCATGAGAGACAAGTCACCATGAGTCAACCGCGCATACGCCGCAAGCGGACTACCTTCATGTGTCCTGGCGACATCCTCTAATTCGTGGATCGCATTATTAAGAGCCAGCGGTTCATCCGTTCGGATTGCATTGAAGCCCGCTCCAGTGGCCTTCTCAAAACGACCCCACCCATCAGCGGCTGCTGAGGCAACTCGATTTTCACGAATCGCCAACAACGCCATGATTGCCACCAGGACCAAAGTCCCACCGAGCAGCCACGTTGCATTGGACTGCAGCCAAGCGATTTTTTTGCCGAGCCAGTCTGCCAGGACATTGGTCTGTAAATCATGACGACGGTGCGATTTCATCAATAAACCTCTGTGATTACTATATCTAAATTGAACCAATGGCAACGAGTATAGCGCCGCTGAGGAAAACAGGTCAAGTCCGCGAGCCTCCTAGGCTTCTTCCGTTGGTTGGGTGCTATCTGTCTCGAATATGCCTAAAAGGGACCGCGCCGCTCCAGTCCTCTCCCCGCAGAGCCCGACAGACGTTAAAGTATTTTTCGCACGGTTTTTCTGCCAGAAACCAATCGCTTTGGTCTGCCATACAACGCTTGCCAACGAACACAGTCAAATAACGCCCTTTGTGACCGGAACACCTGTTGCCTCCAAAAGCCCCTCTCAAAGGCCTGAACCCCGCACAGCGCGAAGCGGTCGATACCCTTACGGGACCACTCCTGGTACTCGCGGGCGCCGGCTCCGGAAAAACCCGCGTTGTCACCTATCGGATCATTCAACTCATCCGTAACCGCGTGCCTGCTGACCGCATTTTAGCGGTCACCTTCACGAATAAGGCCGCCAAGGAAATGATGCAACGGGCAAGTGAATTGCTGGATCGTCGCCAAAAGAAAAAACCGGAAATATCGACCTTCCACTCCCTCTGTGTTCGCATTCTCCGTCGCCACATCCAACACTTTGGATATTCACAACAATTCACAATCTATGACCGGGGAGACCAGGAGACTACGGCCCGCACGGTCCTCCGCGAGTTGAAAACACCGAACCAGAAACTTAAACCAGCGGATCTACTTTACTTTGTTGGGCGTTGGAAAAACCATTCGGTAACCTACGAGCAGGCACAACGCAATGCAGAATCCGACAGAGAACATTTAGCAGCGATCGCTTACGAGCGTTATCAGAATGCACTCCGGGCGAGCGGAGCTGTCGATTTTGATGATCTTCTCCTGTTGACTGAACAGCTTCTGGAACAATTTAAAGATGTCCATCGCGCAGAAGCGGGACGTTTCGACCAGATTCTTATCGACGAGTATCAGGACACCAATGGCAGCCAATACCGAATCGTAAAATCCCTCGCGGGCGGACACCGCAACCTTTGTGTTGTCGGCGATGATGATCAATCTATCTATGGTTGGCGTGGGGCCGAGGTCCAACATATTCTACGATTCAAACTCGACTGGCCCGATGCCAAGGTCGTTCGTTTAGAAACCAATTATCGAAGCCGACCTGAGATTTTGACAATGGCAAACCGTCTGATTGTTTTTAATCAGAAAAGACACGATAAGCAACTTCGTCCCATCCGCCCAACAGGCAGCCCCCCCAAAATCCTCCAGTTGCAAGACGAAACGGAAGAAGCTCGCACCGTCATCAAAGATATCAGCCATATTCTCGACACATCAGCAACCCAACCGAGGCATATTGCTATTTTGTTTCGCACCAACGAACAACCCCGCAGTTTCGAAACGGAATTACGCCGCATGCGATTGCCGTATGTCCTTGTTGGCAGCATGTCGTTTTATGACCGCAGAGAAGTCCGTGACTTAATGGCATATTTCAAGGTCATTGCCTCACCACAGGACGAGGCCTCGTTACTGAGAATCCTCAATGTGCCAGCACGAGGCATCAGCAACACAGCTCGGCAAGCGCTGATTGAAGCAGCAACCGAGGCTGGCAAACCAGCTTTTGATGTACTCGCAACAGCATCCGATATCGAAGGGATCTCGCCCAAGGCAGCAGAAGCCATGCAGAAGTTTGAAAAAATGATCGCAGACTACGCGCAGCGATTCTCCAGCAAACAAGCTCTCGTCGATACTGCAAATCGACTACTCCATGAAATTGGTTACCTGGACGAACTCAAAAATCGTTATCCAGAGCCGCTCGAATGCGACGCGAGAACCTCCTCTGTGGAACAGTTCATTAGTGCCTTGGGCAGCTATCAACAAGAAAGTCGGAATGTCACGCTCCAGGGCTTTATTGATGCTACGCTTCTCGAAAATCGTGAGGCAGATGCTGAGCAGGATCGCAACGCTATCATGCTGATGACCCTGCACGCAGCGAAAGGGCTCGAGTTTCCTCATGTCTATATGGCCGGCATGGAGGAAGGACTCCTGCCCCACCATCGATCGCTGGCAGAGGCTGACGGCTCGGCCATTGATGAAGAACGGCGACTCTGCTACGTCGGAGTCACGCGGGCCCAGGATCAGCTTACGCTCAGCATGTGCCTGAGCCGACGGAAATGGGGCAAACAACGAGATACGATTCCGAGTCGGTTCCTCTACGAACTCACGGGAAAGGCAGACCATCCCAACGCACGCATCGCGCGCGAAGGTCGCCCACCAAAGCGGAAGCGGGCTAGAACTCGCTAAAACCACCTATCCGCGCCACATTGCCCAGTAGCGGGCTTTGAAAACGTTTTTTTAAGGTATCTCGAATGCCAGCAGAGAGAAGGATCCCAGCCGGGAAAACCAGTCGCGCCAGCATTGCAGGCGGTTTGCTCTGGTAATCTTTGCGGATTAGGAACTTTGCTGAAAGTTAACCGGTTATGCGGCCGATAATTGCGATATCGATTGCCATCTGTGAGGTGCCCTTTAGGCATCGCTTGCACCGATCGGCAATCGTCATGGGGGGAAGATCGATACCTTTCGACGTCCTGAAAAACGACGGGAGTTGTTGGTCTTTCGACGTAAAAACAACGCATGTCCCCCATGGACTAAAACCTTCCATGAGTCCAACGCTCCATAAGATTGGTCTAACGCTCGCTCTGGCGTTGGTCGCAGGCACGGGCTGCCAGCCGACCCAGCCTTTCTATTTTGGCGAGGATGGAGATCTCTCGCACTATGTGGGGGTTGCTACCGAAATCGACTATCCGGCAGTCAGTGAGCCGACCCTGTCCGATGCCCAGTATGCCAGTGCACCGCTAACACTTGAGAACGCGAATTTTGATGAATTTTGGGAAATTCCCCTCGCGGATGCTATCAAAATAACTCTCGCCAACAGCAAAGTTCTCAGGAGCCTTGGCGGGCGGGTCGACACCATGTCGGGCATTTCACAGCCGTCCGAAGCACTGCTTGCCAATCCGGATGCTTTACAGACGATTTACAATCCAGCCATTCAAGAATCCGCTCCTGGCTATATCAACGGTCTTATGACCGGCCCGGAAGCAGCCCTCTCTGCCTTCGATGCTACCTTCAGCAGCAGTCTTTTCTGGGAAGCTTTTGAGGATCCCATCAATGTTAATCCGGCTGAAGCACGAACTCTGGAACTTGCATTAGTCAACGTACAGGACATCGTCACTTTTCAAAGTCAAATCCAAAAGACCAATGTTGCCGGTGGTACTTCAACGCTCAGTACGACGACAACTTACGATGCCAACAACAATGAACGCGTTCTCTATCACAACTCATACCGGACGGACATCAAGGGTGAATTCCGTCAACCGTTGCTGCAGGGGATGGGCGCCGAGTACAACCGGATCGCTGGACCGTTTAGCAACATGATGGGAATTGGTACGCGGATGTTTGACGGTGTTTTGATTGCTCGCATTCAGACCGACCGTGCAATTACCGAATTTGAGGCCGGCGTCCGTAACCTAGTGGCCGATGTGGAAAATACGTACTGGGAACTCTATTACGCATACCGAAATCTGGAGGCTCGAAAAGTCGGGCTGACAAGTTCTCTTAGAACATGGCAAACCGTGCAGGCAATCACGCGGGCCGGTTCCATTGGCGGTGGCAAAGAAAGAGAAGCTCTGGCACGTGAACAGTATTTTTCGTTCAGGGCACAGACCGAACAGGCCAAGTCAGACGTGTTTGCCGCTGAGAACCGACTCCGGTTTTTGATGGGGATTGCTGCGACCGATGGTCGGTTGATTCGGCCGTCGGATGATCCCACCATGGCCAAAGTAACCTTCGATTGGAGCGATATTCTCGGCGAATCGCTAGCTCGGAATGTCGAACTGAGAAAGCAACAATGGCGGATTAAACAGCGAGAACTGGAAGTGATTGCTGCCAAAAATCACCTTTTACCACGACTCGATATGGTGGGAAGTTATCGTTGGCTCGGTTTCGGGCACGACCTGCTCGGCAACGGTGGACCGGGGCCGTATCCGTCTGCATGGAACATCCTTTTTGGAGGCGATTTCACGGAATCGCAACTTGGCGTAGAAATGGCCATGAACCTCGGCTTTCGGGCCGAACTGTCCGCCGTGCGGAACGCACAATTGCTGCTGACACGTTCAAAGGCCGTTCTCAAAGAACAAGAATTGGAACTCTCTCACTTGCTGGCAGACTCCGTGAGACTACTTGCTCGTCATTACCGATTGATTGAAACCAATTTCAATCGGCGAGTCGCGGCCCAGGCACAGGTCGATACCTTCCAGGCAAAAATCGATGTCGGTTTTGGACGCAACATCGAACAGTTGGATTTACTCCTAGAAGCCCAGCGCCGGTTGGCAGAAGCCGAGGCTGAATATTTCCGCTCTCTGGTGGATTACAACAAAGCGATCATCCAAATCCAATTCCATAAGGGATCCCTATTGGAAGACAATAACGTCTTACTTGCAGAAGGCCCCTGGCCGGGCAAAGCCTATTTTGATGCGACGCGCGACGCACGACAACTCGACGCCAGTATTTTCCTCAGCGATCTGCCGAGCGTGCCTCCGGCGGTCAGCAGCGGCCCCTACCAGCAATTCACCGACCACGATACGCAACCGTTTCCTCAGGAACCTGCTGTCCTAGAACCAGAGATTTTGGAAGAGGTTCCCACGGAACCTGAACTGATCCTACCGGCCCCAGAGCATCCCCGGCCGCTGCAACGCAAGGAACCCAAACCGCTTCAGTTCAGTAGAGTCCCAACAGCCGTTTCAACAACTATCCCATCGCAAGATGCGAGCGTCCATAGTGACACCCTTTCTGCAAAAATTGCAAATGCCGTTGCAGCGGGGCCATCTTCCGATCGCCCTGTAAAGATCAAACCGTCGGAGGCGAACGACTCTTCGCTGGTGATGCGTGCCAGCGCTACCGAAAACCGGGACAAAAAAGTTTTCGCAGGCGTGATTGCCTCCCAGGTTAAAACGGATGCTGCGGTCAAAACGGCCCCAGAGAGCCAGTCTCGAAGGGTGGTGCCATCCTCTATCAGTGGAAACCGTGCGGTGAAGACTCCTCCTGTGGGAGCAGCGCCCACGCGGCGAAAAGTCGATTTTCGCCGTTAATCCTCTGATCCCACCGGTCAGCGGATTTGTCTGTTCGCAAGAAACGGCAAGGCCCCGTTCGCTGGAAACTTTTGGTATATTGCCTCTCGCGGACTGTTTCTCGGCCCTGACAGATTTACCAACACCGTTTGAACCGATGTTCTTTTCCCTCGACGGCATTGATGGGGTCGGCAAATCGACTCAGATGGATTTGTTTGTCGAGTACCTCGAGGAAAATGGACACTCCGTCCTCACTTGCCGGGACCCGGGCAGTACACGATTGGGAGAGGCGGTCCGCGAAATTCTCTTGCAGGATATGGGAACCCCTATTTGCGGCACTACAGAAATGCTGCTCTACATGGCGGCCCGTGCTCAAATGGTTGAGGAGATCATCAAACCGGCCCTCTCAATGGGAAAAGTTGTCGTTTCCGATCGCTATCTCCTGGCCAATGTTGTCTATCAGGGGTGGGCCGGTGATCTTGCACCCGAAATCATCTGGCAGGTAGGAGCGATTGCCACAGACCAGTTGAAAC
>JASMGX010000136.1 GCA_030751095.1 Pirellulales bacterium | reverse complement strand
GCGTTTGATTTGCCGACCCCTGCGCTTATTTGCCAGTTGATTGAACTTGTGAGCGAGCGAGGAGCCTATCCGCTAGTCTCTTGTAAAGATAACGCAGTCTTACGGACCCTTTACCGGAATGCCACTCAAGAAAGTATGGCACTCTCGGGTGCGTTTGAGCTTGCCCGCATGGAGAAGATGGATGCCTACGTCGGAATCCGTGGAGCAAATAATAGCAGCCAGTTTTCGGACGTACCGCAAGAAAAGATGGACCTTTATCAAAAACATTGGTGGTATCCGGTCCATAGTGAAATTCGTGTGCCCAAGACCAAGTGGGTTGTCTTGCGCTATCCAACTCCCTCGATGGCACAGGCGGCCGATCGGAGTTGTGAAGCATTTGAACAATTTTATTTTGATGTATGCACGGCCGACTATGCGCAAATGGCAAAGGCTCAAGAACCTTTGGTTGCACGTATGGAGAAAACCGATAGAGTGCGTCTTGTCTCTCCCGGAACAGATCTGACATTTTCCATCAAAGGCATCCCCGTACGGCCTTGCCACGGCCAGCGAAATATCCCTGACGGGGAAGTCTTTACTGCGCCCGTACGGGAGAGTGCCAATGGTACGATCCGCTACAACACTCCATCCCGTTACCAGGGAACGCTGTTTGACGACATCTGTTTTACGTTCAAGGATGGAAAAATTGTAGACGCCAGCGCTAACGAAACTGAGAAGGTGAATGAAGTACTCGACTCGGATGAGGGTGCGCGTTACCTGGGTGAATGGGCAATTGGGTGCAACAACCACGTTCGTCACCCAATGCTTGACACACTATTTGATGAAAAAATTGGTGGATCATTTCACCTCACGCCAGGCCAAGCCTACGAAGATGCCGACAACGGTAACCGGAGCGTAGTCCACTGGGACCTCGTCCTCATTCAGCGGAGCGACTACGGCGGGGGAGAAATATATTTCGATGGGGAACTGATTCGCAAGGATGGACATTTTGTCCCCGAAGATCTTCAGGGACTCAATGTCGGTCTTGAGTGATGGGGTAGGCCTTGACTGATTGGCGTCATTGCCTGCCACAATCCACCTCGACGTCGATCATGCGATAGTGCCACGATCCATTATTGGTGCAGTTGTGGTTCCTTCCCTTCATAGGCCCGGTAGAAATCCAGAATGTTTGCTCGCAGCGTCTTGGCTGCTTCTGGATCGACCGACTGTTTGCACTTCATCGCTGCAACCATCACGGCATGGGCGGCAGTCAACTTCTGTGCATAACCGTCTTTGCCGGCCTTGATCCGCTGGGTCATAAAATATTGGCTGATCACATGTTGAATATTGGTCGCGTGCGTTTCTTTGGTATTGATCCAGCGCACTGTTTGATTCACCGACTGTGGATCGGAGCTATCCGCCAGCTCACGAATTTTTCCGATGCCTTTGGAAATCGTCTCTTGGTCTTCGAGCATTCTCTCAAACCGCAACTCGTCATCATAAATGCCGCAGGGAACCTCACAGTGGGCGAGGGCAGATTGAGCCGTGAATAAGAGGAGAATCATGGCCGAGAGTTGCATTCCGAAATATTTCACAGTAAGTCTCCTGATGGTTGGAAAGGAGTGGTGGTCGATTGGAAAACGATTCATTAGAAACAAATCCGCGTTCCCAAAGGTGGAGCGAAATTGCTTTGAAGAAGACGAAGAGACAGTGTAGCGATATGCGAAAAAAGCTTCCACCACAGGCAACGATTATTTGAAGCCAAAGACGACCTCAAGGGCCAGATTAGGTCCGCACTATTGTGACGGTTTCAGTTCACAAATATTTCGCACAGAACAGGGTAACGCCAGCGGGAACCTCCTGCGCGGCACCTTCAAAGCCGCAGTGAGTATAGAGGCTGCGGGCGTTGCCGTTCTCGGCACGGACTTCCAGCGTGACGCGAGAACAACCTTTTTCTCGTGCCCGCCGTTCCACCTCGGCGATGAGTGCAGTCCCGATTCCCCTTCCCCGGCAGGCGCCGCTCACCGCCAAGTCGTGAATGTTGAGTGCAGGCCGTGCAGCAAATGTGGAAACCCCCCAGAGGCAAACGGCAATGCCGACAATGTCTGCTTCGAGGCTCGCCAGCAGGACCAATACCGAACTCTGTTCACGAAGGCCCGGGATCAACCCTGAAAGCACCTCGGGTGCAAGGCCCGTGCCGCCCTCGAGTGGTTCGAGCGCATATTCATTGAGCAACCGCCGAATCGCCTCGCAGTGTTCGTTGTTTTCCAACTCGGCTTGAAAAATGTTCAATTCAGACATGTTTTTCTTTTGCGAGATTATAAATGAGGGGGCAGTGACAAAACTTCATAATCGCACGAAGTTTGACGCCATTGTAGCAGATGCAATTGGCCCGACGGTTCTTGCCGGTTACTGTTTTTTGTTCTCTGCCGAGGCGTTCAACTTGATAGTGTGATGCCCTTTTCGATACAATGGGGGTGGGCGGAGAGCCACTGTTTTCACAAATGGAGGCCACTGCCGCCCGCCTCCTTTCCAGTGTTGAACCACGAGAGATTCCCATGGGCGAAAGTCATCGAACCGACGTTTCCAATACCGAACAACCCGACATCAGTCGCCGGGGATTTATTCGTGCCGGTAGTGCGGTTTCTGTAGCGGTTGCCGCAGGGATTCCCGCAACGGCCGCTTCTGCCAAGGACGGAGAGACCACCTCTGCTCACGATACGATTAATATCGGGATCATCGGGACCGGGGGTCGTGGCGCCGGGGCAGCCAACGATACGCTCACCATCAATTCCAATATTCGCCTCGTGGCGATGGCCGATCTCTACGCTGAAAAGTGCGAGAGGGTTCGCAAGAGTCTTTCGCGCAGGCATGGAGAGAAGGTGGCGGTACCGGATGCAAAAATGTACGGCGGCCTCGAAGGCGCCAGCAAAGTCATCGAGGATTCGGATGTTGATCTTGTGCTGCTGACGACCTCTCCCGGTTTTCGTCCCTACCATATTGCCGAGGCGGCTGCAGCGGGCAAACATATCTTTGCGGAGAAGCCGACCTGCGTCGATCCGGCCGGCTATCGTGTCTGTTTGGAAGCGGATCGTACAGCGCGCAAACAGGGAACTGCAATTGTCACCGGTACGCAGTACCGCCGTCAGAAGAATTACATGGAGGCGATGCGGCGGATCCACGCAGGCCAGATTGGCGACGTGGTTTCTGCTACCACGCGGTACTGCACATCCGGTATTTGGAATCGACCGCGGAAACCGGGGATGAGCGATGCCGAATACCAACTCTACAACTGGATGCACTTTATCTGGCTTTCTGGAGACCAGATTGTGGAGCAAGCCGTTCACAATATCGACGTCATGAACTGGCTCATGGAGGGGCCCCCGATTTCCGCCTACGGTTCCGGGGGGCGCTTTACCCGCCCGACCGGTAGCCAGATGTGGGACAATGTGTCGATCGATTATGAATATCCGGGTGACCGTATTATGTCCTTTCAGTGTCGACAGATTCCGCACACGAAGGGTGAAAATGGGAGCGTGATTTATGGAACCAAGGGTACCGCGCGGATCGGGGCCGCCAATAAGGCAGCCAGCCTTTATGACCAAGAGGGTGGCGAAACCTGGACGATGAAGGGCGATATTGGCGCAGCCTACCAGCAGGAACATAAGGACCTGGTCGACTCCATCCGTGCCGGTGCGCCGATCGTGGAACTCAAAGAGACCGCAGAGAGCTCGCTCACAGCCGCGATGGGCCGTATGGCGGCCTACACGGGCCAGAAAGTGGACTGGGAATTTGTGAGCGAAAAGTCACAACTCGATCTCTTTCCCAAAAATCTCAGCATGGATGGTCCGCTCGAGATGTCACCATACGCGGTACCCGGTGTGACTAAGTTGATTTGACACGTTGATTTGACACGTTGATTTGACACGTTGATTTGACACGTTGATTTGACACCGTAGACAATGCGATCGCTATTTTGGCTTGTTGTCGGGCGAACTTTTCCGGTTTGCCGGCTCCTCGTCCTTTGAAGCGGGCCGAAATGCCATAGAGGCCTGCACGGGAAAATGACAGGAGCAACCGGAACTCGCCTCTGGGATCAGCAACAAACTGCCGGCCGGAATCATGTTGATCCAACAACCGGGACGGCTCACCTGCGTGATCTTGAAGTGCTTTTGGTCCGTGAGGTCAAACATCGCGGCATTTGAGTCGCGGAAGAAGAAGGCACCACCCGATGCCGAAACCGTTCCACAGCCTCCCCGATGTCCCCGATGCCACTGCCAGTCGCTCACAGGTTCTCCCGTCTGCAGGTTGTAGGCAAAGGGTTCTACAAAGAGGCGGTTGCCGACCAGGACCGGGTGGTGGTCCTGTTCACCATGATCGCCCCCTGAAGCGGTTTGATTATTCTGCGACTTTTTCCAGAGAAGCTTCCCAGTCTTCGCATCGTAGGCATGGAGATCGTACCAGACCTGCGATGGGCCCTTCTTGCCCCTTGGCTGGTTTCGCGAGCCAACGGTCACCAAAATATTTTGGCCGTACAGGGCATAGAGATGGTGCTCGATCGCCGCATAATCGACCGCTTGCTTCCAGGCAATGTTGCCGGTTTTTGCAGAGAGTGCCACCAGTTTTACGTCCCGGTTGAGAGCCTTGTCGATCTCCACCCGGCCGGTTGTTTTTGGGTCGACCGGTTTTGCAACTTCAACAAAGTATATTTGTTCTCCGCCTAAGGTGATGGTTGGATTGAGAATCACCCGATCGGTAGCCGCATAGAGCCACTCTCTCTTCCGAGTGTTTTGATCGAAAGCAAACAGAGAATCGCTAATGACAATCGGACGAAAATCCCAGTAAACACCTTCGATGATCGAGTTCCGGCTATGGCCGCGACGGATGCCGCCTGCAGGAACACCGCTACCGAAAAGGAGCCCATCATCACACGCAACGAGGCCCCACTCGAGTGACGATGGTGTTTCTGAGGAGGGTACCTCAAATTGCCAGAGCGGCTGTCCATCCGTGGCGGAAAGCAAGGTGCATGTTTTTCCGGCCGCAACAAAAATACCTTTTTGTGCCGCACACATCGTGCCGCAATCCCGCAACACACCGATCCTCCGCGAACCGGGAACATCGACCTCCCACCGGACGGTTCCGTTATACGCATCGACCCCATATATTTTTTCATTTCCAGGGACATAGAGTACTCCCGATTTGTAGAGAGGAGCTGCACCCCGATGGTGTCGGTCGACCATAGATTGCGGGCCTGGGAGCCCAAACCATTGGAGGGCCAGTGGACCGCGAACGTGGCTGTCCCCGCTACAGGCCGTATTGGCAGCGTTTCCATAAAGGTGTGTCCACTCGCCAGTTCCATCGAGAGGTTTGCGAAAAGTGGGTGTCCTGTCGGCGCCATTCCAGAGACAGCCTCCCTCAGGTCGTACGACCCGCCACACTTCCTCCTCTGGTGGAAGTGCCTCTGAGCCAGCTTTGCGATTGGCTACCACGACATTGAATATCCAATCTCCGTAAGGGAGTCTTTTTGCGTTCGCAAGATCATGGACGACGATTTGTCCATACAGTTGCCTTTGGTGGAGTTTTTCGCGTAGCGCGGCTGCTTTTTGAGCATGTGGAACACCGACGACAATCTGCATCTGCGACTGGTGAGCCAAAGCTTCGGCCAGATCGCCCAGATCTTCCCCGAGTAAAAGACAATATCCTTTTTGGAGTCCACTAGCGTCCAGAATGTTCGCAGCCTGTCGGCCGGCCCTGTTTTTGGTCGACGAATCGCCGCGCCTGCTTGCCGGCGCCGGGGGGTCTATAGGAGTTTCTTGAGCCTTCGGCGTAAAACAATAAAGGTCCCCCTCCTGCGTGCTTGCCAGTAGGTGCTCATTAGCCAGCAGAAGGCTCGTGCAGGTACCCTCGATCGAGGCCTCCCAAAGTGGTTTGCCCCCCTCGCGCGAAAAGGCAACCACGCCTCCCGCTCCTCCACCGAAGATTACGTTGCCCGCCAAAATCACAGTTTGATCAAACGGCGGAAGTAAAATCGGCCGTTCGATAAAAGGATCTTTTTTTGCAGGATCGAGTGATTCGAGCACGGCTCCCCGGAGGTTGCGACCTGTGGTGGCAAACAATCGCCCTCCACGACGGCCCAGATACCCTTGTGGGGAGTTCGAAAGTCGTTTCTGGCCAATACGTTTGCCATCGCGAAGATCGAGTGAGACAAGCCGGACCCCTTGGCGTGGGAACAAGCCGGCGGTGAAGAAGACGCGATCCTTTTCAACAAAAATCCCGCTACGGACCAGACCAGGATGGACCAGCCGTCCATTACCGGGAAAATACTCTCCCTCCGGTTTATATCGCCACATTTCACTACCCGTTTGCGCATCAAGGCAGTAAACTCCCCCGTCATCCGATCCAAACAATACCCGCCCGTCGGCGACCGTTGGTGCAAGCCGTATCGGTCCCTCGGCAAAAAAACGCCAGAGTGTCTTCCCCGTTTCCAGGTCAAGGCAATAGAGCTGATCGTTGCTCGAGGAACCTAGATAAACCCGTCCCTGGGAGACAACGGGCTCGAAACAACGATCGAAAGTAACTCGTGGTCGAAGATTGATTTTGTTATTCCAAAAATCCTGTTTGGCCGGTGGCGGCCAGGCAGGCTCTGGAGCGGGTAAAATCTGACGGTGCCATGCCAAGTGCAGAGGCAGCCTCGGTTCGGCGCCTGCCCGACCGCTGCGGTGGTTGTCGTGACCAAATGTGGGCCAATCATGCGTCGAATCGTAGACTGCGAGGGCACCAGGAAAGTTTACCTGCTCCGCGCCAAAACGGCTTTTTATCTCAGTTGCCGTAAGAGCCCGATCCCAAAGGCGAACCGACCCGAGCTGACCGGCAAAGAATGTTGGAGCCGTTTTGCCATCGTTTTGTGGCGGAAGGACACCGAGGAAAATTTCGGGCGAACTGAGCGGCAATATATTTTCGCGCTGCTCAAAGGCTTCACCTGCCAAATGGCCGTCGACGTACAACTTCTGCCGTTGTCCATCGTAGGTTGCCGTTATGAGGTACCACTGTCCCGTTTGATAGAAGGGGCGAGCGATAAGTTGTGTGGATCGCTCTTTTTTCTCGCTTGCAAGGGTAAAGAAAAAATGATCCGCATTCCCTCCCAGAATCCAGCCGATCTGTTTTTCCCCTTTACACGAGATAAGGCCAAAACGCTTCTTGTTTTCTTCGGGGCGCACCCAAACTTCGAGGGAAAGGGCCGTTTTGGGGAGGGAGGCCGTTTGCTCGTTTGTGAGTCGTGTTGTCACTTGTTGTTGATTGCTGGTGAAGATTAAGGCATGCGGGGGCGTGTTGCCGAATTGTGGCCCGTGCAAGGGCGATGGGGTTAGCTCGTTGGGTAGATCTCGGGCATGACGAGATAGGGGCGGGGAGGTCAAATCCCACCGTATTATCGGTCCACTCCGTCTGTCAGCGGCAGACGCAATTACTCCGGTGGCGGTGATTGCAACGAGCAGTTGTGCGATCGATAGGAAGCGTGCAAGATGACTGGGAAGTGCCATAATTTTGCTGTCCTGCATACGCAGCATATGAGAAGAGTTGGTTGGCCGCTTTGAGGTCGATGTCGTTGGATGTTCCGAAAGTTCTGCCCAGTATATCTCCCCCTGATTTTCGACAACATCCTCAATGCTTTGCAAACACTCTTTTTTGAGTCGGTTTTACTCAAGAAAAGCGGCATCCTTAATAGGCTTTGAGGTGCGCATCCAGACTAGAATGGGTAGATTCACTTTTCATTTAGGATGTCTCGATGTTACCTCCCCAGGACCGACTCCCGATTCTTGAATCTGCCGGGCAGACTGGGGCAATCCTAGAAGATCTTGCGATCGACCGGGCAGCAAAGCCGCTGCCCATTTCTCGTGGTGAAATGGCCGCCCGTGGGTGGGAGCAGGTTGATGTTGTCTTCGTGACGGGCGATGCCTACGTCGACCATCCCAGTTTTGCAGCCGCCATTCTCGGCCGCGTGTTAGAGGCGGCCGGTTTTCGTGTAGGTATTTTGTCGCAACCCGATTGGCATAGCTGCGAGCCGTGGAAGATGTTTGGCCGGCCGCGGCTTTTTTATGCAGTTAGCGCGGGCAACATGGATTCGATGATCAATCACTACACGGCGAACCGTAAGGTTCGTAATGACGATGCCTATTCGCCGGGGGGGCGAATTGGCATGCGTCCCGATCGGGCGACGCTCGCCTACTGTCAACGCGCTCGTGAGGCATTTAAGGGGGTTCCCGTGATTGCCGGTGGTGTGGAGGCATCGCTGCGACGGCTGGCCCATTACGACTACTGGAGCGACAAGGTGCGGCGTTCGATTCTGCTCGACTGCAAGGCAGACATACTCGCTTTTGGGATGGGGGAGGAATTGATTTTACAGATCGCGAGGCGACTGGATGCGGGAGAGACAGTCCGCGATCTTCGCGACATGCGGGGCGTTGCCTATGCGATGGGGGCTTCGGAGAGGCCCCCGGAGGATGCTATTACCATTCCCGGCTACGAAGAAGTTCGTGGTGACAAAGCGGCCTTCGCTCTCGCGACTAAGCTGATTCACAACGAAACCAACCCCTACAACGCTCGTCGGCTCATTCAGTGGCATGACCGCCAGGCAGTGGTTGCCAATCCACCCACGCTGCCGATTTCTGAACGTTCGATGGATTCTATTTATGCCCTTCCGTATACACGCAAGCCACATCCCTCCTACAGCGAACCGATTCCTGCGTTTGAGATGATCAAGGACTCGGTCACGATTATGCGGGGCTGTTTCGGCGGTTGCACCTTCTGTTCGATCACAACACACCAGGGGCGCATTATCCAATCGCGATCTCAAGCATCGGTCCAGTCTGAGGTACGTGCGATGGCAGAGGATAATGAGGGTGGGGGAGTGATCAGCGATCTCGGCGGCCCGACAGCCAATATGTACAAAATGCGATGTCGGTCCCCCGAGGTCGAGGCAGTGTGCCGACGTCAATCGTGTGTGCATCCAACAATTTGCAAACTGCTTGGTACCGATCATAGCCCGCTCGTGCAGTTGATGAAGGATACCCGCAAGA
>JASMGX010000135.1 GCA_030751095.1 Pirellulales bacterium | reverse complement strand
GATGAGCAACTCTATACAGTCGGAATGTCAGATCCGGATTTGCTAATTCGGACTGCCGGCGAGATGCGGATCAGCAATTTTCTCCTCTGGCAAATCAGCTACTCGGAAATCTGGGTGACCGATCGTTGCTGGCCCGAATTTCGGGAAGATGATTTACATGAAGCAATCCGCGACTATGCAAGTCGCGAACGACGGTTTGGCGGGCTGAGACTTTCGTAAATCTCATGTTTCTCGCTTGTCTCAATCGGCCGGAAAAAGACAACATCCTATTGTGAATGGGACAACGGAGAGTTACGTTGGGATGTCCGCAGAAAATCAATACTCTTAGGCAGATTAGATAATCAAAAGTGTTGCACTGGCGACTATTACTGGGCTTTCTTTTTATTGGCGCACTTACGCTGCTCTTTTGGTTTGACATAGGGAACAGATATCCGGGAATTTTTCTTTTCCCGTTGGCATTACTGATCGCGCTACTGGCCGCAGGCGAAATTGTCCAACTGATAACCTTTCAGGATCTACAACCCGTCCGTTGGACCATCTACGCGGGAACAATAATGGTTGTCGGGGCTACCGGTGTCCCCCACTTCTGTCTCGAACATTCTCCAAATTGCCCACTCGGCAATTTAGGATGGCCGTTATTGGCATTTGTTCTGGCGATGATGCTGGCGATTGCCGGAGAAGGGATGCGCTTCGCGCCTGGGCGGGCTAGCAGCATAAATCTCAGTCTGGCAATTTTTGCCATCTTCTATATCGGGATATTGATGAGTTTCGTTGTACTGCTTCGCTTCGTCGGCGGTTCCGAATGGAACGGCCTGCCTCTGATCGCAATGCTCATTGTGGTGAAATCTTGTGACATTGGGGCTTACACCGTTGGCCGATTGATCGGAAAACACAAGCTGGCACCCATGCTCAGTCCCGGCAAGACCATTGAGGGACTCGTTGGAGGTATTCTCGTTGCGATTGCCGGTTCTTGGTTTTCCTTTTCAGTGCTTCCGGTGTGGATCGCACCAAATCCACCTACGTTACCGTGGTGGTGGATCGTCACATTTGGACTCCTGGTAGGCAGTGCAGGAATCCTGGGGGATTTATTGGAATCGATGCTCAAACGCTGTGCACGCTGTAAGGATTCTAGTTCGTGGATGCCGGGCTTTGGTGGTATTTTAGACCTCCTCGATTCTCCACTGCTTGCGGCGCCCGTTGCTTATTTGTTGTGGATCATCTGCATACCATGAGGGGCGTGATGGCAATCTCTGAAAAGGGAGCGATTCCCCTTGAGCTTGTTAAAAGTGACAATTACCGAAATAGGCAAAAAGGGGGTTCTTTCAAAAACCCAATAACAATTTTTACATTACTTAACCCATTACGGCAAAGTCTTTTACAACACACTTCCTGAACACGACTGGTCGCCGAGTGCGGCGATTATGTATAGTTGAACTGGAGGTTAAACGTTCGCTTACTTGGCAACGGTACTGGCGCTACTGCCGTTTCTGTCGATGTTTGAAGCAACTATTTCGGTCGTCGATCCTGAGGCTCTCATGCCACTGTTCGGCACCCAGGATCGGCATGTTCGCCGAATACGGGACTCTCTGGGGGTCTCGGTAACTGCTCGGAACGGAACCATTCACGTTGCCGGCGATGAAAACGCTGTGCGGACAGCAACAGAAGTTCTCGAACAACTGCAACAACGACTGCAACAGCGGGGAGCTCTTTTTCCGGACGATGTCACTGATGTCCTAAACCATATCTCAGAATCAAAGTCCGCCACACCCAACCATCCGCCCATCACTATTCTTCCCAACACACGCCCCATCCACCCACGCACACCAGGACAACACCAGTATGTGGATGCTATTCGCAATCATGATCTAATTTTTGGAGTGGGCCCCGCAGGAACAGGAAAAACATTTCTCGCGGTCGCAATGGCTGTAGCCGCACTCAAGGAAGAAACGATTCGTAAGATTGTCTTAGTCCGGCCAGCTGTGGAGGCCGGAGAGAGTCTTGGATTTTTGCCCGGGGATATCGAAGCCAAAATCAACCCCTATCTGCGGCCACTATTAGATGCATTGAGAGAAATCATTGACTACGAGCAGTTCAAACGATACAGCGAACAGGATGTGATTGAGGTAATTCCACTGGCGTATATGAGAGGACGAACAATCAATAATGCTTTTATTATTCTAGATGAAGCCCAAAACGCTTCTGTAGCTCAGATGAAGATGTTTCTTACCCGGATGGGTGTCGGCTCTAAAATCGTCGTAGCTGGCGACATTACTCAAATCGATCTTCCCCACCATCAAAAAAGTGGACTCGTTGATGCTCTTGGCCGTCTGAAGAACATAAAAGGCTTTACAAGCGTTATTTTGAAAGAGACCGATATTGTTCGCCATCGGCTTGTACAGGACATCGTACGCGCCTATGAAGATGGTGCTAGTCGGCGACGATTAAGAGGCACCAAACCATGAATTCGCCAACCGGGAAAAAGAATCGCGGTCAACGTGTGACCGGTTTGGAACCGGTTCCCAGACTATCCACCCAAATATGGCTGCTGGTCACCAGGGGTGATGTTTTGCTGCGAGTATCGCTCTGTTTCTTGGCAACGATCATCATGGTCATTGCCACCCGCGCCTGGGCACCGCCCTTTGCCTATCGAGAGGGCGTCACACCACTGAGAGATATCGTGGCGAGTGTTGATTTCAAGGTGCCGAATCCCAATAGGGTAGAACGTGAACGAGAATCAGCACGCCGGCAAGCAAGGCAGGTGTACTCAAACAATCCACAGCCACTGCAGTCGCTCCAAACGGAACTATTGGCGGAAATCGCCAAATTGACGGGTGCTGAAGATTTTGACTCGGAGACCCAAACGATCTGGAAAACCTTCTTGCCTCACCCAACTCCGGATGACACAGCATCTCCGGATGACATGAAGATCCTCCAGCAGCAATGGGAAAAGCAATTTGACGCATTTCGATCCACTCTCGATGGCCCGCGACGACTGCAATTTAGTGCTGCCATCGAAAAGGCCTTTGCAGATATCGAAAAACGGGGTCTTTTTGAAAAGCTCGAAAAGGAGCAGGGCAATCAGACAGAAATCCTGGTCTATCCGGAACGGGAATGGGAGGCCAGAGAGCGTGTCGATGTACAGGATGTACAGATTGCCAATGCCAAATTTACTCTACAAGAGACGCTACAACGAGAGCTAGCAAAGCTCGAATTGGAGGCCAAGGATCTTGCCCGTAAAGAAGCACGACAGGTTTATATCAACAATCCTGAACCACTGAAGCAATTACGAAAAACTCTTTCCGAAGAGATTTCACTGCTTCGTAACGCCAAGGATCTCGATGAGACCACAAAAACAATTTGGCAACATTTTCTTCCGGTTACTGATGAGAGTTCGACGCCATCAAGCAGTGAGGACCAACAAGCTTCCTTGAAAGAATTCCGACAACTTTTGACACCGGAGCTTGCTGAGAGTCTAGAAACTGTTCTCGCGGCCACACTTGGTGAATTTGAACACCGTGGCATTCTTATGGACCTCAAACTCCTCGAAGAGGTGGCCGAAGGAAATCAGGAAGAAATTATTATTGTTGATGGCACCGAAAATACCGATCCCACCACAGTTGCCGTTACTGATGTACGGCTCGCTGATATCAAACCCCAGATTCGCGAAAGACTAGAAACACAGATTCCATCGCTAGAGGTCGCAGGCCGCATCTTCAGTTGGCTGGAAAAACATCTTCCCGCGGCAGCCACGCTAAAATATCGTCCAGCGACCGAGAAAAACACAGATCACTTAACGGCGCCCGAATTGGCGGAACGGGCCAGCTTTTGGTTACAAAGCCGACTACCAGTAACGCTCACGTATGATGATGAACGGGCAAAAGAAGTACGCGATGCAGTGGCGGCAGAGGTTATTCCCGAAGAGTTTGCCACACCATACCATGCGGGCGATGATGCTCTCGCCAAAGCGGATCGACCGATCGATACAGAAACAAACGAACTGCTCCATGCGGAGTATCAGGCACGACTGCAGCATCTAACCCGCAGTGCCATGTTCACCCGCCTGCTGGCAGTCTTTGGCATGTATCTGGCAATCTATTCGCTCTGTGGGCTATTTATCTATTTTCGTTTTCCCGAAATTCTGATCGATTTGCGGCGTTTCTGCGGACTTTTGGGGCTAACCGTGCTAACCGTTGTCGTCTGCTATCTTTCAGAACATTGGAAGGTGGAATTAATTCCAGTCCTTCTCTTTGGGATGACCGTAGCCATTGCCTACAACCAGGAAATCAGCTTGCTGATGTCGGCCGCAGTCGGCTTGATTGTTGTCCTGCTGCTCGGTCATGGACTTATAGCGTTTGTAATTTTAATGGCTGCAACGGCAACTGCTATTCTCATGCTGCGACGAATCCGCAGTCGGGTCAAACTTGTCTATGTGGGAATCTTCTCTGGGATTGTAGCCATGCTTACGTCGATAGGTGCCAGTATTGTTGATGGGCAACCTTTGGATCACGTGATGCTTATTGAAGCTGGCCGGGTTTTTCTCTGGGGCGTCGTGTCCGGTTTCGCTATGACTGGCCTTTTACCGTTTATTGAACACCTCTTTGGCGTATTGACCGAAATTAGCCTTCTGGAACTTGGCGATGTTGCACATCCACTACTCCAGGAATTAGTGCGGAGAGCACCAGGCACCTACAATCACTCCATCAACGTTGCCTCAATGGCAGAAGCAGCCGGCGAGAGCATTGGCGCCCAAGGTCTCCTTCTACGGGTAGGTGCTTATTTTCATGACGTTGGGAAAATGCTCAAACCACAATACTTCATTGAAAATCAAGGAGAGAATGCAAGTCGCCATGAATCCCTCGTTCCCGCAATGAGTACGCTGATTATTATCGCACACGTTAAGGATGGTGCCGACCTTGCCCGCCAACATCATCTTCCACAATCGATTATTGATTTCATTCAACAGCATCATGGCACAACACTTGTTGAATATTTCTATCGCCGTGCGAGCGAACACTCTGAGACAAATCCGGACGGCACCGAGATTGATGAAAATGCCTTCCGCTATCCAGGGCCCAAGCCCCAAACGAAAGAGAATGGCATTTTGATGCTGGCGGATGCCGTAGAAAGTGCCAGTCGCGTCCTGGTAGAGCCGACACCGGCACGAATAGAAAGTCTCGTCAAAGAGATAGCCATGAAACGCCTTCTCGATGGACAGCTTGACGAATGCGGCCTCACGCTGCAGGAGGTTCGCACCGTACAGGATAGTCTGGTGAAATCGTTAATCGCGGTCTACCATGGTCGAGTAAAATACCCTGACCAGAAAACCGCCTAGAAGATAAAATGTTTACAAACTTTTCTCCGAATATCCCTAGAATCCAGAAGTAGTGGCTACAATGAAGTGGTATCCGGGCAATCGTTTGTTAAACTAACCGCTTGGATTACCCTAAGATCCACCCCCAATACACTGAACAATATTTACGTAGTGTTTCTATTTTGTCTTCTTTTTTTATTAAATAAATAGATGGCTGATGCAATAAATCGATCGATCACTGTAAGTGTCAGTAACCAGACAAGTGATCCAACGATTGATAAGTCGCGACTGCGCGAGGCAGTAACACACGTTCTAGAAAGCAACTCCATCGGATCTGCTACGATTGGTGTTGCGGTTGTCTCTGATGAAAAGATTCGCCTGCTCAACCGGGAATTTTTGCAGCACGACCATGCAACAGATGTATTGAGTTTTCCTCTCAATGCCACTGGCGAGATGCTCGAAGGCGAGATTGCCATCAGTCTCGATACCGCTGCTCGTCAAGCCAACGAATACGACTGGAAAACAGTCGACGAGTTGCTGCTCTACGTAATTCACGGAACGCTACATCTGGTCGGATATTGTGACCATTCGGAAACAACAATGGCAGAAATGCGAACCCAGGAAATTGCCATGTTGGCGCACTTTGGACTTCGACCACACTATCATGATTCGACCATCAACATTTAAATGCGGGAGACCTTTTTTACTGTGAACCCAGATGTGTTTTTCTGGATTGCCTGTATCAGCCTCGTGATTACGAGTATTGCTGCTATTGGCGTGCGTGCATTGCGAGAGTTTTCCAGGCACGAACTGGAAATCCTCTGTCGCAAACACGAATCTGGTTTAAAATTCAGCGAAATTCTTCGCTATGATGATCAAGTGGCTGTCAGCATAGAGAGCCTCAATGTAGTCACTACGGCTATCTTTGTTACTGCGGCATCATTTTGGGTTGTCCATCTTGGTAGCGGGACAGCAAGGGATTGGAAATCTTTTTGGATCAGTTCTGGAGTCGCTGCGCTGGCCCTCATGATGTGCAAAATTTGGTTTCCTTGGACCGTGGTACGTCTTTGGGCAACCCCTATTTTGTTTTATACCTGGCGGTTTTGGAGACTGCTGAGCTTTATTCTTACCCCCTTTGTCCTCGCTGCCCGCTGCGTCGATACGATCATGTATCGTCTTGTCGGTCGACCACAGATCGAGCCTACCGAAGATTTGTTTGAAGAAGAAATCCGATCAATCGTCAGTGAAGGCCATCGTGAGGGACTCTTAGAAGAAGATGCAAGGGAAATGATCCAGGGGGTTATGGAACTGAGTGACGTCGACGTTGCAAAAGTGATGACTCCACGAACGGATGTGGTTATGATGTCTGCGGCCCTTTCCTGGGAAGAGATCATCCAATTTGTAATCGGGTGCGCGCATACTCGAATTCCCGTTCACGGAAAAACACGTGATGATATTGTCGGGATACTTTATGTTAAGGATCTTTTGCCATTGATGGCATCGACCGACGCCCGGCCCCTGCTTGGGGAGGTGCTGCGCGCTCCCTATTATGTACCCGAAACCAAGCGACTGGACAATTTGCTGACTGAATTTCAGCAGACCCACAATCACATGGCACTCGTTCTTGACGAATACGGCGGGGTTGCTGGCCTAGTTTCGATCGAAGATGTTCTGGAAGAGATTGTTGGTGATATCATCGATGAATATGACATGGAAACAGAAGAGGAGTTTCGAATCATTGATGAGCACACCATAGAAACACTCGCCCGTGTTCATCTCGATGAAATCAATGAACGTCTCGATCTAGAAATCCCAGAGGATGGGGAGTACGATACCATCGGCGGATTTGTCTTCAGCCAATTAGGGCATATCCCAACGGTAGGCGAAGAAGTGTATTGGGGTGATGTCCGTATCGAAGTCACACAGGCCACGCGTCGCCGTATCGAACGAGTACGGTTCCAACTTCCAGAACCACGTCGCGATACTGCCTGAGAGCTCCTTATACGCTACTTGTCGTGGCAACCTGTCGCTGCCGTCTTGCTGGAGGCTGTGAGTGCGCGGGTAGTGAGACGACTGTTTTGAGGTTGTCGCTACCTAACAATTCCTCAACCCGTAATTTCATCTCGGGGCTGTTTTCAATGCCCATTTCGTCACATTCACACCGTACCTGCATGCCGTTGCGTAGGCAGAGTACAAGTTCCACAGAGCAAGGACCCGGGTAGCGACGCAAAATTTCGTACAGTTTTTCAAGTCGGTCCATACCATGCTCTGCCTCGTTGACACGAAGCCGCACACATGAGGTAAAGCGTTTTGACATCTCATTGAGCGGGATCAGATCGTTGACGATCAGATTGGTTTCCTCACTCCCGGGCCTCCGGTCAACGGCACCGCGAACAACGAGAATGGCGTCGGTTTCAACCAATTGGCCACACACTGCAAACTGATCTGGCCACAGGATACATCGTACAAGACCCTGCATGTCCTCAAGGTCAAACATGACGTATTTGGTTTCGGTCTGCCCTCGACGCGGATTTTTTGTGTGAGAGAATTTTACCGCCGAAAGCATTCCTCCAACGACAACTTCCTCGCGATGCTCCGTACGAGCTAGATCCGTAGTCGTATGACTACAATAGTCAGCCAATGATCGTTCATATTCAGCCAGTGGGTGGCTGCACAAATAATAACCCAATACTTCTTTTTCTCCCGCCAGTTTCTGGCGATCGGGCCACTCTGGAATATTTGGAAGATTGACTGCGGTATCGCCGCCTATTTCGTCATCACTGAATTGGTCGAAAAGGTTGGCCTGACCTCGACGCCGGTCCTCGATTGCCGCGGTACCACTTTGTATGGCTTTTTCAACGACCGCGCTGAGTTGACTTCGTTGTGCGCCGAAGGAATCGAAGGCTCCCGCCTTAATGAGCGTTTCTAGCGTGCTGCGATTAACTGTTCTTGAGTCAACACGCTCACAGAAGTCAAAGAGGCTCTTGTAAGGCCCCTGTTCATTCCGTTCCTTGACAATGGCTACCGCAGCTCCACCTCCACATCCCTTGATGGCCGAAAGTGCAAAATGGATTCTCCGGGAGTTCTTTTCGGAACGGTCAACGGCAAAGACCACATCACTGCGATTGACATCCGGAGGCACTAGCGTGATATCCATTCGACGACAATCTTCAAGATGCTCTATTAGAGCATCTTTCGACTTAAAATTTCTCCCCGGAATATCACCTGTCAGAAGAGCCGCCATAAATTCAACCGGATAATGGGCCTTCAGATACGCCGTCTGGTACGCAATCAATGCGTATGCTGTGCTGTGGCTTTTATTAAATCCGTATCCGGCAAATTTTTCGATCAAACCAAAAAGATCGAGCGCTTTTTCCCGACTGACTCCCTTTGCAACCGCGCCGTCTATGAACTCTTCCTGGAATTTGGCAATCACAGGAAGTTTCTTCTTGCTAATCGCCTTGATACAGGTGTATGCATCCGAAAGACTAATTGCACCTAGGCGATTGAGAATGCGCATCACCTGTTCTTGGTAGACCATGACGCCATGCGTCTCTTCCAGCACGTCGCGTACATTGGGGTGGAGATAAACAGCCTCCTTCAGCCCATGTTTGACGGCAACGTAGTCATCGACCATTCCTCCTTCCAGAGGACCTGGGCGGTAAAGTGCGTTGGTGGCAATGATATCCCGAAAATCATCCGGTTTCATTTTCTGGAGCAGGTTGCGAATACCGCCACTTTCCAACTGAAAAATGCCTCTTGTCTCGCCGCGACATAAGAGTGCAAACGTTTCCGAATCGTCAAGAGGAAACTCGTGAGGGTCAATCCGCTCGCCGG
>JASMGX010000134.1 GCA_030751095.1 Pirellulales bacterium | reverse complement strand
AATCCCGTAGAAGGTTCGGGAACCTGGGGGAATCCATCGACCTGAAAGTAAATGCTGCTGAGTTGAGAATAGGGCGTGGTCTGTACGTTCGTGAGTTGGTCGAGTGACATCTGGGCGTTCGCCCCAGATACGTCGCCAACGTTTCCCGCCCACGAAACATCCCAAACCCAGAAATCGGTTTCTGCGAGTGTGGTATAGGAGTTGTCGGCGAGGACTGCGAAGGCTTCGGGCCGCGTGAAATTGATATCATCCCAGAAATTGGCGTATAACGCCTGAGTGAGCGCGCCCGGTGCATTGCTCGGTTCATAGGGGGTCCACTCGACCGAGTTGGCAACAGCGGAAACATCGGTGGTGTCGTTGAACGAAAGCCACGTCTCACCGCTCGTCGGGTACTCCACGTACGAACTAGACCAATCCTTATAATGCGGCATTCAGCTTATCCTTAAAAAGTAGAAATATATAAATATAGATATGAACCAACCGGTGGCCGTCGGTTGATCGTTAGAATCCAATTCGTGCATTTTGCCCTACGCGAAGAGGACGTACGCAAGCGAAGACCCAATCAAACCATCGGCACCCTGTTTGGTGGTCTAAACTAACCACAAAACAGCTTCGTCGCAAGGATTTTGAGAAAAAAAGGAGCGAAATGACCCGATATATGGGGCTATACCTGGTTTTCGTGCGAATCGGCTGCTTTCATTGACCGCCGAGGCGGGTCGATCGCCAAATTGCTCGGTCTGCCTTGCGGCACCTTAGAGAGAATGGACCACCAGTGAGTAGCGGATCCCCTCCTGTACAGGCCGTACCCCGTGCATCACATTTCCACCAAAGACAACCGCGCTCCCTTTAGAGAGAACCACCTCCTGCTCCGTACCGGTCGCATCGAGAAAAAAGAATGTGCCGCCTGTAAATTCTTCGCTGAGGGTTACGGAAAAAGAAATGCAGCTTCGATCGTGGTGGGCCGCGAGTGAAGGTCGGTATTCGGCGCCATATTTTCTCACATAGATCACGAATTTCGTCGGTACAAATTCAACCTCGAGGCCGAGGATAACTTCGCGCAATTTGGCAACCGCCATCGATCCGGCTGCGTAGTCGCCCAAATTCATTTCCCAGGCCGGCTGCTCGTCCACAGAATCTGACGACATGATCCAACCGGCATTTTCGGCCGTTTGAATAATAACATCGCATTCATCGGGCGAGAGTGCATCGGGAACGACAGTCGGCTGAAGAATGACATGCTCCATCGTACTCATCCGGCAGATTGATTCGTATTTGTCAGATGCATGTTGCGAACAGCGCCATTCAACCTTTTGAGAATTGCTTCCAGTGCGCAGGCTCTGGAAGCAAGAATTCTTTGCCCGTACTATCCTTGAGCGCCACGACGATATCGGACACGATCGTAATTCTCGCATCGGGTGAATCGTGGGGTTCGGTAGCGTGCTCGGTACGCGAAGGGAAAATGACCATATCCCCCTCTGCAACATCCACAATCACGTTGTTGGAGTTGGTCCCGTCGCGAGGCCCCTTAAACAATGGATTGAGCCGCGACTCGAAGAGTCCTGGAGCAAATTCGTTCGGAGGCGACGGGCTGAGCAAGACAATCCTGCCGCCGAGGGCGGGTTTTTGAAGGTAATAGGCGGTACTCAAGTGGGACTGGAGATGGGCATGCCGATTGACCCGCTCACCCGCTCTTGCCACAACCGCCCAGCTTCGAGTGAAGTAGAGGCTCAATTGCGCCCCGTCGAGGCCGAGGGCTTCGAGATAGGCCATAACGGCGGCTTCGAAGGCAGCAAAAAGGGACGCAAAGGCGGGGTCTTTATGGATAAACTCAAAGCCCCGGACATCTCCGGTCCAGGCTGCAATGTTCGCCGTTGGAGGTTCGGAACGTTCCCGCATCGCAAGGACGTGCTCTACCAATTCTGCCTTGCTCAGTCCGTCGCCCTCTCCATTGCCGGGGAACCCGAGTTGGGCGCAAAAAACACTTGTCGGAAAGACATCAACGCGTTTCATTCTCAATGGAAAAGTCCCCTGGGAGGTTCAGACAGTACTCCAGCGTAGCTGCAGCCAAAGTGTGCGCCAACCATTTCGTGGCGGCAAATGTGTTTAGGGCATCAAATCGCTCTACCGGAGGACCCATTTCTGTCTATCCGGTCGCATCACGCCCAGAGTGCGGAGATCGCACCGCGGATAATTTGTTCCGAGCCGACGGCCGGACCGCCAAGATTGGGCGACATCACTTCATGGGCGCTCCAGTTGGGCAGCGCGCCCGCCTCGTAGCCGCCATTTTTGCCCAACGCAAGACCTTCATCAGAACCGATGTAGCCACGGCCACCGTTGGTGAGCGAAAAGGTCATGGTGGTGCCGAAAGGCGCGGTGCGGTCGACCCAGCGTTCGGTGTGACTAAAATGCTCATACGGTAGGCTCACGAGGCAAAAGTCGTCTCCGAGCATCAAGCCATGCACGTCAAAGCGTCTCGGATCGGGTGGAGTCCCGCTCGCCCGTTTGGCGACAATCTTTTTAAGCTGCGCGATTCGCAGAGGATGTTCCTTCTGTTTGATCATCTGTTCGGCGACCAGTTTCTCACTCGGCAGCGGTTGGGTCGGCAGCAGTGACGGAATGGTGAGAAAGCGGAGCGTGTCGGTGCTGACCGGCTGGGCTTTTCCCATGGCAACGAGCACCGCCTCGCCGAGCTTGTTGCCGGCGGCCTGCGCATCGGAGTGTGTGGAGCGAAGCGGAAAACTGTTGATATTTCCGCTACAACCCTGTCCGAAGGCGGCGATGCAATCGCCAGGTAATGATTTTCGGATTTTGGCTACCGCCGCGCCGGGATAGTCAGCGCTGATGAGTTTGCTCGTGTGCGGCACGGTTACCGGGTGCGCGGCATGCTCGAACAGGACAAAGATCGGCTTACCTGTTCTGAGACTCTCCGCAGAAAGGATGCTGGTCCAGGGAACGATCACACCTTCCCGGTTCACGCCCATATAGGTATGCCCATCTGCGCCCGTGATGCGACGATTGAAGCCAACCTGAACCGGAGCTTTTCCCGCCTTCACAACGGCCGGCTCGGCTTGTTCTTTGGCTTGCCGGACGGTGTCGACGATCTTTTTGTGGACAGAGTCGTTCCAGCTTCGCTCTTCGGGCCGCTCGGTAATCGGGACATGGGTTCCCTCGTCCCACGCATGCTTTTCTGTATATTCCCGCCCCGGAACAGGCGTTGAGACCAGCCATCGGCCAGCGTGCGTATGGCTGCAGCTGAACCAGACTTCATCCACACCGGTCTCGGTCTTTACCCGCTCGCGAAGTTCATCGCAACAGGCAAAACCGGCACCGATCAAGTCGCCACTCACCAGGGCGACTTCCTGTCCATCACGATCGCGGAGCAGGACCGCGCGGACGTGAAGTGGATCGTGCACACCGATATTTTCGCGTATGTAGTGGGTGATCTCCATGCCTACAGGCGGAGTAATATCGCGCTCCGCTGCGCCCGCTTCGAGGCCACGGCGCTTAGCGGCGGCAGACACCGTCCGCGGCATCGTGGCGGCTACGGCCGCACCCATTCCGAGGGCTGAACTAGCAAGAAATGTCCGGCGGTTGTTGGTTTCTTTCTCGAGCATCGTCGCTCCTAATGAGGCAGACATTTGAAATCAAGAAAAAAAGAATGACGGCTACAGGGTAACCTACAAAGGCCTATTTGTCAGCCGCCACGAGAATGAATGCCCGAGGAGGTACCACGGTGTTGCAAAAGCCGCAAGAAAACGAACCATCGTCTCATGAAGGTTCCTCCGACGGCGCTGCGAATTCGCTCAAAAATTGCAGCGCCTCAAGATCCTCATCTGTCTCGCGGCTGAGAGGCAGCGCAACTAAAAAACCGATCAGACCAGCGATCGAAAGGACAATCAGCGTAATTTGCTGATGGCTGCGAAACAGAACGGCGAGCAGGATGGCTAGCATCGGCGCAATGGCCGTCAGGGCGACAAATAGCCTGCTGATTCTGCGCGTTCGCGTTAGTTCTCGGCGTGAAGGAGGCGGCGCGTCGCGATTGAGCATCTTTGGGAGCAGAAAACGGACCGATAGAAAATTGACCAAGAGATAGGGATAGGTCCCCGCAATCAATCCACAAAGCGCGAGCGTGAGAATAAAAAGCGTGTAAATAAGAGGATCTGCAGCATCGGGTGCCCCCCAGTGCAGAGAGGCCGGAAACGCAAGGCCGGAAGCAAACCATAGTGTGATCGAGAGTGCTGCCAGGTTGCGGCCGAGGTGCAGCAGGGGCGTCGTTTTCCGGTTCCGCCCCGGGCCACGCCGGGGCCAATAGTAGATTGCGCGGTACCCGAGAAATAACCCGATGATAATACCGACCGGAAAACCGATGCTGTTGATCCAGAGTTGTACCTGGTCGAAAAGAGGCAGCACACTTTCGAAACGTGTCGCGAGCATGTCGCGGTTGTAGGAGAAGTTAAAGATGGCAACGGGCACCATCGGCACCATCGTTGCGAGAAAAAGAAGAAGGAGCGGATAATTGGCTACCAACTGGCCCCATCGCGACTGCGGGCGGCGCAGCAATCGCCAGAGCTTCGGACGAAGGCATAGTCGCAATTGGGTTGCTAAAATCCCCGCCGTACGCGGACGGTCTTCCGGTTTGATCGCGAGGCAGCGGAGCGTCACCTCCCGAAGAGACTGTGGGCAATCGTGGGGCAGCAGCTCCGTAACCATATTTAGGTCGAGCTCCTCCCGTTCCTTGAGCATGATTTGGATCGATGCCGCCCAGTCGGAACCGCCCTCAGGCTGGCGAAACACGCGCCGTCCACTGAGTAGTTCCAGCAATACCAGCCCCAGCGAGTAAATATCACTTGCCTCTCCGACATCTTCTACATGGCCCTCAAGAAGTGCGTGGCACGCCCTTAACTGTTCCGGGGACATGTAGGCAAGCGAACCACCAAAGGTATCGCTCGGCCGTTCCTCACCTCCGGCAGCATTGAAGCTGATATTGAAATCGGCAAGTTTTGGCGCGCCCTCCGCTGAGAGCAATACGTTGGCCGGTTTGATGTCGCGGTGCAAAACTCCCTTTTCGTGTGCATAGTTCAGTCCGTCGGCCAGTTGTGCGCCAAGATGGACGACCACCAATGGCCAGGACAAATCAGCCAGATCGCGTCGCAAGATAGAACTCACTGGCGGTGCTGTTCCGACGCGGGCGAGTGCTTCATCGAGTTGCTCTAAAAACTCGTTCGCACCATATTGCCCCTGCCCCATCCGCAAGATCACATCCTGGAGCGTTCCGCCCGGAACAAGTTCCATGTACAGAAGGCGAAAAAGACCTTGCTGCAAAACCCGTTGGTCGTAGACGCGGACGATATTCGGGTGATCCAACTGTGCAAGAGTGCGGGGTTCGCGGCTTTTGTCGGTGGCAATTTTTAAGGCCACCAATCGGTCCAAGCTTCTTTGCCTCGCTAGAAAGACCTGCGCGAAGGTGCCGGACCCCAGCAGCAGCAAAAGATCAAAATCGTCGACTTGATCGCCCTCAGAAAAGCGTTGTGGACGTGCGTTCTCTTGCAGGGCTGCGTGCAGGTCCGTATCGCGGACTAATCTTGTCGCGGGCAACTGCTGGTTCAAGGTAGGCAGCCCGGTTCCGGCCAAGCGGTCAAATTGGACGATCTGGCGCGGAAAACGGCTTGCAATCTGGTCGCGCGTTACCCCGTTCCCTGCAGCGTTTCGAATCTGGTATTCTTCATAAATCAGATCAACAGGAATGTTCCCTTCGGCCATAATTTCCGGGAACATTTTTAGATAGTATTCTAAGGGGTGTCCCTTTTTAGAATCGCGCCACCGCATCTCGAGATCGACCTTGACCAGCTCACAAATCACCGCTCGGCGGTACCGCTCTGGCACATCACCGATTAAATCAGCAAACGGTGCGCCTGCCGCAGGATCATTATCCCAGGCAGCAACCAAAAGATCGGTCTTTTCGGCCACCAGTGCCCACAACGCGTCGTCCTCGGGAACCGGTGAACCGGGCCCGCGATGTTCCGAATCGGTCGAAGTCAAATCATGGCTCTCCGCGACTAGAAGACGTTTTGGGAGGCGCGCTACGCTATGAGTGAACATGATAGCCGAACGGGAAGTCAAATTCGACGAGGTGACGCCGACCGATTGGCCAATTTTATCGAACAGAATCGCGGGCAGTTGATTGCCTTTCTTCAAAAGCGAACTGGATCCCATCTCCGTATCAAGATTGAAGCGGAGGATATTCTCCAAGAGGTAGTAGCCGATGCCCTTCGGGCAGTTGCTGCAGATGACTGGCAGCCATGCGAGCCGCTACACTGGCTTTACACGCTCTGCGAGCGAAAGATCATCGATGCCCATCGGCACTTTTTTGCCGCCCAGAAACGATCGGCAAAGCGAGAAGCAAAGCTCGGCAGTAGTGTCGCTCTTGAAGATTTGCTCGTCGCCAGCATGACCAGTCCAAGCGCGGCGTTTTCACGCAACCAGAAGGAATTGGCGATGCTTGCTGCCATCGGCACTCTTCCAGGGGAGCAGCAGGAGGCGCTTCGGATGCGTTACCTTCAGGGCATGCCATCCAAGGATATTGCCGCAAAGCTAGGTAAAACGGATGGTGCTGTCCGTGTGATGCTCTCGCGGGGCATCGCGCGCTTGCAGACCCTGCTCGATCTGCATTGATGATTTGTCATAAAGCAAAAAGGGCGGGCCTCACCGGCCCGCCCTTTCGCGTTTGCATCGAATCGTTTTAGCTTTAGAAGCTGGAGGACTGTATCTGCTCAGCGACAACGCGCACCATCTGCGGCGTATCGCTTCCCTGAGCTACCACTTCCAGATCGAGCACTCCACCGGACTGCTGCATCGAAGTGGCGAGGACCTCTTCGCCAGTCATCTGCTGGCCGTTGACCGAGACGATCACATCGCCCTGTTTTAGGCCAGCCCGCTCGGCGGGTGAACCGGTCTTTATCTGCTGGATGCCAAAACCAAAGTTTGGAATCTGGGATCCGCTGATACCGAGGTAGTAACTGACTTCCTGGAGGACTTGCTGCACGCCGCCTACAACGACGAGGCGACTCGGGCAATAGACGGTGTTCCAATAGCAATGATCCCAGCAATTCCAGTAATTCGGATAGCAGCAATAGTCCCACCAGTGGTGGCAGCAGAAGTCGACCCACCAACCGCAGGGCGCGGGAGCATTGATACATTTATTTGCAAATTGTCGGACCGCTTTCAGGTCGGCCCGATTCTTTGCCTTGTTCCCTTTTTTCCAAAAATCCTTCAACCCTTTGTTAAGATTATCGATCTTCGGCAGGGTCCTTACGTCTTTAGGATTGAACCCGCCGATACCTGGGAGACGACCGCCTGGGGTTTTGCGTCCGCCCGGATTGATTCTGTCCTTACCACCTTTGCTACCGGGAACCGAGACAATCGGACCAGTAATCTTGGGGCCGGGATAGAATCCTCCCTTGCCACCGCTACCGGTCTCCTTGCCACCTTTGCGGTTCCAGTCGGGCTTGATGGTCTGCTTGCCACCTTTGCGGTTCCAATCGGGCCCTATGGTTTGCTTGCCACCATTGCTGTTCCATTTAGGATGGACATTGTACTTTCCACCCTTATGGTTCGGCTGTGGCTTGGTCACATATCTGCGATTGTTGTTGCTTTTTGAGCCAGTTCTGTTTTTATAATTGTTACCGGCCCTGTAGCTTTTCTGCTGTTGCGTTGCCGCTCTGCTTTGCGAGCTGTTTTTACGGCTCGAAGAAGTATAGGACGACTTGCCCGATCGCTGCATATTGCTGCGTCCCTGCCGAGAAGGGGCAGCATCCGCGTAATTTGCTCCGGCGGCCAACATGGCCGCAATCGCCAAAAACAGTGTGTAGTGTGCTGCAAGTTTCATCGCTTCGCTCCTTTGTCTCATTGGGTTCGGTTGTTGCGAGGCTCACGTGGCCTCGCCTACGGGTAAGGGCGCAAAAGGACCGGGAGTGTTACAAAGGACCCCTACAGAACGCTGGATCGCAAAAAAAGGGCGGAATATCGGGCCTGGCTAGGGCGATTCATCCGACGCGGAATGTCGCAGCAGCATGATGCCCCCAATCACCAACAGTGCGATCCCGCTGTAGAGCAGCGGATTGATAGCGGCAAACCAGGGGCTGCTACTATGGATGACGAATTCATAGGTTGTGCCGATGAGCGGCTCACCGAGTGTGACATCCACTGCATCGTACTCGTCATCGTAAATAAGGTCTTCATCGAAAATCGTTATTTTTCGAAGCGAGGTGAGTGGAATCTTTTCAGCTGATACATCCCAGGTGATTCCATTCCCTAGGCGTCTCACCGGAATCATCTCCGTGTCGTGCGTCATCGTCGCTCCATCCTGCTCATACAATAGCCGCAGGTACAAATCATCCTCGCCAATTTCAAGATTGCCGAGCACCGACGGTTTATACGTGACCAGAATGGCAGTGATCTCGCTCGCAGGTGCTATTTGCTGCAGCGCCAGAGAGCCGACGATAGCCAACATGCCGACCGCGAGAACGCAGAGGCCGATCAGGCGATTCGCCTTAGGGCTTCGATTGGCATCCTCGGCGCGCGGACTGTCCACTTCGCCGTCCCCACTTGCGTCACAATCGGCGATTCGGCCGTTAGCTGCAAATTTAGATGTGTCGACCATAAAACCAGAAATGATGGAAAGCAGCACGGAGGCGAAAAAACAGCCGGTACCCCAGGCCGCTTCCACCTTAGCAACGCCTTCTACCTTAAGGACTACAATCAGCAGGGCCACCACCATCACATCGACCATGGAAAACCGGGCCGTCTTCTCGGCGATGGCAAGCATCCTTCCCCGGGAACGAGCCGATATTGGAATAACGCGGGTAGCGACCACCGTGATAAATATAAGTTTGCTCAGCGGGAACACAATACTAAAAAGCACCACCACTAGCGCAAGCGCGATGTGTTGGTCCTTAAAAAGGTGCTCGACGGTCTGAAGTATCGAATACTGCGTCTGAATATTTAGCTTGGTAACGGTCATAAACGGCCCGCTCACGCCGGCTGAGAGCAGCAGCAGCGAAACAACTGCGATTGTTACGGCGTGTGGATTACTTTTTTTCATCAGACCTGTGCCTTTGCACCTCGCCGGCAAAATGTGCACACTCTTTAAAACTTACTCCGAGCCGCTCGCAATCCGCATTTGGGATGCGGAAGGTTCAAAAAGATGCCACGCGCCGCGCCGCAGTTCAAGCGGCAGCACATCTCCTGGTGCGGCATTTGCCGAGCCGTCAATCCGCGCGACCAGCGTCTCGTGCGCAT
>JASMGX010000133.1:6036-9401 GCA_030751095.1 Pirellulales bacterium | reverse complement strand
CGCTGCTTTCGGCAAGCCAGCCACAAGTGCGCCGTGCCGCTGCCGATGCACTTGCTCGTTGCGGCCAGGTCGAGGCGGTTTCGGCGCTGCTCGACTCCCTGACGACACAACCCGATCCGTTTCTAAAACATGCTCTAATCCATGCCGTCTATCAGATCGCTTCGAAGGAACAGTTGCTCGCCGCACTGGAGTATCGGCACCCGGCAGTTCAAAGGTGCGCTTTGGTGCTTCTCGACCAGCATCCGGACGGGGGCATCACGAACGATGCCGTGATGGCACGCCTCGGTGCGACGGACGAGGCACTGCGGCAGTCCGCGCTTCGCATCCTGATGCGACATCCGGAATGGGCCGAGGATGCGCAGGCATTGTTGCGGCAATGGCTCGAGGCTCCCTCGCTGTCGGACATGCAGCGCGCGGCAGTGCCGGGGCTGTTCGTCGCCTTTCAAGACCGCCCAGCGGTACAACAACTGGTCAGCGCCAAGTTAACTGAGCAGACACTACCACGCGACCGTCTTGTCCTGCTACTGCGGACGGTGGGGCAATGCAGCCTTGGCGATCTGCCACGGTCTTGGATCGACGGGTTGGCAAAGGCCACGCACCACTCCGATGCAGAAGTGCAACGCGCCGCAGTAGAGACGGCGGCCAAGCTAAACATTCCGGAACTCGACGCCGCATTAACGGCCCTCACCGAACAATCGGACACCCCGCCGCCGCTACGCATCGCCGCGCTCGGCGCTGTGGTTGGCCGCCAGAGTGGCCTCTCCGACTCCGCTTTCAAATTTCTCACCGCAGAGATGGACAGACGCGCAAAGCCACTCACTCGACTGGCAGCAGCGGAAGTACTCGGCCGCGCGAAACTAACCGATTCGCAATTGATCGCCGTGCTCGAAGAGATACCGGATGACCCCTTGATCTGGCCTCAGTTGCTACCGGCGTACCGCCACAGCAACAATCAGAACGTAGGCCTTGCCCTGGTTCGGCGGCTCGGGGAACTGGTCAAAAGCGATAGTTTTCGGCCATCGGAGGCCGAGCTCCTCAAGATCCTGCAGTCGTATCGGGGAAGTGTCTCTGAGAAAGGAGCATCGCTCCTGACGACGCTCCGAGAAAGGAGAGCCGCGCTCGGTAGTCGATTGGAGGAGTACCAATCGCTCGGAGAGGGGGGTGATGTCGATCGCGGGAGAAAGGTCTTTTTCGACAAAGAGGTCGCATGCGGAGCGTGCCACCGCGTGGCTGCTCAAGGTGGCAACGTGGGACCTGATCTGACCACGATTGGCGCGGTCCGGTCGGTTCGCGACCTGCTCGAATCGATCGTGGCTCCAAGCTCTACATTTGCCCAAGGCTACGAAAATTACGTTGTTCTCATGAGCGATGGCCGCGTTGCCAGCGGCTTGATTGTTCGTCAGTCGGCCGAGACCCTCCTGCTGCAGAGCGCCAGCGGGCAGGAGCAGCGTTTTCACGAAGACCACATCGAGGAGTTGACACGGCAATCGACCTCGATCATGCCCGACGGACTCGACCAAAAACTCACGCGGGCACAACTCCGAGATCTACTGGCGTATCTGAAAAGCTTGAAATGAGCCGCGACGAGGAAGCAGGCAGCCGGGGCGATTGGGCCTATCTCTCACCCACGCGCGCAAGGACCGGCACCCATAGAACGATTGCCGCATTCGGGCGACCTTCGATCTGGCCCGTCGCGATAGATCAATCACCGGCACGCCGAGGCGTATGCGGCCACGGCTTGACGCGCGCTCGATCCGCCCAGGCATCCCAGCGAGCCACCATCTCCCGAACGCGCTCGGGTTGCTGGTCGGCCAGATCGTTCAGCTCGGTGCGGTCGGCCAGCATGTCGTAAAGCTCCCATTTGGCGTAGGGCCCCCGGCAGACGAGTTTCCAGCGGGGCTCGCGAACCGCGCGATGTCCGATATGCTCAAAAAAGAGTGGCCCATCCCGCTGCAGGGATTTGCCCTCGAACGTCGGTTGCAGACTCTCGCCTTCCATCGGCTGGATCGGTCGGCCGCCGAACGACTCAGGATAGGTGGCGCCGGAGACATCCACGGCGGTCGCCATCATGTCGATCAGATGCGCATGGTCGTGAACCAGCGAACCGTTGCGACCCGCGTCGATCCCCGCGGGCCAGTGCACGATCAGTGGCGATCCGATCCCCCCTTCGAACTGGAGTGTCTTGTACTTGCGAAACGGCGTATTGGACAAGTTTGCCCAACCAATACCATAACTGGCAAATGTGTCCGGCCCGCCCGGCATGACATTCTCACGATTGCCAAACCGCGCTTCGGGGTGACTCTCCGGAAGCGGACGCGGCGCGATGATCTCGGAACACCCGCCATTGTCGGCCAGGAAGAAGAGCAGCGTATTGTCCAACTGGCCCGTCTGTCGGAGCGCTTCGATCATTTGCCCGATACCCCGATCCATGCGGTCGATTTGAGCGGCGTAGACCGCCATCCGTTCGATTTGCCACGCACGATTCGGTGTATCCTCCCAGGCCGGCACGCGAGTGTCGCGGGGGCTCAGCTTCCACCGCTCATCAACCAGCCCCATATCGATCAATCTCCGATGGCGCTGCTCTCGCAGCGCGTCCCAACCTTTGGCGTACGTCTCCCGGTAGCGGGCGATGTCTTCTTCCAGAGCATGCAGCGGCCAGTGCGGTGCGGTGTAGGAAACGTAAAGAAAGAGCGGCTTGTCCAGTTCCGCCGCACGCCGGACCACCTTTGCGGCCTCTTCACTAATCGCGTCGGTGTAGTAAAAATCTTCTCCGGCACGAATCGCCTCGTTGTCCCGCATCAGCCCCTTCGGATCAAAATAATTGCCTCCGCCGGGCAACGTCCCGTAAAACGTGTCGAACCCGCGCTCCATCGGCCACGAGCTGCGAATCGCCGCTCGATCGTTGGGATTGTCGTAGCGCGTGAGATGCCACTTGCCGATCGCCGCCGTAAAGTAGCCGGCCGATCCGAGGACTTCCGCCATCGTCACGCAGTCGCGATTCAATTGGCCGCGGTAACCAAGCAGATTCTGATCGCGAATCATATTGCCCACACCCGCCTGATGCGGGTACAAGCCCGTTAAAAGACTCGCTCGCGTCGGACAACATCGTCCGGCATTATAAAAATGCGTGAACCGCAGTCCGCCCGCCGCGAGCCGATCGAGATTGGGCGTATCGATCTCGCCGCCATAGCAGCCGATGTCCGAAAACCCCATGTCGTCCGCCACGATCATGACGATGTTGGGTTTTTCTGACGTCGCACCGGCAGCGGAGGTTGCAAGCAGAACGCAAGCAAAAGAACAGCTCACCAGGGCTCTTGCGAGCGATGAGAAAGCAGAACGCAGATCGCACGAAAAAAGAGAATGCG
>JASMGX010000133.1:0-5938 GCA_030751095.1 Pirellulales bacterium | reverse complement strand
CCGCCAGTCGGGGTGACAGGATTTGAACCTGCGACCTTTTGACCCCCAGTCAAACGCGCTAGCCAAACTGCGCCACACCCCGTACCCATTTGCTGGCTGAAAACAGGCTTCCAGCAAGCAAATGCAACCCCATGACTATCGCAAATCGGGCTTCCGATCGCAATGGCTGATGCGTATATCGCCACACGTATATCGCCACAATGAAAAAACGGTATGATGATCGATTCAGAACAGAAATAGAGATCCTTTCCATTAAAGGGGGAAGATGGCGAGTACCTTTACCGACCGGCTGACCGTCAACATCTGCCAAAAAAAGAGCCCGCTGCTCGTTGGCCTCGATCCGCGCTGGGAACAACTGCCCGACGTGTTTCGCAAAACGGCAGATTCCGACAATCCGGCCGACCGTGCGGCTGCTTATCGGGAATTCTGCCGAGAAGTCATCGATGTGGTCGCCCCTCTGGTGCCGGCCGTAAAACCCCAGGCAGCTTTCTTCGAACAACTCGGGCCGGCGGGGATGGCGGCACTGGCCAACATCATCCAATACGCAGCGGAAAAGGATCTGGTGGTCATCGCCGATGGCAAACGGGGTGACATCGGCTCCACCGCCGTTGCCTATGCCGAGGCCTACCTGGGACGCGAACAAAGTATCTGGGGCGCAGACGCGCTAACCGTGAACCCTTACCTGGGCGATGACAGCCTTGCGCCCTTTGCCAAAGTGGCAGAGGATCGCCATGCGGGCATTTTCGTCCTGGTCAAAACATCCAACCCGGGCGGCAAAACCTTTCAGGATCTCGACACAGGCGGCGGGCCGCTTTACATGCGTGTGGCCGAACTGGTCGATCGGCTCGCAAGCCAATCGGTCGGACACTGCGGCTATGGTTGCGTGGGCGCTGTCGTCGGGGCAACCTATCCGGAAGAACTGGTTGATCTCCGCGACACCATGCCCCACACCTGGTTTCTGGTACCCGGTTTTGGCGCGCAAGGCGGCGATGCGAGTGACGTGGCCGGAGCTTTTGACGAGCGCGGCCTCGGTGCTGTCATCAACAGTTCGCGCGGCATTATCTTTGCGCACGCGCGGGAACCTTATGCAGAAAAGTTCGGCGAGACAGAGTGGCAGCAAGCGGTTGAATCGGCTACGTTGGAAGCCATCCAACAACTCTCCGATGCGACGCCGGCCGGCAGATTATAGACTAAAAAGCCACTGTCTGTTTTGCAAAACAGGCGGCGGATGACGATACCTATTCTTTCCAGAAAGCGAGAGGTTCCTTATGATCGATCACAAAAGGTGCGGCAACCTCTACAATCTACAAACGGTTCTTTGGGGCCTTCTGGCAGTCGCACTGCTCTTGACCTGCTGCATGGAGCATGCCACAGCAGAAGAGAAAGATACCGCTCCTGAAAAACCACCCCAGCGCAAAGAGCTGGTGCTCAAGCAGCACTATCTGCTGTTTCCAATCCGCGCCGGAGCCCCCTCTTCGGCCATCGATCTAGAGATCAACGGCCAGAACGTGCGCGAGTTTGATGCGGAGCTTGCCAGCTCCGAGGATGCCGTTGATTTCTGGGCTTTCCTCGACATCAAACCCTTTGCGGGAGAGCAGGCCGTCCTGAAGGCCCGAAATGCGTCTGCCGAGAGTATCGCTCTGATCAAGCAGGCCGACGCGATCCCCGGCAGCGATGCGTTTTACGATGAGCCGCTCCGTCCGCAGTTTCACTTCTCGCAAAAACTCGGTTGGAACAACGACCCCAACGGTATGGTCTACCACGATGGCGTGTGGCACCTCTTCTTCCAGCACAACCCGTACGGCTGGAAGTGGGGCAACATGCACTGGGGACATGCGGTGAGCGACGACTTGGTGCATTGGCGGGAGTTGCCGATTGCCATCTACAATAAAGCCCGGGGAGATTACGCGTTTTCGGGTGGTGCCATGGTGGACGAAAAGAATTCTGCCGGTTGGCAGCAGGGCGATACACCACCGATCGTTGCCAGTTGGACCAGCACCGGCCGCGGCGAGTGTTTGGCCTACAGCAACGACCGTGGAGAGACCTTCACCGAATATGAAGGGAATCCCGTCATCAAACATGCCGGACGAGACCCCAAAATTATTTGGTACGAACCGGGCGGGCACTGGGTGATGGCCGTCTACGATGAATCGAAAGAGGATGGGCGGTCCATTGCCCTCTACAGTTCGCCCGATTTGAAAAAGTGGACGCTCGAGAGCAAACTCAAAGGTTACTTCGAATGTCCCGAACTCTTTGAGCTACCGGTCGATGGAAATGCCAACGATTCCCGCTGGGTGATCCTGGCCGCCGATGCCCAATATGCCATCGGCCAATTCGATGGCAAGACGTTTACGCCAGAGCATGAAGGCAAACATCGCCTGCACCACGGACGCTACTACGCATCTCAGACGTTCAGCAACGCGCCCGAAAACCGGCGGATCCAGATCGGCTGGGCCCGGATCCCCATGCCGGGCATGCCGTTCAACCAGACATTCAGCTTTCCGCACGAGTTGAGCCTGCGAGAGACTCCGGACGGGGTGCGACTCTTTGCCGAACCGGTCCGGGAGATCCGGTCGCTCTACAAAAAGAGCTCCGAGAGTGGCAAAAGCGAACCCCTCGCTCCGGGCAAACCGGCCAAACTCCCCGGAGCGGAACTGATGGATATTGAGGCCGTATTTCAAATCGGCACCGCCACCGCAGTCGGACTCGAAATAGGCGACGAGCGGGTACTCTACGATGTCGAAAAAGAAAAACTTGGCGGTGCGACGCTCAAGCCGGTCGATGGAAAAATTTCGATCCGGGTCCTCCTCGACCGCCCGATGATGGAAGTGATCGGTGGTGGCGGTCGCGTATACATCACGCAGCCCCGCAAAGGGCCGACTACGCCAAAGCAGGTTCGTGCCTTTGCAGAAGGGGGCCAGGCGGTTTTGGAGAGTTTCTCCGTGCGAGAGCTCGACTCGATTTGGGAAAACCGCCCCGAGTACCGCCTCGGGAAGAAAAACCACCCGAAGTCCCGCCGCCAGAAGTACCGCCAACGGAAGAAAATCGCCCGACCTTAAGGCCGCGAAAAGTATGGCGTCCGAACAGAGCAACAAAATGAGCGGCCTCTCCTTTCCTGTGAGAATCGGCCTCGCCGCTCTTGGGCTACTGGTCCTGTTCGGTCTTTATAGCATCAACCGGGACCGGCTTTCGCTGGAACACTTGGCCGAGCGTCAGGAACAGATCGGGGCGCTGCTCAAGCAGTATCCCGTTTTGCTCTTTGCGGCCGGCTACCTGCTCTACACCGCCGTGACCGGGATCTCGCTTCCCGGTGCGGCCATCATGACACTGCTCTACAGTTGGTTCCTCCAGCAGGCCTATCCCGGATTTGCGGGACTCCTCTGGGCAGTCGTGCTGGTCAGTTTCGCTTCCACCTCGGGAGCAACGCTCGCTTTTCTGCTCTCCCGTTTTCTCTTTCGCGCTGCCGCTGAGAAAACATTTGGCGAACGGTTAGCGACAGTCAACGCGACCCTCAAGCGCGAAGGCGCGTTTTACCTCTTCTCGCTGCGGCTGATTCCTGTCGTTCCTTTTTTTGTGATTAATGTCGTGATGGGACTCACACCGATTCGAGTCGGCACCTTCTGGCTGGTCAGCCAACTCGGCATGCTGCCCGGCACGTGCGTCTACGTCTACGCCGGCTCGACCCTTCCCGGACCGCAGCAGATTCTCGATCGCGGGGCAGGGGGGATTCTCAGCACGCAACTGGTGCTGGCATGTATTCTCCTCGGCCTCTTCCCGCTCCTGGTCAAACGCATACTCGCAGCGGTCAGGGCCAGACGGACAACCGCGCCGCCGAACTAAGCCACCGTACAGGACCGCGTCGCTATTCGTCGGCGGCTTTGAGCCAGGGCGTGAGCGTCGGCGTGTACGTATGGATTTCATCTGCGGCAAAATAGAGATCGATCTCGCGCTCGGCCGACTCCGGCCCGTCCGAGGCGTGTACCAGATTCATCTGTCGACTGCTGCTCAAGTCGCCCCGAATCGTACCCGCGGCCGCCTGCAGGCCGCTGGTGGCACCGAGCATCTCGCGAACCACCCGGATCGCCTCGAGGCCTTCGATCACCGCAGCAACGACCGGAGCGCCGGTGATAAACGCCTCCAGGCCCGGATAGAAGGGCTTCTGGACATGCTCGGCGTAATGCAGCTTGGCCAATTCGGGCGTGACGCGGAGCATTTTCATCGCAATAATATTCAGCCCCTTTTCCTCAAAGCGGCCGAGTACCCGACCGACGAGTCGTCGCTCGACACAGTCGGGCTTGCAGAGAATGAGTGTGCGCTGCATCGGAATGTTCTCCCTGGGATTTGGTCCCGCGATGCGGTTGCGGGCTATTCGACTCGATTTGAGCGGGAATTCTAGCCCATCTCCCGAGGTGAGACAACAGAGACCCTTCTCGCCCGAAAGTCGCATCGGGGCGATTGGCCGTTAGGAGCGTCGGCGAGGGCGAGAGCTACCGAGCACCAAGAGTACGATCAGCGCAAGGAGCCCGGCAGCCGGCTCAGGAACCTGGCGCAGGTCGACGTCAAAACTGGTCACTTCGAGGCCGGTATGGGTAATCGAAGCACGGATGCCGAGGGCGTAGTTTCCGGAAAGAGACGCGGACGAAAGGGCGGTAACCGTCTCTCCAGCAAAGGCGAGGCCATCGCTATCGGCCAAACCGTCGAATGTGCCGCCCCCTAGCAAATACTGCGTGCCAAAGGCCGCCGCCGAATCATCGGCATAGGTACCAATTTCGAAGAGGCCATCGGTTGTGCCACCGACAAGAGTCTGGAAAGTGGTCTGCCCGCCCGCGACAACGTTTGAGTGAAAATCGGTGTCCCAGAGTTCAACCACCAACGTCCCACTGCCGCCGCTGAGAGTCACGTTGAATAAATCCATCCTGGCCTCTTCACCGAGCAACGGCCCGGAGAGCCCTACTGTGACCGACATCGAGAAGCTACCGACTCCGCCCGTAAAACCGACCGCCCCTTCCTGGATGTACTGGTCAGCTACAGAAGGGGTGTTGTTGTTGGGCGATGCGCCAGAGTACATAGATAATCCACCCAGGTTAAACACTTGATCGACCACAAAGACGTCGACTTCGGGCGTGTCGAGATTATCTACGCGCAGCATCAGATCCGCATGGCAAGGCATCACAACACCAATGAGTACCCAGAGTATGGGAACCACGGTGAAAAATAAAATCCGATGCATTCTTGTCGTTGCGGACATAGCCCTCAACCTTTCGTAGTTTTTGATGATGCAGTAGACGATCTACCGCAGACTCATTAGCAATTTCCAATACCTATTCTGTTACTTGCACATCCGTGCAACATCCCCTGATGCGAGTTAACATCAATGCAAACTCCCAGCGCGGACCGCCAACTCATCGCAAAGCGACCGCACAGTTTCCGCGAGGCAATGTCGATCCGCTGCGTACGACTGAGGAACCCACGCAGCACAGACACAATCACCACCGAAGAGTGGCTTGGATACCCCTCAGACGAACTGTCTCGCAAGCGATATTCTCCCAGCTCAACCAAGTTCGTCAAGGACAAAATTTTGTTTTTTTCCCGGGGAAATTAGCCTTTTTCATCCAATTTCCACCCCGGATGATCGTTCGATCCGCCCAACTCTGCGGCGTGGGCTCGGCAGGTGTCAAACTGGGCAAAGAGCCTTAAGTCCCACCTGACACAGCAGGTTAAACCCTGCCGCTGGTGCCCGATGCCGTCTACAATCGACCCCGTTGCCGTCACCAATCGACGCAATCGTGTCGCTGCCCATCACAGACCGCCAGAGGATCCCTTGCCGTGAAAATCCCACCAATCGCGTACCTGCCGAGCGATCCGAAAGCGTACCGCCCGGCAATCGGGCTCATCGGCTGCGGTGCGATTACCAAAGAGCACCTCACCGCCTACCGCA
>JASMGX010000132.1:5554-9418 GCA_030751095.1 Pirellulales bacterium | reverse complement strand
GCTGGTGCTGGAGATCTCTGCTGACTCTAGAATCGCTCAGTAATCGTTATCGCCCACCCAAACCGCAAACTTTAGCCAGATTCGCACGCGGGAGCTTAGATGCGGATTTTCTCGGATCGGGCCTCGATTTCCTCTAGAGGCACGAGTTTCCCCTGACCGCTTCCGGGGCATACCTGGCACGTTGATTGCCATGCCCTCGGGTTTCTCAGGTTCGATGGCCAGAACGGCCAGCTGCGACACTGTCGTGGCCGCTCCGAATAGACGCGACACCGACGAGTCTCACTGTCAAAGAGCACACAGTCTCCGCCGGATCGTTCAATGAGGCTTTCCCGACCGTGGACTTTACGGACGTATTGCCTGCGAAAATGGCTTAAGGAGAGGCCCAGAAAATCCGCCAGGCGCTGTATCTCTCCCCGGCTGACCCAGACATAACCTGGCGCTCCGGTACAGCAGTTGCCGCACTGCGTACACTCAAAACGAAGTCCTTCCCCAAACCAGGGTATCTTTTCCATTTCAATCCATTCCTGAAATCTCTCTTTTGACCGAAATTTCAACTCGCTAGATCGGGGCCTCTGTCGCGATCTGGCCAACTGCCTTTAGAACTTGGGCTATTTGAACTTCGTCGTTAAATGGACCGAGGCTGATCCGTACAGTCCCCCCCGTCTCACGAGAGCCAATGGTGTCGTGAATATCTGCCGCACAGTGGTAGCCCGCGCGGACCTGAATGCCATACGCCGAGTCCAGCATCGCTGCGACTTCCTGCGGTGCATAACCGCTGATCGAAAAACTCACCACACCAACGCACTCTTGAGACATCGGTCCGTAGAGCGTGATGTTCTGCATCTTCTCCAGGCCGCTGCACAACAGCTCTCGCAAGGCGAGGTGATGAGTCCGGATGGCCGAGACATCTTTCTCTAGCAGATATTCGACTCCAGCTGCCAAGCCGACAATCCCGGGGACATTCAGATTCCCGGCCTCCATCCGCTCAGGCAACGCCTCCGGCTGACGATCCGATTCACTTTCGCTACCCGTCCCTCCCTGACGCATTGGAATCAGTTGCTCCTCGGCCCGTGGGCCTACATAAAGAATTCCCGAACCCAACGGCCCTAGCAGACCCTTATGTCCGGGTGCCGCCAGAAGATCCGCCTGCAGACTCTCCACGTTTATCGGAAGCTGCCCGGCAGTCTGTGCCGCATCGATTAAAAAAAAGGCGTCATGCTCGCGAGCGAGGTCACCGATTCTGTCGGTAGGCTGGATAACCCCTGTCACATTTGAGGCATGTGAAAGAACGACCAGTCGGGTCTTTTGACCAATCGCTTGACAGACTTCTTCTTCATCGATCCGTCCCGAAGCATCGCAACCAATACGGGAAACCTGAATCCCCAATGCATCCTCGATCGCGCGGAGCGGGCGGAGGACTGAATTGTGTTCAGCGACACTAGTGACCACATGATCTCCACCGCGCAGCAGTCCATGCAGTGCAAGGTTCAGGGAGTCGGTACCACCTGCCGTAAAAATGATTCGATGCGCATCTGCGGCACCAATCAGTTGAGCAATGCCTGCACGGGCCTTGTCGATTGCCGTAGCGGTATCAATAGCCTGCTGGTAAATCCCGCGCCCGGCAGTGGCGCCACCGATGCGCAAAAACTGATCGACCGCATCGAGGACACCCGCGGGCTTGGGCCAGGTTGTCGCGCCATTATCGAGATAAATGCGGCGCACCTATCCTCCAATCTGGTGCATGGACCGCTGAGGCGGGGTAAACTCAGCCGTGCCGATACCATGTCCCGCTTTCTTTTGGCCTACCGCAGCCTGCACGCGATCCATAACCTGCACATCCACAGCTTCTGGTGAACAATCCTCGTGACGCAGAAATTGCCGGACGTCCCATTCCTCTTTTGAGAAGAGACAATTGCGGATTTTCCCTTCTGCCGTGAGTCGCAAGCGATTGCATTGATCGCAAAATGGCTCGGTCACCGAATTAATAAAACCAATTTTTCCGCCGCCGGAGGCGAATCGATATTCGACAGCAGGAAGGCTCGCATCGCCGCGAGGTAGCGGCACGAGTGGCCCCAAAGCCGCCTCGAGTATCTTTCGCACCTCGCCTCCGGACAAAACGTCGTCTGTCTGCCACTGTCCTCCCGCATCGAGCGGCATAAATTCGATAAAGCGTAATTCCAACTCGCGCTTTCGTGCAAATTCTGCAAGTGGGACAATTTCATTTTCGGCAAGTCCACGAATTGAAAGCGCATTGAGCTTTATATTCTCAAATCCGACACGCTCTGCCGCCGCGATCCCGTCCAAAACCAAGTCGAGTCCATCACGTCGCGCGATCTTGCGAAATGTATCCTCGTTGAGGGTATCGAGACTTATATTCAACCGGCTTAGCCCGGCATCTTTTAGCTTTTGTGCTTGTTGCGAGAGAAGCATCCCATTGGTGGTAAGGGCGACTTCCTTAATGGGCTTGATGCTGCTGAGCCTCTCTACCAATCGCCACAGGTCTGTCCGCACCAGAGGCTCGCCGCCGGAGATCCGCACTTTGCGAATACCTTGACGAGACACAATCCGTACAAATCGCTCAATCTCCTCGTAGGAAAGAATTTCATTCCGAGGGCGGAAGCGAACCTTCTCTTCGGGCATACAGTAAAAACACCGAAGGTTACAGCGATCCGTAACACTGATCCGGAAGCTCGTGTGCACTCGACCAAATGGATCGATTAGCGGCGCGTTGTCGTTCGTTGAGGACATTTGATTCATGATTTCTAATGAGAAGGCACCGTAGACAAAGCAAATTGCGGCGGTCGATAAACAGACGCTCACTTAGTCCTGGGGCAAATTCTTTTTCTCGATTGCAGACATCGTATTGTCGTCGGGCACTCCAGGATGGACCCACTGGCTTGTTCCGTCCACCCAATTCTCCCGCTTCCAAATCGGAACCACCTCCTTTAAGGCATCAATGAGCCAACGTCCTGCTTCAAAGGCCGCATCGCGGTGGGCCGCACTAACGGCCACGCCGACACTGACCTCACCAACTTCCAGACGCCCGAGGCGATGCGCGATGGCACAACGCAATATCGGCCATTTTTCCGCTGCCTCTTTCTCCAACTCAGCGAGTTTCTTTTTTGCCATTTCTGGATAACACATGTAGTCGAGAAAATCAGTTTCTCGGCCATCGGTAAGATTGCGCGTGGTTCCTAAAAACAGCACCACCGCGCCAGCCTCGGGCAGAGAGACTTCATCCAGTAACGCATCGGTCTGAATTGATGATTCTGTGAAAACAATCATTATACCACTCCAACCCTATCAACAGTCCGTCGATTCAATCCAGTCAGCCCCCACTCACCGGGGGAATCGCTGCAATCTCCTGGGTTGCGTTCACCTCAGCACTGTCGGTCACATACTCTTGATCTACGGCAAATCTAAGGTAATCACCGAGCGGCGCCAGTTGTGGATATTGCAAAAGTAATTCTCGTCGCAGATCCGCTATCGTTGCCGGACTCCGAAGGTCCACTGCGGCAACAGCAAGACCCGCAAACTGACTGGCAACGGCAAAAAGCTTGACTTCTATCTTCATTGATTCATCAGGAAACGATTAGGTCCCCGGCACGAACAGTCATAGGGTTTTTGTCTGTGGGAGTCAGTCCATATGCCCACGCCAAAAGTTTCACCGGATGGATAGTCGGCTTGGTCGTTCCCTGCTCCATCTGCATTTTACAACTGCTGCATTCGGTAGTGGCTGCATGAAATTTGGGTTCTCGGACAGTAGCTATCAAATCAAATCCCGCACGCAGACTACTGCGATAATTCTCACGTCGTATACCGTATGTTCCCGCCATACCCGAACAACCCTTTTCTATGTGATTG
>JASMGX010000132.1:0-5545 GCA_030751095.1 Pirellulales bacterium | reverse complement strand
CGCAGACTACTGCGATAATTCTCACGTCGTATACCGTATGTTCCCGCCATACCCGAACAACCCTTTTCTATGTGATTGATTGTAATTCCCGGAATCAGCTTGAGCAGATTTTCTCCCGGTGAACCGACGCCTAAAGCCAGCATATGGCATGGCTGATGGTAGGCAAGCACCGTATTGAGGGGTTTGAGGTCCAGTCGCATCTCTCCAGCCTGGTGCATCTTCCAGAGATAGGTGCCTATTTCCAAGGTATTTTCGGCAACCAAGCAAGCATCTTCACTGCCTAACATTTTTGGATATTCATGGATCAAACAAGTCGCCGCCGCAGGTTCGCTACAGACCACTTGAAATCCCTGACGGACACATTCTGCGAGCAAGTCGACATTATATCTGGCTATTTTTTTTGCCTCATCGACGGCACCGAGAGTGATCATCGACATTGCGGACTGCATTTGTCCCGGATGAACATAGACCGAAACGCCGTTGTGCTCCAACACATCCACACTCGCCTCTGCCAATGCTGTATCAAAATAATTAGCATACACATCGACAAAATAGAGTGCCTTCAGACCGCTTCCGCGATCGGCGCGCGTTAGCCTTCGCCGTGCCGCCTGCCGCAAAAAGTTCTGACGGGCAAAGGGAGGCAACTTACGACCATGTGCGATATTCAACGTTTTCTCCAGAAAGAATCGGGCCCAACGATTCCCCATGGCCCAGTTTGTAATCCGATGGAATCGGCATCCAATGGCACCGATCCAGTCTAAGTGCGAGAGGAGCCAATCGGTCGGCCGCATTCCTGTCACCGCTAAGTGAGCCGCCTTGGCCTCTGTCATCAATTTCGGAATATCGACACTGGCCGGACATTCAAGACGGCACTGGTGGCAATTCACACAAAGATCGGCCACCTTCTTAAACTCTTCGGAAGAGATCGTCTCGGCATCGAGGCGTCCCGTCAGCACACCGCGCAGTAGATTGGCCTTTGCCCGTGGCGATGCTTCTTCACGCGGTGCAAGCCTGAAGATCGGACACATCCGCGATTCTGACAATTGAGACCGACACGCTCCGCAACCATTGCAATTTCTCGCCGCATGTGCGATCTGTTCGGCATCCCAATTCAATTGCAACTGGAACGTTGCCGGAGAAGACGGTGGCTTCACCCCAGGAACATCTGCAGAATAATCGATCGGCACCGTACCAACAGGACGAAGGTTGCGGGTCAGGGTTTCTTGCGAACCGACGATTTTCCCGGGGTTGAGAATATCTTCCGGATCAAAAATATGCTTGATGTCCCTAAAGGTATTATAAAGCGACCCATACTGCTGTTTGATAAATTGTGTACGGCTCAATCCGTCGCCATGTTCGCCACTGATGGTTCCGTCAAACTTCAATACTTCGTGATAGACTTCCTGGGCAATCCGTTCCATACTCTCGACATCCCGTCGATCTGCCAGATCGAGCAGGGGGCGGACATGCAGTTGGCCTTGGCCTGCATGCCCGAAGATGGAAGCAGTCACTTGATGACGCTTGAGGACCCCAAAGAGTTTTGTCAAGAATTCGGGAAGCATTTCTGGCGCAACCGCCACATCTTCGATGAAAGGCAGTGGTCGGGATGTCCCCTTGAGCCGATATAACGTGGGCACCACTTTGCGAGCCAACTCCCAATACACCTCCACATCTTCCGGATCCGTGGCGATCCGAGATCCGATCAGCGACCGTTTACTGCGATGAACTCGATCGACGGTGGACTGCAGTTTTTCCCGAATGTTAACCCTATCATCCCCATCAAATTCAACCAACAACAACGCCTCGGTTTCCGGGGGAATTAATAAATCGAAACGAACATCGTTCTCCCGAGCCAGTCCTAAATGGCGACGGTCTAGAAGATCGCAGGCACTCGGGCCTTCCTTTAATACATCCATCACCGAACGTGCAGCGTTGTCCAAACGATCAAAAAGAAGAAGAACGACACCACACTCCTGAGACGTCGGAGTGATCGAGAGTATCGCTTCGGTAATCAACCCCAGAGTTCCCTCGGATCCGACCAAAAGACGGGCCATGTCCAACTGATTATTTTCCAAAACATCCGCCAGTCCGTAGCCACAACGATTCACGCAAGTCTTAGGCTGGGATTTTTCAATCAGTTCGGCATCTCGCTGCAGGATAGGTGCAATTGCATTCACCAGTTCGCGACGTCGAGGCTGAGGATCCTCAACCCTGCCGAGGGATTCTTTGGCCAAATCGATCAGACTGCCATCGGCGAGTACCACCTGGAGAGACAGGACGCAGTGCCGCGTTGAACCGTATCGGAGCCAATGGCTTCCCGAGGCGTCGATCGCCAGCACACTGCCCATGGTCGTCACCGAACTCATTGCAGGATCGGGACCAAAAATACGTTTTTTTTTCGCAAGCAGGTGATTCAGATGGGCATGAACCACCCCTGGTTGGACTTGCACCGTCTCGTCCGTCACGGCACCAATCCGATGCATATAACGAGAAAAGTCCACCACGATCCCTGGGCCGAGTGACTCACCGGCAAGCCCCGTACCTGCTCCTCGGGCATGAAGCGGGATACGATTTTCGGCGGCATATTTCACACACGCCACAACATCCGCCGTATGTCGTGGGCAGACCACGCCAAGCGGACGTATTTCATAGATACTCGCATCACTGGCGTAGAGTTGAAGAAACAGGTCGTCGCAGCGGACATCACCTCGCAACAAACCTCTCAAGTCATCCTGAATTCGCTCGCGTTCCGGATCCATCGTTGATTAATACCACGTCACATCAAATGCGATGTACTAGTCTGTCTCGGAAACTTGGGGCGGGCGTCCGCCACCTGCCCTCGCGTTGTCCTGCTTCTGACGGGCCAATTCTTGCCGATAACGTTCGTGCGTTTCAAGAGAAAACCCTTCGTGATGCCTCAGTTTGCAGCGCCGATAATGCGCACCACAACGATAACAAACCAGAGCATCCGGCACCAGCAAATAGAGAATTACATCAATCGCTGCTGTCGTAAAAAGAATGCCAAACGTAAGAAAAAGCTGGTGGCGATACCAAGCGTAACAACTTGCAATCAATCCAATCACGACGAGCAAAACACCAAGCCGTTGAGGAAAATCCTTACGAACAAAAAGATCTTTGCTCTGGCAGACCAAACATTCCGTGACCGTATTTTCCTCAACCACTTCCTGTGGCACTTCCCATGTGGCCTGACAATGGACACACGTCAACTGTGGGGTTTCTGCGGTAGGCAGTGCATGACCGAGTTTTTCACATCGCGGACAGCGAAAGGCGAGTTTCATACCACAGATCATAAAGGATAAACGGCCCCGGCGGACAGTAGCAGAGACATCAATTCCCCCGTAAAGGTTGCAATCACCGCCACATAAAGGATTCCCGTTGCGCTCTGGGTATTGGGAATTGCCAGCGTTTTGGCCACCATCCAAGCAAGCACCAAGGGGGTCAGAATCCCTATTAACCAGCGTAGCACGATGAACATTGCGCCGGCAGTAAGCGGAGTGCTTTCTGTACCCAACTGCATCGCAAGGCCTAACGCACAAATGAGGCCTCGGAAAATAATCGCAAAAACCATTAGTCGCAGTAGTCGCTGCAGGGGCGCAATCTGCATGGTTGGGCTATTGAGATACCAATGTCCTAGAAACATAGCACCCATCGTCAGACCAAGGATCAGACCGCCGCTGATGGGATTCAAGCACCCTATCGCATAGGCTGCGACCGACAGGTCACCGCCAAGGAGTCCCTGGAAGGCAGTGGCAATAAGGGCACCGGCAAGTGAAAACGCCCCCACCAGGACCGTAACTTTCCTCCCGGCTGAAGGCTGTTCGTAGAGCCAGCAGACAGCTCCTATGTAGCTACAAGCGGCAGCAATACATGCGATGCCACCGGCCACCGGCCATCCGACGTGGTAGGCAACGAGTGCTGCGAGTGAACAAAGCCCCAAAGTCACATAAAGATGATTGCGAAAAAAGCCCGCAGTCACCTGCCGGGGAGACGTAATGGACATGACAACAGCCAGTCCAAACGCCAAACGCATCACAAACTGAAACAATATCGTCACAGTCTGCTACCGCCGGTTGGTATAAATCAACGACATAATTTCTGAACGACTCGAAAGGTTCGTCCGAAAAATACCTTTCATCGCTGAGGTAACACAAAGACTGCCCGGTTTGCGGACACCCCGCACCGTCATACAGGTATGCGTGGCTTCGAGTACGACAGCGACCCCCTTGGCCTGAAGTTCGCTCTCAAGAAGGTTGGCAATGGTCTCGGTCATCCGTTCCTGCACCTGTGGCCGTCGTGCAACAATTTCAACGACCCGGGCGAGCTTACTCAATCCAATCACCTTGCCATCTGGAAGATAGCCGATGTGGGCGGTCCCCATAAATGGCAGCAGATGATGTTCACAGGTGCTATTGAAACTGATATCTCGGACCAAGACCACTTCATCGTACTGTTCGTTAAAGAATTTTTTCAGGTGGACACTCGGGTCCTCGTGGAGACCTTGAAAGAGTTCCGCATACATACGGGCAACTCGTGCCGGTGTTTGCAACAATCCTTCGCGGTCGGGATCTTCACCGACTGCCAGAAGAATTTCGCGAACGGCCCTCTCAATCCGGGCATGATCAATACCCGGCTCTTGGCCAATGAATTCGGTTTCTTCCAGTTCATCCGTCAAACTTCCGTCGATGGATGGAAGAACGCTTTTACTTGCCGACATGCCGATGGGTCCGTGGATTGAAGATTCAGACCTGATGTTAAATGGTCTTTCTGTGATGGTCAAGCAGCGATTTGACTAGGCTGCTCACGGTAATGAAACCGAAGAGCAAAGACGCATTGCGGGCTAGAATAATCGGTCCCCGAATCAATTTGCACTAAAACTGGGAAGATACTCGCGGGCGGTCATGTGGCTCGCATCCGGGGCCACCAGTATCTCTCGTAGTTTCGCTGCCCGTTGACCCACATCCAATTCAGCCAACAGCTGTACCTTTATTGCCCAATCCAATTCCAACGTATGTGCAATCAAATCGGTCACAACCGCGAGCGACACTTCTCGATCTAACAGGCCGTCCAGACAGGCTAAATCCTCAACATGGGCTGCTAATGCATTCTTAAAAGCAGTGACTAACACTGCCCGTATGGACTCCTCTTCATCGCTAGGTGCACTAGCGCATCGGTCCGGGAGAATCTCAGCGCGCGCCTGCCGATACATCTCCCAAGGTGCCATTTCACGCGACAGATGAATCCTCGCAACTCCCGCAACAAGTATGTTGGATCTTTCATCTGCGAGTTGATCATGGGAGATGATCTTTGTGAGACATGCCACAGGTTCAAGTGGTGGCGGGCTAAGAGGAGTTGCAACTTCAGAGGAGAGAACGGGGATTGCGATCAGGCTATCATCTTCAAGAGCGTCGGAAAGAAGAGAGCGATATCTCGGCTCAAAAACATGTAGCGACTGCATGACATGAGGAAACATGACCAACTGCGGTATAGGAAACAGCCGAACGCACCCAGAGAAATCGTTCGGATT
>JASMGX010000131.1 GCA_030751095.1 Pirellulales bacterium | reverse complement strand
AGGGTGAGTCTTTTGTGCTTTCGGCAAACCCAGAGATCAGGCTCGAGAGCCGTGCCCACAAGATGTCCAAGAGTCGTGGAAACGTCGTCAACCCCGACATGGTGGTCAAAGAATACGGTGCCGATGCCCTCCGCCTCTATGAGATGTTTATGGGGCCACTCACCGCGACCAAGCCCTGGAACATGGATGGTGTTCATGGAGTCCGCGGATTTTTAGACCGGGTCTGGCGGTTAATCGTTGATGAGCGGAGCGAGGAACTCTGTGTCAATAGCGCGATTGCAGATGTTGAGCCGACCGTCGAGCAGAACCGCATCCTGCATAAGACGATCAAGGCAGTGACGGAAGATTTCGATTCGCTCAGCTTCAACACGGCCATTGCCAGAATGATGGAGTTTACGAATTTCTTTCACAAACAGGACTCGCGCCCGAAGGAGGCGATGGAACAGTTGGTGTTGTTGCTCGCCCCGATGGCCCCCCATATTTGTGAGGAATTGTGGCGATTGCTCGGCCACACAGAAACATTGGCCTATGCATCCTGGCCGCTGTATGACGATTCTCTCATTCAGGAGGATACGTTAGAAATACCAGTTCAGGTCAAGGGACGTTTGCGAAGCAAGATCCGGGTAGCGGCTGGCGCCGATGCGGGTACGATCGAATCGGTGGCCCGAGAAGATGAAAAAATCGCGGAGCTATTGGCGGACCGGGAGGTTGTTAAAGTGATTGTTGTTCCGGGCCGCCTGGTTAATTTTGTTACGCGGTGAGGCCGTTTTCGAGAGTGGACCTTAGAAGACATTGAGCAGAAAGTAAAATCGCATGAATGATATCGTCACACTGGTACTGGGTGGAGGTCGCGGTACCCGGCTTTATCCTCTTACGCGATATCGATCCAAACCGGCCGTCCCACTAGCGGGAAAGTATCGACTCATCGATATTCCAATCTCGAATTGCATCAACAGCGGTTTGCGAAGAATCTTTGTGCTAACCCAGTTTTTGTCGGTTAGCCTGCACCGGCATATTCGGAATGCCTATAATTTTGACCGCTTTAGCGACGGTTTTGTCGAGATCCTTGCAGCCCAGCAGACGGAAAAAAACTCCGAATGGTACCAAGGTACCGCCGATGCTGTGCGTCAGAACATTCGGTACATCAAGCATCGAGATGTGAAATATGTGCTGATTCTTTCCGGGGATCAACTCTATCGCATGAACTTTTTGAGCATGCTTGAAACACATCGGCAGAGCGGTGCCGAGGCGACGATTGCCACCCGGCCTGTGAGTCAGGAAGAGGCGGGTGCGTTCGGTATTATTGATATTGATGACACGGGAAGAATCAAAGGTTTCGTCGAAAAACCTCAGACGGCCGAGGAGATGGATTCGGTACGGATGGCACCCTCGTGGATCGACGCGCATGGCGTGGAAAGTAAGGGACGCGATCTGCTTGCCAGCATGGGCATTTATTTATTCGATCGCGATTTTCTTGTAGAGGTTTTGGAAAACAACAATTTCCAGGATTTTGGCAAAGAGGTTTTTCCGGAGTCGATCAAAAAGAAACACGTTCACGTTCACCTGTTCGATGGCTATTGGGAAGATATCGGAACCATCGGATCGTTTTATCGCTGTAGCCTTGAGCTGGCCTCGACCAATCCCCCCTTCAACTTCATGCTTCCGGAATCTCCCATCTATACCAACACGCGGTATCTACCCCCTTCGAGAATCGATGAGGCGACAATCCGCAATAGTGTGCTGGCGGACGGTTGTATTATTGAAAAGGGTGCGATCATCGAAAACAGCGCGATCGGACTGCGTTGCCACATCGGTGAAAATGCAATCATTCGCGATTCGGTGCTGATGGGCGCCGAGCATTACGACTCATCATCCGATATCGCACTCAACCGAGCGGAGGGACGCCCCCAAATGGGTATTGGCAGTGAAGCCATTATCGAAGGAGCGATCATCGATAAAAATTGTCATATCGGCAATCGTGCCCGGATTGCAAATGATCACCGAACAGAGAACGGTGACATTTCGGATGCAGTCTTCATCCGTGACGGTATCGTGGTTGTCGAGAAAGATAGTCTGCTGCCTGACGGCTGGACAATGTAGACCATCTTTTTTAGTAGGCTACTCGACCACACGCTCCCCAGCAGGTGCATCGATGAATCTCTCTTCTTCATCGAGTGTCTCTACGGAGACTGTCGGGCCATCGAGTACAGAGCCCTCTCGATGTTCGGGAAATCCGTTTTCGGTTCTTGCACCCTCTTTGCCGATCAGTCCACCGAAGGGGTAGCAGTCGTTGCACATCCTGCAGCCTCCGCCCGCAACGGAGGTGGCCAGTAGGAGAAAAACAGGTCCCACATATTTCATCGTTTTGCCCTCTGTATTTAATTTGGTTTCCGTGAAAGACCGTCGGCTCTAGGAACGCCTCTAGCCTATTTCTCTTGAGATACATGATGCCGGGGGAGGCTTATAGCAAAGTGGAGGAGAAGATGACAATGGCGTTTTTGCGTCTGCTCGTGTGCTATCAATGAAAGACCTCTCCAGACTCTCGGGCTTTAGCCGGCTCGTCGTGACTTGGGTAAAGCAGATAGCAAGGAGACCAGATCGGGAAGACATTCCACATGCCAGTCGGCAACTTTTTCTGCCTGCGGACATGCAACGGAAACTGTCGGTATACCAAGTGCGTTTGCAGCGACAAGTTGTTGTAGGTCGTGTCCTGCGAAAATAACCTCGTCGAGGGCCAGGTGCATCGCGGAGGTAGCCTTCTGGAAGCGGCCGTTGCACAATACGCATTCCTTGCAGTCGCATGAGGTTTCCACGAAATCAAAATAAGAGGCAATGTTCAATCGCGACAGTTTCTCGCCGAGTTCGCCTTGTTCGCAATCAACTTCGTCCAAGACGGCAAGTTGATATCCTGAAGCTGCAAGAAACTTCAGCATTTGGGCAACTCCCGGAAGTGGCCGCTGCTCTTTCGCAAGGCACTTGCGCTTGGATCGCAGTGCGGGCGTGATTTCGTTAATATGTGCAGCCGTCATCCCGGCTGCCGAGAGCACCTTCTCGATCGCCTGCAGGAACGTCCATTTTCCGCTCTGAATTTGAGATGCAAATTCAAGATCCCAATGGCGGAAAAAGACATCGTAATGTGTGTGCAGGCCTCTCTTGGATAGTAATTGCAGCAGCCAGCGGCGCCACGCAGTCCCATCATAGAGGACGCCGTTGAGCTCAAAAATCCATCCCTGGATAATGCCCAGGCTTTTCATCGCGAAGCATCCTTGCTGTTGCGATTGCTTGCTGATTTTTCTGACGGTGCAGAAGCTCACGAGAGCGGCGGAACTTTACATAAGCCCCGAGAAGAACGTCAAGATCTTTTCTGGCGAAGGTGAGAATCAGGGCCGTTTGCTCCGAAAAACCGATAACTTCCTTGCTGATGGGATGTGCGGCTACTGGGAATGAGGTGCTAGCAACGCATAAATTCTAGGGTCTTTGAGATTTTCGGCGATGAATGCTGCCCCGGTAAAATCATGGTGGCAGCTGTGTTTTCCGGGGACGGCAACCACAACGGCCCCCGAAGCTACGCCAGCAGCCGTTCCTGTCTGGCTGTCCTCGAGCACGAGGAGTTCCTCGATCGCAAGCCCAAAGCGGTCGGCCGCGAGCAAATAGATTTCGGGATTCGGTTTTCCGTGCTGGACATCTTCGCCGGTTAGTATGAACTGAAATCTCTCTAGGAGATCGAATCGGCCGAGTACTTCGTCGACGAACAGGCGACCACTACTCGTGGCCACCGCTTTGGGGATGTTGGCAGTTTCAAGTCTCTCGAGCAGATCCATCAGGCCGGGCATCGGCTCTAAGTCGTGATCGAGGAGAGGCGCGAATATTTCCCGGGATTCTGTTTCAATCTCTTCCACGGTTGCCTCGAGGCAATGCCAGTCGATCATGAGGCCAATTGCTTGCGGGGGACGGAGGCCCATCATGGCATCGACAAGTTCCAGTGTAAATGGTTTGCCACGTCTGCGGAGAACCTCCGCGCCAACCTGAAGATACAGGTCTTCGGTGTTGAACATCAATCCATCGAGGTCAAAGACGACGCCGCGTATCTGTTTGTCTTCTTTCATGGGTCATTCTCTAATAGTCAGTGATCTTCTGTCTGTCCGGAAATGGTTAAGGGAAGCCCCGCTGCCTCGCGGACGACGGCAATAAATTCCCCGAGTATCATACTCGTTGCCCCCCAGATTTCATGGTGACCAAAGGTGATACAGGGTGATTGGAAAACGATCCCCTGTTTTTCTCTCTTTTTTTGCCCGGTATTTGTCGATTCGATCAGGTGCTCAAGAGGAAGTTCAATGACTTCGGCGACTTCTGTTTGCTGTGGCCTCCACGTTGGGCGACGTTCCACTACTCCGACGTAAGGCGTGACCAGATAGTTGCTGGCAAATACATAGATGTCCGAAAGCTCTCCCAGGTAGTGAACGTCGCGGGCATCGACTCCCAGTTCTTCTTCCAGTTCCCGAAACGCCGCCTGGCGACTCGTTTCCTCTCCCTCTACGGCGCCTCCCGGCAAGGAAATCTGTCCCCCATGGACCGGCAGGTGCTCGGGGCGGAGAGTGAGCGGCGCGTGCCAGCGGTTGACCGAGCGTGTATCGTCGGTCGTAGAGTCCGGAAAAAGCAGGATCATGACACCGGCCCGCAATGCGGATTCTGGCGCAGGTCCCCGGTAGCGTCCATAACTGAGTTCCGACGCATACACGTCTCGCCAATCGACGAAGTGCCGCCGATGTTCAAGGTGCTGCCGGATTCCTCCCAGAAGAGCGTCATTCATCGTTTCCGGCTCCTTCATCCTGCAGGCTGTAGATCGCGAAGGAATCATTCCGGTAGATTGCCGGAAGGTCCAGAATGGGATCGGCTTCTGTAACCAGATAATCGGCTTTGTAGCGACGGCCGATCGAGCGGAGTTCTTCCCGCGAACGATTGGTGAGCGAGTTTTTACGATCGGGAGTCGCAGGATGAATCGTCTCAATGCGTTCCCACCAGACGATGACCGATGGTGCATCCTGAGGCAATTCCTTCCAGTTGGCGACTTCGGAGCGATCGGCATACCATTTGAAGGTGTGCGAATATTTTGGTGTCAGAAAAACGGCATCCGGAGATGTCTGCTCGCGGGCAAATTTGCAGGTGGCTTTCCACTGTTCCCACTGCTCTGGAAGAGGACTAATTTTTCTATCAGCAGCCGGAACGCGGTGTAGGAGAAACGCATCGTGAAACGGTGCAACCAGTAGCAACAGGGTTGCAACTGCAACTAAACTCCGGCTAAAGAGTCGTCTCTCTGGCAACAGGGCAGCAGCGCGCACCATGACGCTCAGTGCAATCCCCGCGGGAAGCATGACATCCGCGAGGCGAAACCAATAAAAGCGAAGCAGTCGTCCGGCGAGGATTGGATGGGCTTCGGTACAAAGAGAAATCAAAATCCCGATGGTGGCTATCGAAAGCACCCCGAACGTGAAGGCGTTTAGCGTTTTAAGGACTTTGTTTTTCCGTTGTGTTACCGCAAACACAACCCAGATGAGCAGCATGATGAGAAAGCGTATTGCAAAATGTGTCAGATAAGGGGACTGTTGCTGGAAAAAAAAGTGATCCGGGTTGAGGTGATGGGGCAGGCGGTAAAAGACGTGTATCTCTGCGGCTTGAGAAATCTCTGCAATAGTTGTGTCACGCGCAAGTGCCATCGCAGGCCATGCGCCCACGATCGAGAGACAGATTCCCGCAACAAACCCGGGAATTTGTGAGCGAATCGATGGCCGGTCAGACGCTTTGCCCAGAATGCACCATGCGATTGTCGCTGCAACGACCGCCCAGGTTCCTATCAGGATATGAAATGCAGTCGCGATCCCCAATAGAATCCAGGCCCGATTCCAATGATTGCCCAAGAGTGCCGCCAGAGAGAGAAAAACAAAGCCGTAGGCAAACCCTTTGGCCTCAAAGCCCCCGGCAACCCACTCTCCCGCCATATGAAAATACGTGTTGAATACCAGAAGCAAAGCTGCGGAAAAGATTGCCAATCCAAACGTGCTCGTGAGAGATCGAGAGAGTTTTTGCCAGCTGTATCCAAGCAAACCGCAGGTAACAAGACGGCCCACCAGGGCGACGGTGGGAAGCGGCAGGAAAAGAGTTAGCCAGCCAAAGACCCAATAGAAAACGGTGTGCGCGTCTCCGGTTTGCAGGTAAAAGTCCTCGCTGCACCAGTCCGGATTCCAGAAGTGTTTGGCTTTTGCAAGGTAATTCGGTTCGTTGACATCCGGTGTAAGAGTTCCGGAAAAGATAAAAAAGACGGTTGCTGTGAGAAAAAACTCCAGCACCAGGCAGGTCCGCATTGCTCGGGCAGGAGGAGACATACAACGAAACAAATGGTGCGGTTGGAATTAGGTTTACCTGCAACTAGTATTTCGCTCGAGAGCTGCACATCCAATGAATCTGATTGCACGAGGCCGGTAGCGAACGGGTCAGGGTGTTTTAGCATCGATTCTAGCCCTGACAAATGGTGTTTGCCAGATGTCTGCCCGGGGCAAGGAATAGTCCACTTGCATCACCCTCCGCTGGACCTATGCTTTAGGTTTCGTATTGGGCTTGGCCTCAGATACCGGTTGCGATCGCTATGAATGCGAAACTGAGGGATTTTTTCGATAATCAGCTCGAACATGTACTGGCGGGTATGCCGCAAAGGGTCCACGATCTGCTCGCGGAGGTTCCGTTGTTTGTGGAAGATTACCCGTCCGATGAAGTGTTGGCAAAATTCAAACTGCACGATCGGACCCGGCTTTGCGGAGTCTATACAGGGATCCCTCTCGATCAACGAACATCGGATGATACACCGGAAGTTCCGGATGTCGTGACTATTTTTCGAGAGGGAATCATGTGTCTCGCTGCTGGTTCGAGCGATCAGCTGCGCGAAGATGAGCTCCGCAGGCAGATTCGCATCACTTTGTTGCACGAACTGGGCCACCATCATGGACTCGGTGAGCAGGAGTTAGACTCGCTGGGGTATGGCTAATAGTGATCCGATGCGGGTGGACTTGTCTGCCGGACACCTACAGTCGTATCATGCATCGGTAACATTCATAGAAAATCGACCGAATACGAGAAGATGACGTGAAACGATCGCCCGGCGCTCGATTACGTGAAGCAATCTGTGGGGCGACCATTCAGGTTCCCGGTGCCCCCTTTGCGTTGGCGGCACGCCTTGCTGAGCGTGAGGGGTATGCTGCGGTCTATCTTTCCGGGGCTGCGTTTTCTGCAGCACAGCTGGCGGTACCCGATGTGGGACTCTTTACACTGGACGATCTTGTTGCTCAGACAAAGCGTCTCTGCCAAGCGACACCGCTTCCCGTTCTGGTCGATGCCGATACCGGTTTCGGCGATGTGGCTCGGTGTGTTGCTCTTTTGGAGGAGGCTGGAGCTGCTGCAGTGCAGTTGGAAGACCAGACATTTCCTAAGCGGTGTGGGCATCTTGATGGAAAGTCGTTGGTGACAATCGATGAGATGTGCGAGAAGATTTCTCTTGCTGCTGCCGCCCGCCGGGATGAGGACCTTGTTATCATCGCCCGTACCGATGCCCGTGGGACCGACAGCCTGGAGACAGCGATTGAGCGGGCAGAGCGGTATCTCAAGGCGGGGGCCGATTGGATTTTTCCCGAGGCGCTCGAGACAAAAGAGGAGTTTGTACAATTTGCCGACCAGGTCGATGCCCCGCTGTTGGCAAACATGACGGAGTTTGGCAAAGGACCACTCCTCTCACTCTCTGAACTTGCCGAGATTGGTTTTGCTGTGGTTCTCTACCCTGTCACGATGTTAAGGGTTGCCATGAAGGCAATGGAGGCCGCTCTGGGTGTGATCGGCGATGAAGGAAGCCAGAAGGAGTTGCTTGATTTGATGCAGACACGTGAGGAGCTTTACGATCTACTCGATTATGACCCCGCGACTTTTAGCCGATAAATTTGTCGCGAACGGATCTTTTTTGGGTTATGCTATCGGGTATTGGTATTGGTATTTTTGATTTGGAGGGAGTGTGATGAGCGAACAAATGTATCATCCCGGTCTTGAGGGAGTGATTGCTGGTGAGACGACGATCAGTACGATTGCAGGAGGGTCGGGGCTGCGCTATCGGGGATATGCCATTGAGGATCTTGCCCGCGAAGCCACTTTTGAGGAAGTTGCCTACCTCATTCTCTACGCTGAACTGCCGACAGCCGATCAATTAAATGATTTCCGCAGTCGGCTGATCGAGAACGCCCCTATTACCAACGACATCCTGAAATTTCTTCGTACCGTTCCCCGCACCACTCCGATTATGGATTTTCTCCGTACCGGTGCCAGCGCATTGGCCCATTGGGATAGCGAGGCGGGAGACACGAGCCACGATGCCCAGTTGCGTAAGGCGGAGCGATTGTTGGCAAAACTTCCCACGATCATGGCGGCCCACCGCCGCCTGCAGCAGTCGAAGGAACCGGTGCAGCCGGATCCTAAAAAATCGTTTGCAGCCAATATTCTCTGGATGCTTAAGCGGGAGCAGCCCTCCGAGGCGCTCGAGCGGGCGATGGATATCTCCTTGACGCTGTATGCAGAACATGAGTTCAACGCCTCGACGTTTACCGCCCGCGTGATCACCTCGACACTCTCCGACCTCCATTCGTCCGTTGCCGGAGCGATTGGGGCACTCAAGGGACCACTGCATGGCGGTGCTAATGAGCGGGTGATGGAGGTGCTTGCCCAAGTCGGTTCTCCGGAGAATGCCGAACCATGGATCCGGGAAGCACTCGCAAATAAAACGCGAATTATGGGATTTGGTCATCGAGTGTATAAGGATGGTGATCCGCGAGCGCGCTTCCTGAAGCCAATATGTCAGCAATTGGCAGTTGAAACGAACAACGAGTCGCTCGAGGAGACGGCCGAGGTGATCGAACGTATTGTGGGTGAAGAAAAGGGGTTGCCTCCCAACCTCGACTGGCCGAGTGCACGGCTGTACTACTATATGGGGCTCGATGTGGCCATTTACACGCCACTGTTTGTGGTCAGCCGTGTGACCGGCTGGGCCGCACATATTATCGAGCAGATGGACAACAATCGTCTGATTCGGCCGCGCTCCCGCTACATCGGTCCCGAGCCGAGGGACTGGGTGCCTTTAGCCGAGCGAGCTTAGAACGTCGGAATGATTAGGCGAGGATAGCCGTTGCGCCGCATCGTTGTTGCCGGTTCTTTAGAAGTCGTACCAGATGCCCATGCCCAGTTCCCGTTCGTTGTTCCTGAAGAATTCATACCGCGGGGTCATCCCCTCTAGGTATTGAAAACCGAATCGTAACAGGGGCCCATAATCTCTGCCCCGCCACTGCCAGCCGGTCTGGAAGACAAAGTTGCCTCCATAATTGAGTGCCTGAAGAATATGTCCATTG
>JASMGX010000130.1 GCA_030751095.1 Pirellulales bacterium | reverse complement strand
CTAAAGAAAAAATTATCGGCGGTGGAACAAGAGGATGTTAATTCTCATGGACTGGGAATCGTAGCGCGCAATCCAAAAAATGATAAAGAGCAGAACTTCGTTATGGTTCCGAGGAATACAAAACTTCCTATGGAAAAGCGGCAGACCTTTCATACAAACAAGGATGGCCAACGACGAGTACATGTGAAGGTACTCCAGGGCGAAGCTCCCGATCCGTCGGCATGTGCTCAGATTGGAGATTTTCATATTACCGATTTGCCGGAGGGCCTCCCTAAGGGTTCTCCGATTGAAGTAGTGTATTCTTTTGATGCATCGGGGCGCATTAGCGTGCGAGCCCAAGACCAAATTGGGGGGCGTTTTGCAACACAGCAGATTGAGCGAACAGGTGCCCTCGACGAGAAAAAGATCGATGCACTTGCGCGTCTTGCTGAAAATTATCACATTGAATAATGCCCAACTGTAATGCGCAGGCCTGATTGGTAGCGGGCAACGACAATTCATTTCTAATTTCATTCTGGAGTGATTTGCATCCACACAATGTGGCTGACGATTAAATGGAAACATCTATGGGTGGGCGAAGGCACTGCTTATGGATAATAACTGATGGAAGCGCAGCCGATTATGTCTTCTACAGGGCCAATAGATGTCTACCGTGAGTGGTTGGGTATCAAGGATGGTGTTCCGCCATTCGATTACTATCAACTGCTTCGTCTTGAGCGGTTTGATGACGACCAAGCCAGGGTCCGTCGACACTACCGTAAGCTGAACAGTCACGTGCGTAAATATTCGACGAGTGATTACGCTCAGCAATCACAACAATTGCTCAATGAGCTGGCTCGTGCCATGCTCTGTTTGACAGACCTTCAGCGTAAAGAGGAATATGATCTATCCCTCGGGCACAAGCAGGCACGGGCAGGTCGGCGCGATAAACTTGCAGATATATTGCTTGAGGGCGATAGCGTCAGTAGGGAACAGCTAGAAATCGCGAGTCGTTACGCTGAGAGCGTCGGTTTGTCCCTGCGCGATGCGCTCATGCAAAAGAATGTTGCGCCAGCAGAGATTATCATGCAAGCGCATGCCCGATCGGTGGGTCTTCCATTTCTTGACTTAAGCGATGTTATCATTGACGAGTCGCTGTTACCGAAAATCTCGGCAGTCCTTGCAAGGACCCATTCATTGGTCCCTATAATGATCGAAAATGAACAGTTATTACTAGCTTCACCCAACCTACTGGATTTGCAACTCGAGGAAGATCTTAAGCTCCGACTTGATATGTCGATCCGAATGGTCTTTTGCACACCTGCTGACATCAATCAACTTATTGGTCAACACTATACGCGGGAGGCAGCTGAAGCTGAATTGACAAGTCGCAGCGATGCAATTGAAGAAGGAGCGGAGGTTAGTGGGCTTGCCAAGACTTGGAGCAAGATCAAGAAATGGATTGAAGAAAATAACAAGAAGTAGGCACGTCTAAATCGTTGATCCGAGCAAACACTCCCGAGATATATAGGTAACTCCACAATCGATCTTTAAGGAACTGCAATGACATTCGCAGAAATAAAGGAATATGCATCGACAACGGTGCTGTATTTTGGTGCGCGCGTGGTTGGGGTCATCGTTCTGTTGATTGTCGGCTGGCTGGTTGCCGGCATTGTTGCCCATCTGTTAGTCAGAACGATGCGAAAAGCAAACATCGACAAAACGCTGACTCGGTTTGTTTCTAGGTTGGCTCGCTGGTGCATTTTAATTCTTTTCGGCCTGGCTTGCCTCGGGATCTTTGGTATTCAGACAACCAGCTTTGCCGCTGTCATAGGTGCTGCTGGCCTAGCCATTGGTCTCGCTTTTCAAGGAGCGCTCAGTAATTTTGCGGCTGGTGCGATGTTGCTTGTATTTAGGCCCTTCAAAGTGGGCGATTTTGTCGAGGTAGCGGGCCAGACGGGTACCGTATTTGCACTGGATCTTGTCACGACGGCGATTGATACACCCGACAACCGACGGATTGTTATCCCCAACAAATCGGTCTTTGATACAGTGATTCAAAACTCGTCTTACCATCCTACCCGTCGAGTGGATGTTGCTGTGGGAACCGAATATACGGCAGACTTAGATCGGACACGGCAGGTGCTGCTCAAGGCAGTCCAAAGCGTTCCCGACTATTTATCCAAACCGGCACCGGCAATTATTTTGTTAGATCTGGGCCCCTCTTCGATTGATTGGTCGGTAAGAGTATGGGTCAATGCGTCAGATTTTGGTGCAATCAAGCAAGCACTTATTGCCGCAATTAAGAACAATCTGGATGAGGCGGGGATAGGGATCCCTTTTCCACAAATGGAAATCCACAACAACGCGATTACTCATTAATAGCCCGAGAAGTCCGGCCAACTGCTCATAGTGATAGGGAGTATATAGAAATATGTTCTCTGCCTTCGTTGCTAGCTAGTGCGATGAGAGTACCGGATCTGGAGCTAAAGTGGATTCGCTAAATTTGATGTATTTCCTAGAACTTCACGAGCATCTCCTATAATGCGCCTAAGGCGGTTTGGCTTGTCCACTCCATGCCAGCGAACGCTGGTGCGGCTAATAAAACTGGTCTTTACTTCATTCGGGCATGTAGGCACAATGCCCGCTCGAATTCGGCCTCTTGTGCGGTGTAGCACTGGCCGGATTTGGCAGTCCACCGTGGACGCCGTTTAAAATCGGTTCACATCAGGTCATGGATGGCCGCTTCGAATTAGCAAGGAGTGCTAAACGTGAAAAACCGTTTCTTTCCAAATATGTCGAGGGCTTGGCCCCGCTTTGTAATCGTCAGTATTTCAATGGCAGTATTGGTATCGGCTTACAAGGCGACTGCCCAAGGTGTGGCGCCGCCGCCGAATCGTCTTGCCGTATTAGATGTCAAGTATATCTTGGAAAATCATATTCGCTTCAAACAGGCGATGGAGGAGCTCAAAGACCGATTTTCAAAAGCCGGGGAAGGACTCAAGGCCGAGCGGATACGAATTGGCGAGATGGAAATGAAACTCCGGGAACTGAAGCCCGCAACACCCGATTATAACGACTTGGATGAACAGATTAATCGCGCCAAGGCTGAATGGACCCTCAATGCCAACAAGCAAAAAAAAGAAATCCGCAAAAGCGAATCCCAAATACTGTGGAATGTGTATTACGAAGTGAAAACAGAGACCAAGCGGTACTGTGAACAGAACGGCATTGGTCTTGTTATTCAGTTCAATGGTGAGCCGATCGACAGTAAGCAACCACAAGATGTAGTGCGAGGAGTTAGTCGCCCCATTGTTTTTAATGATCCACAAATGGATATTACGCCGCATGTTTTAGCGAGCTTAAATAAGCCCGTGGGAGGCCAACAACCCGCCGGTCCGGTGGGCGGTCGACAGCAGGTTTCACCACGATAATGCATTGTATTTGAAGTTTTTCATCCGTCTGCATGAATATTGTGGGCGATGTATCTTATATCGACGTAAAACTGCAGGGAGGCAGGAATGTCGACAGTCGCTGGTGGGGCCCGTGTGGCCACTTCTATTGACCAGGCTGGTAAAACAATTCGTTTGCCCGAGCAACCACAGGCTACCATTGCCCGTATGGCTCTTGTCGAGGGCTTTGGCTATTGGGGAGGCAAAGATGTCAGGGTGGAATTTCATCCGGCGGAGGTGAACACCGGCCTTGTCTTTGTTCGGGAGGATTTATCTGCTCCCGTAAAAATTCCGGCAGCCATCCAATATCGGATTGAGACACCGCGACGTACCACTTTGGTCTGTGATGGTGCGACGGTTGAGATGATAGAACATATCATGTCATCTCTTAGTGGGCTTGGCATTACCAACTGTGAAATTCGAGTGAATCAGAGTGAGATGCCAGGCTGTGATGGATCTTCCGCAGCTTTCGTAGATGCGCTCGATGCGGCCGGTATTGTTTTCCAGGATATTTCGCAGTCGCGTCTGGTAATTCAAGACACGACTCGAGTCGGTGACAGTGATCATTGGATTGAAGCACGACCCTCCCAAGATGGCAAGACATCCTTCAGATACCGATTAGACTACACGGAAGTTTCCTCGGCGATTGGCCGGCAGACGGCAGAATTTACGGTGACACCAGACGTCTTTCGCCATGAACTTGCCCGCTGTCGCACGTTTATGCTGGAGCAGGAAGCAAATTGGCTTCTTTCCCAGGGTTTGGGAACACGCGTCGAGCTTACGGACGTTCTCGTTTTCGATCAGCACGGCCCTAAAGAAAACACACTTCGCTTTGATGACGAATGTGTGCGGCACAAGATCCTAGATATGGTAGGGGATTTTGCATTGGCTGGCTGTAATATTGTCGGCCATTTTATCGCACATCGTTCCGGGCACCGTTTAAATGCAGAGTTGATAAAAGCACTCCTTAAAGAGGGACAAATCGAAGAATTTCATCGCTGACGAAGGCATCGTCATTCTCTGCTTTCCTACATGGCAAGGCAGAGCCGGATGCATTGTCTGCAAGTCTAGAATCGACCCTTATGACCACCTTTATTTCAGATCAAGCAGCTGTCGATCCCCGAGCGGAAATCGACGAAGATGTGGAAATCGGACCTTTTTGCATTGTGGGATCCGGTGCAAAGATCGGTCGTGGCACCCATCTGGTCGGCAATATCACGATCATGGGTGAGGTGACGATGGGGAGCCACAACCATATCTATCCGGGTGCTGTGATCGGCGCCGAACCTCAGGATACAAGCTACCTGGGAAGTGATACGCAGGTGATCATCGGTGATCACAATGTGATTCGTGAGGGAGTGACCATCAACCGGGGATCGGAAAAAGAAGACGGTATGACGATCATCAGAGACCATAATTTCCTCATGGCAAATGTGCATGTTGCTCATGATTGTCATTTAGCAAGTCATATTGTCATTGCTAACGGTACCTTGCTTGGTGGCCATGTTCATGTGGAAGACCACGCTTCACTGTCGGGGTCCAGTTGCGTCCACCATTATGCAACCATTGGAAGCTTTAGTTTTATTGGTGGCTTAAGCAGGGTGATTCATGATGTTCCCCCCTTCACACTTGTGGAAGGGCAGCCAACCAGACCTCGTTGTATCAATATGGTTGCGTTGAAGCGAAATGATTTTTCAAGCGAAGCGATCCGTTGTCTCTCGGAAGCCTATCGTTTGATCTATCGTGCAAAAGTTGGCCTGGATCATGCGCGTGAGATTCTTCGTGGAAATGACCAGTTGGTGCCGCAGGTAAACCAATTGCTTACATTTATTCAGCAGCAGCAAGAAGGGCGTCATGGCAGGGCTCGTGAACAGCGTCGAGCAGCTTAGAAACGATTGTTCGTGTGCCGAAAAGCATTTTTGTAGATAGTTTATCAGGTTCACCTATGACTGAAAAAATTCGGATTGCTGTTATCGGATCGGGTCATCTGGGTCGTTTTCATGCGCGTCTTATTGAGGCCAATACAGACTTTCAATTAGTCGGCGTGGTCGATCCCGACAGAGATGCGAGAAATGCGCTCGCCCAGGAGTTGCATGTCGCGGGATTCGATACTTATCAGCCCCTGTTGGACAACATCGATGCAGCGGTGATCGCCACGCCAACAGAATATCATCATCGAATCGGTATGGAATTGCTGCTCGCGGGAAAACACCTTTTAGTTGAGAAGCCTTTGGCTGGTAATGTATCGGAGGCAGATGCATTGGTAAAGTGTGCTGCTGCAGGAGATCGCATCTTGCAAGTTGGCCATATCGAGAGATTCAATCCGGCATTTCTTGCGGTACGCAACAAGATCGAGCACCCAAAATTTATTGAGGCTTGTAGGTTTAGTGGTTATTCGTTCCGATCCACAGACATCGGTGTCGTTTTAGATTTGATGATCCACGATGTGGATATCATTCTCAGCATGGTCCATGCACGACCGATACGTGTAGAGGCAATCGGTGCCTGTGTCATTGGTCCCCAGGAAGATATCGCGAATGCAAGAATCGTTTTCGAAGATGGATGTATCGCTAACCTAAGTGCTTCGCGGGTAAGTTATGATGTTGTCCGGAAGATGCAGATTTGGTGTCCCGATTCATTCATTGCGGTTGACTATTCGGACACAACTGTCCGGGTTGCCCATCCGAGCGAAGCACTCCTGAGGGGCGACTGTGATGTCCAGAAGCTCAGTCTTGCGGAGAAACAACAGGCCAAGCAGAGATTTTTTGACGATTGGATTAGCGTTGAAAACATCACAGCCGAATCCTGCAACGCCTTGGACAACGAGTTGCGAGATTTTGCTGAGGCGATCAAAACGGGGAGTTCGCCTCGAGTTCCGGGATCAGCCGGCCGGGATGCAGTCGCCGTTTGTGAACAAATCTTGGCGAGTCTGGCACGCCATGCATGGGATGGACAGTCACATGGAGATGTTGGCCCACAAAGCACGCAGGAGCCAGATACTATTCCAGTTGCGCCATTCGGAATGATCGCACCAATGCCCCATCGTCGCGCGGGCTAGTGCCAGGGCTCTGGCAGATTCCAGCTATTCTTGGCATCTTCTCTCAGGCGGAAGAACGTGGTGCAAGATGCGCTTCTCGCCAAAGGTATACTCCATTGCGTTACTGGCCCGATTATGGAGTCTCCGGGAGCACCGCTTTCGGGGGTTGGGTATTCGATCTGGAATTTTCACCAACGGATGATTCGTCTTCCAGACGACCCAGTTCCATGCTTCGCGCAGCAGAGAGAACATCCCGAGTAATGTTCGCCACATTTGCCGTATAGAGGACAAGGGTTTGAATATCAGTCAATACGACATGGATATTTTTTTCGGTTGCAATCTTGTCGATGGGTTTCTTAATCTTGGTCCGAATCTGGTCCGTCAGTGATTTTTGAATGCTGGCAAGGCGTTGTTGCGCCTGATTCGTCAATTGTCGCAGTCGTTGACTGGCGTCGACTTGAAATCGAGTAAGTTGTTGCTTTTGTTCATCGTCGGGAAACTCTCCAAATTCTTTGCGCTTTTCATCGAACAGCGTCTGCTGTTGGGACTGCAACTTACGAATCTCATTCGTGAATAGAATTTTTTGGTTGGATAACATGCGGTCCATTTCCCCCAGAAGCCCTAATTCCTTCGCAATTTCATCGATATCACAGACTGCCAGTTGAATGACTGGATGCTGATTCACAGAGGCATGTGTACCGTCACCGTCGTGCTTCGCGCTGCTCTTTATCTCACATCCACAAAGAACAAGAACAAGGAGACAACACGGATGGAAAACATGTGTAAGCGGACGACCCAGCATAAGAGCACCCCTTTATTGTTTACAGCCCAACCAAGTTGAAATAGATAGTCGTAAAGCGATAACAAAAGCATTCCGATAGCTGGAATACAGCTTATCACGATTTTTCATTTTAATGGACAGAAAAGATTTTACCAGCTATCGCGTATCGCCAGGAAGGTTATGCAAGGTCTCGGTCATCAAAGAGAGCCAGGGCGAGCAGCATGGCGATGGTAATATAGACCAGTGAATACCCCCCAACCCAGGCGATGTAGTTCAAGGGAACTTGCTCACCGGCGGCGATGGCGCCATAGATGTTGAAGTGTTCCAGCACGGGTAGCACGGTCGCACATAATTGCCCCATGAACTGGACAATCGCAAATTCTCCGACTGAGGATTGAACAAATAGCGGGAGCAGGTGTCCCACCACGTAAATTCCCATACATATAATCAAATTTGCAAGAATCGAGAGTCGTGTGGAGATCGCTACGCTAATGGAAGCCAAAACAACGGATTCCATGAATGCAAGGATCAGACCGGGTACTGCGAGTACAATTGCACTGCTACTGTCCTGCCAAGTCACGTAGTAATTGGCGGATTCGCGGGCGTCATAAGCAACTTTATAGGAAATACAGAGGACAAAAAGTGTTCCGAGCAGCAGGAATAATAGAGCCAGCGCGCTGGTGATCCCAACAAATTTTCCCACGATAAACTGCGAGCGGCCGATCGGCTTCGAGAGTACCGTCAGCGCTGTACGCCCTTCAATCTCATCGGCCACAGAGACGCTGGCGGTCCAGATTGCGAGAAACATCGACAGCAGCATGATGACCTGCAGACAGGCCTCTTTGTACATCTTGATATCATCGCCAAATGTGAAGTAGGGGACAAATACGAATAGTAGAATCAAAAAACTACCAAGTACGACCGTCAACCGAAACAGTGGTTGGCTGACTGCTTCCTTGCCTGTCGTAAAGGCTACCGCAGCAACTTTTGGAAAACTCTCTTGCAGTAGTAGGTACACGACGGCGTATAGAAAAAGTCCGCATGCCGTGTAGAGTATCAAACGAGCCTCGGGAACGACGACAGACGTGACGAGTTGTATGCTTAGCGTTGTAGCTTCATTGCCATCATTTGCAACGTATAGCGCGCGCACCGATTTTCGCAACGGGCCGGTTGCCTCGGGACTGCGTGTCCATTTGAAGGGTTCGCCTGGCAATACTTCAAAACGCTCAAGATCTTGGATGCTGGCCTCAATGGGTGGCATGTTTATGCCAACGGTCAGAGGCTGCGATGAGGCAAGAGAGATTGTCTTGAGTTCACCGGAGGGGATATCCAGTACAATCTTTTGACTCAGAGCGTCCGGCTGAATATCCACTTCGATGTCTTGAGCCCCTACGGAGGCCAAACGCAACAAAGACAGTAGAGTATCTTTTTTGCGATCAAAAAAACGACTTCCGAGCGAGTCGCTAATAGTCATTCCGATTGAAAATAAACCAAGTAGCACCGCAACAATGAGTACTGGGAAAATCAGCTTCTCGCTGAGAAGTTCCCACATGGTTGCAGCACTGCGTCGGTGAATAACCACCAAGAGAAGAAATAATAGCGCAATGCCAATCAATCCGGCTAGCGCACCAACGCCGATTAACCAGACAGGTTTCAGACCAATCACAAGTTCTCGTGTCACGAACTATTTCCTCTTAGGCCGCCGCGTTCACCTTTACCTGCAGAGTCGCGGGCAAAGCAACCACGAAGTCGCTTGTGGGGCTTTGCGCCAATCAATCAAAATACAATATCAAACCGAAAAAATTCACCCGTGGGTGGCAAATTCTCAATATACGTGTCTCGAATGTATTGCTCCATGAGGTTGCTGACATTGGCGAGAAATTCTGTTAGTTGTTTTGGTGTGCCCTCGGCAACCAATTTCACCCGGCCATCCGGAAGATTGACAACATAGCCGGTCACGCCATGTCTGTCAGCAATGGTACGTACAGTGTTCCGAAAACCAACGCCCTGGACTTGCCCAGAGTAATGAACTTCCCGACGTACTGGAGAATCGGCCAACAGAAATCCACCTGGGATTGAAAATTAGGGGATGGAATACCACGGATATCTACAGTTTAGGAAGACATCCAGTATATTCAGCGATTGAGCCGTTGGGCACCGGGCGCCATTTTCTAGCGTGGGAATAAGCTCTAGCGGGCAGAAAAACGCACGATAAGGTCTTGCCCGCAGAACTTTGTCCGGGCAAAAAGAAGAACATTATTTGTTCACGAAACGGGTGTCAGGTTATTGGAGTATATCAATTGCACAAGTTGGGCATCGCTCCGAACATTCATTTTGGAGAGTAGGCGTGCACGGTGCTTTGCTGCAGTCTGCAAGCCAATTCCGAATTGCGAGGCAATCTGTT
>JASMGX010000012.1:10305-36741 GCA_030751095.1 Pirellulales bacterium | reverse complement strand
GGTTACTAGATATGCCATAATGAGAAGCAAAAAGATGTTGAGTTGCGGTTCAACGGGAGTATGCTCTTGCAGCTTTCATATTATACGGATCGCCTACATTTTAGGTTTTTGAGCCCAACGAGTGGATCATCGTTTCAGAAAGAGCCTTCCAAACTCGCCCGGCGCTAAGACAGCCAAACCTCATTTTAACATAGCTGCTCATAATGGCATCCTGCAACCACGAAAAGGGGGAAAGAATCGCATGCCTTTGCCGGTCAGCAAAAAACGTGATGAACCGACTCACGTTTTTGGCCTATTCGACTCGATTGCCGTGGGTTCCCAGTGACGCTGCAGGGGGTCGGCGATATCGACGCAGTAGGCCCTTTTGATCGTTTTGACGGCGAGTGGAAAATGCGTATCGACAAAGCCGCTATTTGCGGCACTCTGCCAATCGGTGCAGTCCGCTGGCAGAGTCGATTTAAGCAACACGAGTTCATCCGCCCCATAGATTTCAGCAATCCGGGCCGCAATCGAATCGCTTGTGGCCGCCCAGGAATGAGGCAGTCGCGTCCCGTCTCGACGGGGCTCTTCTTCGCGAAGAAAGTGTCCCACATCGAGGAGAGTAAATTTGCAATCTTTCTCCGCCTCGAAACAGTATCTGTCCGCCTCCAGGATCCGACTTTCTGGAAGTATTGCAGAGACCATGCGGGTGATGAGAGACACAGCATCGACAGCGAGCCAATGACAAATCTCCGGATCGATCGGATGTATCTTATCAAAATTGCGAATGGACTCCACCAGAGGGCCACCTCCAGTCAAGAACACCTCTCGCATTGCGCGCGTGCTGCGACGCCAGGTTTGGAGGGCATCTGCCAGATGAAATTGATCCAGCAGGCTGCCACCAATTTTGATGACGCGCAGAGGTTCATCGATCATAGACATTCTTCCCTCGCGAGCACGGCGAGAGCATGTGCTGCGCCGCAATGAGAGGTCTCGGTCCCAGAAAGTTCACTGAGCGCAAGCAACCGAATCGCTGGATGTACCTCCAGCACAGCCTTCCGGGCGAGAAATTCACCGCTCCCGGAGATGATGGCAGTTTCTATTTGTGCCGATTGTCTGCCAGCGACCTTCTCAATAGCAGCGGTCAGAAGATGGGACTGCTGCTGCGAAATAGCGTTTGCCATCTGAAAAGCGTCTTGGTGATCAAAATTCTCTTCATCAGCGCAGATCATACGGGCCAGTCGGCGGCGGGCAGCCGTTTTCGTAGCCGGCCGTCCATCGGGGGTGTCGAGATCGGCTTCATTTTCGGGGAGTTCTCCCAGCGTCAGGTAGACATCGGCGGTTCTGGCAAAACATTCTCTTGCGAGGCCACATTGTTGCCCGCGGTAGGGTACGTTGGCCGCGAGCGTGGCGATGGGTGTCCGCGTTATGCCCGCATAGACCAGTTCGCCCGCTATGAGTCGTTCCGTATCGGTAAATCCTGCCGGTACGGGATTGCCATCGTTGAGCGGTATGATGTCGGTCGTGGTGGAGCCGATATCTATCAAGAGGGCAAGTCCCGTTTCAATAAAGCGACCGACAAAGCGTGCCAGAGCGTGCCAGTTTGCTGCAGCAACGGGCAGAGGGTCGTCGATTGCCGTAGCGGTTGAAACAAATTGTCCATCGTTGCGATAGACGCAGATGCGACTGTCAGTGGCGGCCCGTTGGACCTCGCTGAGAATGTGACGGACCCCTTCTGCTTTTGTTCTGTAGCAATCGGCAAGTTCTCCGGTCATCGTGACCGCTAACGCATCGCTTGCCGGTGCTGTTTTGAGAAGTCTCTCCAGGGCTTTGTGTAGATGCGAGGACTTCTGCCATAGGGGAAAAGGTTGGCTGGCCGCAAAATCGTCGCCATTGGCGATTTTCAGATTTGCTCCACCGATATCGAGGGCAAGCCATTTCATGATAGCGACACAAGTGAACGATGGTCGAAGCAGTCAAAGTCGATAGGAGTATCAAAAAACAGGGGAGTGCAATCCTGCCCATCAGCCACTTGCAGCATCATTTCTGCAAGATTCCCACGGCAGGCCCTCCGTAGAGCGATGTAGGATGTCGTCAGACGAGGATTCACTTCCACAACGGTATCTTCGTGCGATTTCTTGCCGAGCAGCAGATCGACACCGACGTAACCGAGCATCCCGTCAAAACTGGCAACCGCCTCCGTGGCAAGACGTCGGGCCCGCTTCTCCAAATTCTCTTCCAGCGGGTACGATCCACCAAGATAGGTGAAATGGCCGTCCGTGGAAAGCAACTGGCGACAGGCAGGCAATGGTTTTAGGTTCTTTGGCCCACAAAGGACCGCAACGCTTGCAGCCATTCCGGCAACGAAGCGTTCGAGTCTCATTTCGCGGTTTGTAATGTGCCCTTTTGCAGCATCGCTCTCGGCAATCGAAGAAATCTCCTGAGAACCGGCCCCATAGCGGGGCTTGAGGATTGCCGGATACGGAAAATCGAGCGGTAGCGGTTCAGATTTTTGTAGCACGATGCCCTCGGTAGACGAAATACCCACATTTGAGAGATGTTGGGCAGTCCGATGTTTGTCGGCAGAGAGCGAGATTGCAGCCCTGCTTGGGCCAATGAGTCGACCTCCGCATTGGGTCACCCAAGTGGCGCGATGCTCGAGGATTCGATCGAATTCCGGAGCAATCACAATCGTCGCATCGGCTGCCGCGGCTAGTTTTCTATAGGTCGTCATTTCACCCGCCCGAGAGTCGACCGGATGGAATGTCGCTGCCCCAAACGGCTGCAGGAGTCGCTCGTCCGCCATCAGATCCACCTGTGCCCCGATCGCCACTAAATCGGTAGCGAGCGCAGCGGCCATCGCTCGGCCCTCTCGAGCGAGTGAAGCGGAGATTTCTTCTTCCCGGCAGTCGATCAAACCACCACCGGTTACCCATTCATAGAGGAAGATGTTCAAGGTACCGCCTCAGGGTGGCTCAGGGTTGTTATATTAGTGCCCAAGGAAGCAACAGGCAGTTTTGCGATGTGGTGAAGTGGGTTTACGATAACGACCAGAATGCAGCTCTTTTCGATTCGGTGTGTGAACGGCATCCATGAAAACCTTGATCAAAAATGCAAGCGTCGTGTTTCCGGAGGAGGTCCTGCAGACGTCCGTCCTATTGGAAGGCTCAAAAATTGTCGATATCGATGTTGCCAGCCAGATCGATGCCGATGAGGTCATTGACGCCACAGGCCTCCATCTCCTTCCGGGCGTGATCGATGATCAGGTTCATTTTCGCGAGCCGGGCCTGACGCACAAGGAGGATCTGGCATCGGCGAGCCGGGCCTGTGCAAAGGGTGGGGTAACGACGTTTCTGGAAATGCCCAATACCATTCCTGCGACCACCACGCAGGAGCGGTTGGAAGAAAAACTGGCCCTCGCATCCCGCACGAGCATGGTGAATTATGGATTCTACATTGGGGCCACGCCGGAAAACCTGTCAGAACTTGTAGCGGCAAACCGCACGCCCGGCATCAAGATTTTTCTCGGATCGAGTACGGGTGACTTGCTCGTTGACCAACAGGATGCCTTGGAACGTATTTTCGCCGAAACCACGTTGCCAATCACCGCACATTGCGAGGATGAGGCGACGATCCGGAAGAATGCACAACAGTTCGGCCCACCGAGGAATGTTGCCGACCACTCAAAGATTCGAGATGTTGCCGCCGCCGTCATCGCGACGCGCAGGGCGCTCGATTTGGCCCACCGCCATCGTCATCGCTTTCATGTTCTGCATGTTTCGACTGCAGCCGAGGTCGAATTGCTGGCAATTCATCGCCACCTCATCACTGCGGAGGTTTGTCCCCATCATTTGTTTTTTAACACGGAGGATTATGAACGGCTCGGTACCCGTGTGCAGATGAACCCTTCGATCAAAACGGCCTCGGATAATGAAGGCTTATGGCAAGCACTCGAGGAGGGAACGATTCAGGTGATCGCTACCGATCATGCGCCGCATACCCGGGAAGAAAAAGACAAGCCCTATCCCAGTTCGCCGTCGGGTCTGCCTGCTGTGGAGAATTCGTTGGCCCTGATGCTCGATCAGGTCCACCGCGGACGGATTACCATTGAGCAGGTTGTCCACTGGATGTGCGATGCCCCGGCTCGCGTGTGGGATATGGTCGATAAGGGAAGAATTGCGGTTGGCTACGATGCCGATTTGATTCTTGTCGATTTAGAGCGCAGCGAAGAAATACGCGATGAGACGCAATGGGCAAAATGTGGTTGGACGCCTTGGCATGGTGAAACGCTCACCGGTTGGTGCGTGAGAACGTGGGTTATGGGCCACACGGTTTTCAATCAAGGAATCGTTGATCAAACGCCCAAAGGGGAAGAAGTACGGTTTGATCACATGCGTGGCGGCTACTGGGCAACGGAATCGGGCCATTGAGCGGGTGTTGCGCTGGCAAGACCGCATTGCGGCCAAATCGCTAAAAGATTCCCAACTGGTCCTTGGCATCTTCGGTCATGCGGTCGGGCGTCCAGGGCGGATCCAGAACAATCTTCACGACGACATCTGCCACGCCGTCGAGTGAGCGGACTTCCCTGACTGCGCCATTGATCAGTTGCGGGCCAGCCGGGCAGGCGGGGCTCGTCATCGTCATGTCGATCTGGATCCGGGTACCCTCCCCTGTTGCTGCCGTAGGTCCATCCCCCTTTTCGGCATCTTCCCCACCGTGATCGGGTGTTTCCTCACAGGTCTCCTCTTTCGGCGGATCGAATTTGATTTCGTAGATCAGGCCGAGGTCGACGATGTTGACAAATAGTTCGGGATCGAGCACGTTTTTGAGTTTTTCAAAAACCATTTCTTCTGTGATCGGCATCGCTGTCTCCAGAATTGTAAGTCGTCAGAGCAGACTTGTGTCTACTTGGCACGTAATCGCACCAAAACATTTTCGCCCTCAATCCGAACCTCATGGCTGTCAATATCTGCAGTGGCGGGCATACAAAGCACTTTACCGTTGTGGATATCGAAATGCGATCCATGGCGCCGGCAGACAATCTCGCAGTCCTGCAAATGGCCATCACCGATTGGCCCCCCATCATGTGTGCAGATATCGTCGAGACAAAAGAATTGTCCGTCCACGTGAAAGAGAATGACCATCCGATCATCGCACGCGACGACGAGTTTTCCGGGATCTGCAATCTCGGATACGCGGGCGACGGGAATAAAATCAGCCATGGCAGGTCTCAGGATGACACAGAAAGTGTTCTACGTATTGGAGTATCGCAACTTGCCGGTTTGTTTATTCGTGATCGCGTATTCGCCTGTAGATGGCATTGCCCAAGGCACTACGAACGTTCTTGACAGAGATGCGATCAGAAATTTGTTGGAGGAATCCGGACACGATCAATCGGATTGCTTCCTTGCGGGTGAGGCCGTGTGCCTGGCAGTAGTAAAGCTGTTGCTCATCGACCCGCCCACTGGTTGCCCCGTGGGTGCATCGGACATCATCCGCTTCGATCTCCAGGCCGGGAATGGAATCGGCACGCGCCCCGGGGTCAAGGATTAAATTGTCATTGCGTTGGTAACCATCCGTCCCTTGTGCGCCGGGTTCCACTTTGATCATGCCGCGCCATTCGATCCGCGAGTCGTCCTGGAGTGCGCCCTTATAGAGAAGATCGCTTCTGCAGTTGGCGGCTTCGTGGTGTTGGGAAGTCTGGTAGCAAAGATGCTGTTTGCCCTCGGAGAACATGATCCCATTGACCTCTGCCTGACCACCTTCTCCTACCAGGGCCACATCTTGATTGACCTTTGCCAGTCGCGAGCCGATTGCGCCGATTGTCCACTGGAGATGTGCATCCCGGTCCACAAGTGCTTTCTGGTGAGAAAAATGCCACACACCGTGTCCCCAGTCCTGCAGATTGACATACCGGAAATGGCTACGGGGCCCCAAGAGCAACTCGACCGCGCCGCAGTGCAGGCCCGTCGTGGCTCGGGGCATACTCAACGACTCGCTCAGCAGTATCGCTTCGGCACCCTCCTCAAGAACGACCAGAGTATGGCTCAAATCAGCGATGCCATCTCCTAACGCGAAAAGCGTATGCAGCGGCTGATCGATGGTGACGTTCCGCGGCACGTAGAGCAAAGTGCCACCCGTCCAGAATGCCCCATGCAGCGCGGCAAATTTGTCGTAGTGCGGATTGACCGCTCGGGCAAGCAGGTGGGGTTTAAAGAGATCGCCGTGCGAGGCAACCAACCGGTCAATGTTACCAAAGAGGACACCTGCCTTGTGCCATTTGTCGTCGATCGTGCAAGCTGCGCTTTGACCATCGACAGAGGAGGTCTGGCCTGCCAGATTCACGCCTAGAGATAATCTGCCTTGAGGCGCTTCCAATGCCTTGTTGTTGAGTGCCTTGTTGTTGAGAAATGGCGAGAATTGTTCGAGTCGAAGCGGTCGGATATCGGTCCTGGCCCATTGTTCGTCTCCTCGCGAGGGCATCGGCAGGGAGGAGAAATGTTTCCAGGCAGAGTTGCGGATATCGGTCAACCAGGCCGGTTCGTCCCGACTGGCAAGAAAGGCGTCAAAGCCATCCTGTGTAAATCGGGTTGTCGTGGTGCTCGCTGGCATCGATTCTTTGTCCGCCGGTGGCCTCAGCCAACGGAACCTTCCATCTGAAGTTCAATGAGTCGGTTCATTTCTACGGCATATTCCATGGGGAGTTCCTTGACCAGCGGTTCGATAAAACCGTTGACAATCATCGTACTCGCCTCTGCCTCGGTGAGCCCATGGCTCGTCAGGTAGAAGAGTTGCTCTTCGCCGATCCGCGAGACGCTCGCTTCGTGGCCGACAGAAACATCTTGTTCATCAATTTGAATATAGGGATAGGTGTCGCTGCGGCTTTGATCATCCAGGATCAGGGCATCACAAACCACATTTGATTTAGATTGGATCGACCCCTTTTGCACGTTGACGAGTCCGCGATAACTGCTACGTCCCCCGTTTTTGGAAATCGACTTGGAGATAATCTGTCCGGTCGTATCGGGAGCGCAGTGGACGAGTTTTGCTCCTGCATCCTGGTGCTGTCCTTCCGAAGCAAAGGCAATCGACAGAATCTCTCCCCGAGCACCCGGTTCCATCATGTAGACTGCCGGGTACTTCATGGTCAATTTGCTGCCAAGATTGCCATCGACCCATTCCATGGTGGCATTTTCATAGGCCAGGGCCCGCTTGGTGACCAGATTATAAATGTTGTTCGCCCAGTTCTGGATCGTCGTATAACGGCAGCGGGCATCTTTCATCACTTTGATCTCGACCACGGCCGAGTGCAAACTTTCGCTTGAATACATCGGAGCGGTACACCCTTCGACATAATGCACCCGGGCCCCCTCATCGACCAAAATGAGTGTCCTTTCAAACTGTCCCATGCTTTCGGCGTTGATGCGAAAGTAGGCTTGCAGAGGAAAATCAATCTGGACACCCGGTGGGATGTAAATGAAGGACCCTCCCGACCAGACCGCGGAATTCAAGGCGGCAAACTTGTTGTCTGCGGGCGGGATCACGGTAGCGAAATGCTCTCGAAACAGGTCCGAATGTTCGCGCAGTGCAGTGTCGGTGTCGGTGAAAATCACTCCTTTTTTGGCCAGGTCCTCCTGGAGCGATCCATAGACCACTTCACTCTCAAATTGAGCTTTCACACCGGCAAGGAATTTTTTCTCCGCTTCAGGAATGCCGAGCCGATCGAAGGTTTTCTTAATCTCATCGGGGACATCATCCCAGGTTTTGCTCTGCGCTTCGGTCGGTTTCAAATAATAGTAGATGTCTTGAAAATCAAGGTCGATTGTTCCACCCCAGTTTGGTGTCGGTTTGGACTCAAATAGTTCGAGACTTTCGAGCCGGAACTCCCGCATCCAGTCCGGTTCCCCTTTCATCTCGGAGATCTGGGTCACAATATCCCGATCCAGCCCTTTGCGGGCCTTGAAGACGGGTGTGGAGGGGGTCTGGAAGTCGTACTTGTTGATTTCCATCGGTTCCGGCTGGGAAGGATCTTTGCTGGTGAGGTCCGTGGCCATAATCACATCTGGTTCGTGGATGATGTCGTTCGTTCGAGGGGTTCGAGATCAATTGGTTTGGGATCAATTGGTTTGGGATAATGTCGCGCTTGCTTTAGGTTCGGCCGACGCAAGTTCCTGTTCGGCAGCAACGGGATGGTTCGCACGGATCCTGTCGAAACCATTCCGGTGTAATTCTACGGCCAACTCCGGCCCCGCAGTCTCGACGATCCGCCCGCCGAGCATCACGTGTGTGACATCCGGTACATTGTGTTCCAGGAGCCGTTCGTGATGCGTAATGATCAAAAGGCCCATTTCTCCACCACGAATCTCCGCAATACTCTCGCTTGCCAGTTTGACCGCATCGGCATCGAGCCCGGAGTCTGTTTCATCCAGGATGGCGAACCGGGGCTGCAACATGGCCAGTTGAAGAATTTCGGCCCGTTTCATTTCACCCCCTGAAAAACCATCATTGACATAGCGGCGGGCAAATTCTGGGTCGATCTTCAATTGCTCCATCTTCTCGCGCAATTCCCTGCGGAACTGCCGCATCGGGATCAATTCTTCCCCTTCTTTCCGCTCCGGATTGCGAATGTTGGTCGTTGCGTGGCGAAGAAAGTCGGCCATCTTCACGCCCGGTATTGCCATCGGCCGTTGGAAGGCCATGAACAGCCCTTTACGGGCCCTCTGGTCGGGAGAAAGTTTAAGGATGTTTTCGCCATCGAGACAAACGCGACCACCGATCACGTCGTAACCCGGATGTCCCATCACCGCCAAACCAAGCGTGCTCTTTCCGGAGCCATTAGGTCCCATCAGGGCATGGGTCTCACCGGGATGTATTTCCAGATTAATGCCGTGCAGAATGGTTTTTCCTTCGACGGCAACTTGCAGATCAATGATGTGAAGTGTTTCAGACATGGCAATCATTTGGATGTGTTTGGCAAGATAGATGTGTTTGGCAAGATATGTGTGACAAGATGTGTTGCGAATCAGCCGGTAATCTTCTGATGGTTAAAGAGAGGGGCACGATCAACGCCTGGTTCGGCATACCCGCTGTGGTGAGGTACGGGCAATTCGTCTGCCAACGGAACGCCGTTTCGTTTGGTGATTTTCTGTCCCTTCAATTTATCCTGGATTCGCATCAGTCCCTCGAGCAGGGATTCGGGGCGAGGCGGGCAGCCCGGGACGTAGACGTCCACCGGGACGACCAGATCGACGCCCTTGACCACATGATAGCCGTACTTGAAATAAGGCCCGCCGCCAACGGTACAGGCTCCCATGGCAATGACATATTTTGGATTGGGCATCTGGTTGTAAAGTCGTCGAACGCGGCTGGCCATCTTGTAGGTAACCGTGCCGGCAACAATCATCAGATCCGCCTGGCGGGGTGTGGCTCGAAATGCACCAGCGCCAAATCGATCGATGTCGTAGCGACTCGCTCCGGAGGCCATCATCTCAATGGCACAACAGGCCAGGCCAAAAGTCATTGGCCAGAGACTCGACTGGCGAGCCCAGTTGATCGCCTGTTCGATCGTTGTGGTGATTACATTTTCCTCGAAACGGCCTTCAATCCAGGGTTTGGTCATTGCATCGTTTCCGTATAGTGGGTTCAAAGCACGAATTGACAATCTGCGGCAATGCGATAAACGGCATAATATACTTTGTCGTCAGTTCATCTCAAAGGTGCAGCACGTTGCACCGTCGAGTTGGCAGGTCGTGAGCGTAACGTCTTCCATCAGTAAATTTGAAAAGAGACTCCGCTCCATGGCGCAGATCGTCCGATCTTCTGTTGCCAGATCGGGATAGGGGCACGCATGTGCGGTCAGTCTGGGCAGGGAATGGGATTCATCGACCGAAAAAGGGATGTTTCTTTCGCCAAAAATCTGTTTGATTTCCAGCATTCGTTCAGAGAGAGTGGTACCTGTCATGGTTGGAGCATAGGCGTTGGCAAGGCCTCGGGCGAGCCTGCCGAGAAGTCCTTTGCGAAGATCGGCATCTTCAATTTTCTGGATTTCTTTCCAGAGTGCGTGGGCAAGATCTGCAAAATTTTCGCCCGTCGTTCGCCGTCCCTTCTCGGTTAAGCGGTAGTAGTGGCTGGGACGACCTCGGCTGCTGCCTGCCGTGGTCCGTTCAACCATTCCCTGCCCCATCAGGCGGTTGAGCCGCTGGCGGACCGCGGTGGCGGTAACCCCCATTTCACGGGCCAGGTCGCCGACCGTGATCGACTCCAGCCTGCAGAGCAGGTCGAGAACAGTCCGGTCCGTTCGTTCCGCGCTTGATTCGGTGTTTGGAGTGGACATAAAGCACCTTGTCTCGGAGTTCTGGATTTAACCTGAAGAACCGCTTCACTATAAAACTTAATGCATTTTACACAAGGGTATGTTTGTTAAACCACCCACCTAATGGCCCGCAAGCGTCGTAACCTGTTGACAGATAGCGTGTTTATGCGATATCAAGTGGGCCGAGTCGGTTCGGCCTAACACATATTTTTTGAGGCAGCGTATGTCCCCTACAAGAAATACAAACGGGAAGCGAATTTTTTTCGGACTCCTCATCCTTGGGATAACGGCGTCGCTCGTTGTTGCTTTAGGTATGCCCTCAAGTGGGCTCGCGCAACCGGCAGAGAGTCCTGCTCCGCCCGATTCTAGCCAGCTAGAAAAGGTCTCTCCTCTGCCGGTGCTCTCGGACAGTTTGATTCCGTTGCCCGTGCAACCAACGGAAAAGCCAGCTCCGAGTTTTGTCGAGAGAGTCGATCACGGGTTTGCAACCACGGTCGATTGGATGATGTCCTTTTTGTTCTACAAATTATTTCCTCAGCCGCAGGAATCGATTACCACGAACAGTCGCAATTACTATGTTCGAGATGCGGACTCCAAGGATCCGTTTCAAGGGATCGATATCACGGGTAAGCCAACAGGAAAACAACTCACGTTCAAGCAAGCCGAGGCACTCAAAGCGCGGGGTAAGTTGGAATTGGGCACAGCCGGTAGGCTCTGGCGTACTGGCGTGGAAGGTGATCGGGCGGTGGAGTTTGTAACCGTCAACGAAGATGTTGGAACGAAATATGTTCTAGGTGTTCTCGACGGCACGACAGTCTTCCGCAAGGACTTGGAGGGGCGAGTCTTATTGGGTACCGCTCCAGAAGACATTTTGACGTTAGATCAAGCTAAGAAACTCGCATCGCAAGGAAGGCTCCAGTCGGATCCAGAGAAACTAACTGCTAGTGGCGCGTTGAAGCCCGGCATGGTCAATCCGTACCTTTCGGAAGGTGTGGTAGGAGGAGCACCACTGGTTGTTCTTTGGCTGGCAGTTGGATCGGTGTTTTTTACATTTTACATGAGAGGCTTTAATATTTGGGGCTTTCGTCACGCCTTTCAGGTTGTTCGGGGTCGGTACGACAATCCCAATGAACCGGGCGAAGTAACCCATTTCCAGGCGCTTTCGTCGGCTCTCTCTGCAACAGTGGGCTTGGGGAATATCGCCGGGGTCACGATCGCGATGACGATAGGCGGCCCAGGTGCATTTTTCTGGATGATGGCCTGTGGATTTTTCGGAATGACATCAAAATTTGTGGAATGCACATTGGGTCAAAAGTTTCGAACGGTAAAACCGGATGGCACGATTCTTGGCGGGCCCATGCAGTATTTGAGTGCTGGGCTAAAGCAATTGGGATTAGGGCCTTTAGGGAGTGTGCTTGCGATTATGTTTTCCGTCATGTGCATCTTGGCAAGTTTTGGCGGCGGAAACATGTTCCAAGCCAATCAGGCAGGATCGGCAATTTTATTTGTGCTTCAAGACACAGACAGGCAGGAACTCGAGCAAGTCAACCAGGAGATCAAATCGGCAGCCGTCGCCGAGAATTTTGCCCACCTCGATGATTTGCAAACACAGAAACAAACGCTGCAGGAAAAAATGGATGGTTTTAAAAAAGTGTTCGTTGTCGTCTTCGGGATCGTTCTTGCAGTGTTCGTTGCCCTCGTGATCATCGGTGGCATTAAACGAATCGGAGCAGCAGCCGAAAAGATTGTGCCTACGATGTGTGGGATCTATGTCCTGGCCTGTTTGTACGTCATCTTTGCCAACCTCCTCGATGTTCCACCGCTGGTGGCGATGATCTTTACAGAGGCATTTAACCCCCAGGCTTTTGGTGGTGGGTTACTTGGCGTATTGGTCATCGGAGTCCAACGGGCGGCGTTTTCAAACGAAGCGGGTGTCGGAAGTGCTGCGATCGCGCATAGCGCGGCCAAAACCGAAGAGCCAGTGCGTGAAGGAGCGGTGGCACTGATGGGGCCCTTTATCGATACCATTGTCATTTGTTCGATGACAGCTCTTGTCATCTTAGTGACGGGGGCTTGGGATAACGAAGCATGGCTGGAACAGGGGCTGCAGGGGTCTGCTCTGGCATCGCGCGCATTTGAGTCGCAGATTTCCTGGTTCCCCTGGCTTTTGACGGTCGCTATCGTCCTGTTTGCCTACTCCACCATCATTTCCTGGAGCTACTATGGTGAGCGCTGCTGGGAAAGACTTTTTGGTGCTAGGACAACGATCTGTTACAAGGCTCTTTCCATTACTTGCGTTTTCATTGGGACCATTGCCCATCTTGGCGCCGTGCTCGATTTTTCCGATCTCATGATTCTTTCGATGGCATTTCCCAATATATTGGGCGCCGTATTGTTGGCTCCGGGAGTCAAGCGAGATCTTGCCAGCTACTGGCGCCGGTATCGATCAGGGGAGTTTAAAACGTACAAATGATACAGCGTACAAATGATACAGCGTACAAATAATACAGCGTACAAATAATACAATGGTGCCGCTTGTTTAACTCGGCGGTAAACTAAGAGAGGAATCATTATGGCATGGTTACCCAAAGCAGACGTGGTGGTTCCGATTGACTTTTCGGATGAGTCGTTTGCGGCCATCGATACGGCACTCGATCTGGTAAAGACGCCAGAGTCCGTTCACGTGGTCCATGTCCTTCCGGAACTCTCCGCGACCGAACCGGGGGTGGTCTGGGGGGAGGTGGACGACGCTAGCCGGATGGACCATGCCGAAGATGCCCTGCGGGCTCAGCTGAAAAGTGAAAGCGATACATACAACCAAATCGACGTTGCGGTGGCGATCGGGGACCCGGGCCATGAAATAGCAGACTATGCCAGCAATGTCGGTGCGGACATCATTGTGCTTCCCTGCCACGGCCGGACCGGTCTGAAACGATTGCTGATCGGTTCGGTGGCTGAAAGGGTCGTGCGGCTTGCGCACTGCCCGGTTCTGGTGCTCAAAGACTAGGCCCGTTGCCGCAGACCCGTTCGCGGGGAAAATGCGTCTTTACCACCTCGTGAAATTCTTCCGGAGTGGAGATCATCGCGACGTGGGCGCGAAATTTCCGGGCGCCCCTTCGCCCCTGGGCATAGCAGCAGGCATATTTTCGCATCAGCAGACTCCCCTTTTCTGCCCCGAAGTGGCGACAGATCAGCTCAAAATGGCGCGTTAAGAGTTCTCGTTCCTGCTCGAGCGTGGGCTCCGGTACCGGTGGCTCTCCGAGCAGGAGGGCGCGCACCTGGCGAAAGAGCCACGGTTTGCCGAGTGCCGCTCGAGCGATCATGACCCCGTCGATCGCATAACGCGCAAATGCATCGAGTACGGCCTCGGGCGTGTTGAGATCTCCATTGCCGATCAGTGGGATCCGCTTCAAATGCGGCTTGATCTGAGAGATGGTTTCCCAATCGGCCGAGCCGGTGAAAAAATCTTCTGCGGTACGGCCATGCACGGTGAGGGCGGCGGCACCCGCCGTTTCAACGACCTGGGCGACTTCGAATGCATTGATCGAGTTGCGGGTGCAGCCGAGTCGGATCTTGGCCGTCACGGGAGTCGGTCGACACGCATCGACGATGCGCTCGATGATCCGGCCCATCCGCTGTGGATCCCGCAGGAGATAGCTGCCACTCTTGGCGCGTTCGGTCACCTGGCGGACCGGGCAGCCAAAATTGATGTCGACAACACTCACGTTCAATTCGTGTGCGAGCTTGGCACCCACCGCTGCGAGCACGTCAGGGTCGTTGTCCCAGATCTGCACCGCCAACGGTCGCGGCTCATCCGCCACGCCCCAGAGCCGGTCAGGCAAACGGTCGGAGTGTTTACATGTTCCCAGAAATCCCCGTGCACTGATCATTTCGGTCGCCAGCAGGCCCGCGCCGCCGAACTCCCGCACGATCTGTCGGAATGCGTAATTGGTAAAACCTGCCATCGGGGCCTGTAGCACCGGCGGGTCGACGAACACCGGGCCAATCTGCAGCGGCTTGACGGTCGGTGATGCAGAAGGTTTTGCGGGAGCTGCGTTTTGGAGCATGGGACTATTGGAGCGCATTGCTGCCGGTGCGCCAAGTCGAGGAATAAAATGAACTCTCGGTCTGGCTCTGTCGATCGAACTCTTCGAGTCGGTTTCCGATGGAGAGCCTGCTCGCTCTTTAGCACTGCGAAAATGGGTGTCGGTCAATTCGTGGTGTCGAGATAGGGATCCTGGCCCATTTGACGTTGTATTTTTTTTCGCAATTTTTCGTGATACATCAGGGACTTGCGGCCCTGAAAATGCCGTCGCTCTACCCGCTTCTGGGCCTTGCGGAAGGAGCCGGACCCCTGGCGGATTGCACCCTCCTGGCCGTTTGCTCGCGCTGCGATCCGCGTGGCCCGCTTGGGGCCGAAACCGACGGCGAGAATATCGTCGTCAAGTGCCGCATAGCGCCGGAACGAACCGGGATCTCCCTGCCTGCCACAGCGGCCGATCAATTGCCGGTCGATGCGAGCCGATTCGTGCCATTCGGTGCAGATGACGATCAAGCCACCAAGTTCCCGGATTGCCTCCTGCTCTTTCTCAGAATTGTTTTCCTGACGGATCGCTTCTATCATTGCGGTCCATTCTTCTCGCGGAACATCGAGGCGGGATTTGAAATCTTGCTGGAGACGCGACCAGGCCATCTCCTCGGCATTGCCACCGAGAATAATATCGGTACCCCGTCCAGCCATGTTGGTTGCGATCGTGACCGAAAAGCGACAACCGGCCTGTGCGACGATCTCGGCCTCTGCGGCAATGTGATTGGCATTGAGGACGTGGTGCTTGATATCCTCCTCCACGAGCAATGCCGAGAGGATTTCCGATTTATCGATCGATCGGGTTCCCACCAGTACCGGCCTCCCCGCCGCATGGCAGGTTCGAATCTCTTCGACGATCGCTTGCCATTTGGCATCGCTGTCGGCAAAGGTGTAGGCGGGCAATTCCTTGCGGATATTCGGTCGGTTGGTGGGGACAGCCACTACGTTGAGATTGTAGATCTTTTTCAGTTCGCGGCGGCTGCTGATGACGGTGCCGGACATGCCGCTGAGTCGATCGAAGCGCCGGAAATAATCCTGGACGGTGACCCGAGCGGCCTGTCCTGTTTCCACGGTGACCTCAACACCTTCCTTCGCCTCCACGGCCTGATGGATCCCCGCCCGCCATTTGCGTCCCTCGGAGAGTCGTCCGGTGAATTCATCGACAATCACAATCTCTCCATTACGAACCACGTACTGGCGATCGAGAAAAAATTCGCGAGCCACTTTGATTGCCTGTTCAATGTATTCGTAGATACTGACCATGCCGACATCCTCGAGCTCCTCGGGATGGGGCAGGTCACGAACAAGACGTCGTCCGACAGTAGTCAGTTCGACCGTTTTCTTTTCGTGATCGTATTCGTAGTGCGTTTCTTCCTCGAACTGGGGCGCGACTTTGGCACTCCAGCGATACGCTTCTACCGCTGCTTTCTGCTCGGCCGTAGCCGCGGCGCTGATAATCAGCGGGGTCCGCGCTTCATCGATTAAGATACTGTCCGCTTCGTCGACGAGAGCAAAAAACGGTTCGCGCTGGACCGCGTTTTCGTGTGATGTTGTCGGTACGTGGCCAAGCATGACGCCGAGGAGATGGGAAGGTTCCTGCTGGACGCGACGTTGCAACAAACGATCGCGCAGAAAATCAAATCCAAACTCTTTTGCAGTTCCATACGTCACATCGCAGGCATAGGCACTGCCCCGCTGTTCCTGAGACATATCTGTTTCGACGACCCCTACCGAGAGTCCGAGGCATTCGTAGATGGGCCGCATCCATTCGGCGTCACGTCGGGCGAGGTAATCGTTTACCGTCGCGATATGTGCCCCTTTTCCAGTGAGGGCAGCCAGGATGGTCGGTAGTGTGGCGGTCAAGGTTTTTCCTTCACCCGTCTGCATCTCCACAATGGAACGATGGTGCATGAGGATGCCACCGATGATTTGGACATCGAAGTGCCGCATCCCCAGCGTACGGTCCCCCGCCTCGCGGACCAATGCGTAACATTCTGGCAGCAGGCGGTCTAGCGATTCGCCACTTTTGGCGCGGTAGCTGAGCGAAAGACATCGCTTGCGGAGCTCGGCATCGCTTTGCGCGCCCATGGGCTCGGCATAAGAGTCGGTCTTGACCAGCAATTTTCGGGCCATTGCGACTAACATCGCGCCCCCTTCCGTCCTTCTGCTAATCTGCGAGGCGATGAGATATTGCCTACCGGCCGCAGGGCGACGGGCAACCGAATCGGATAAGCCGATGCTGCGCAGGGCGCGATGGATTTAGCGAAGAGGCGCGATACGGTCGAGGATGTAGCGCGTTTGGTCACTGCCTGTCGGGGAACCGCTCTGGTCGAGTCGTCCGTATACAATGACATAATCGCCAGCCTGAAAATCCTCAAGTTGGGAACCTGCGAGCAAAACAACACAACCCCCGTACGCATCCATTGGGTCGTCGGCCGAAATGTAGTGCAGTTTCCATTGTCGGCTCACCGCTACATATTCTAGCCGACCTTGCAGGCGGGTGTAATCCTTAGCATGACCGTAACGGGGCGGGGCAGGCGCCATTTCGCGGCGCGCAGTCACGTTCGTCGCCGGTTGTGCCGATCTTTCGGTTGCCGGAGCCTTGGTGATTGTTTTGGGGAGGCTTGCCAGGTCGGTCCTTTTCCCTGTGGAGGGTTGGGCCGATGTACGGTCTTCTGCTTTTGCTCCTGACCAGCGTAGGCCGGTGCCGGTAGGAGGTGGAGCGGCCTTGGCAAGCGGTGTTTCATTTCCGGTGGTCTTGATGGGGCCACCCGGAGGCGACGGAGAGGGCGTGACTGCAATCGGTGCCGCTCTCTGGGATTGTTTTTCGTAGGGAGGAATCGGCTGCAAGCGACCGGCCGGACTCACTTCGCCGCCCGGTGCCGTCGAGACCCAATTATTTGGTGTCGCGATTTTGTTCTGGTTTGCCTGTCCCGGTCCGCCATGGGTGGTGGATCCGACAGGAACTAAAGGCGGTGCTGCGCCACCGGGACCGCTATAGTAGGAATCGCCTGGGCGGAGGGCTGCTGCGCCGGTTGGTGGCGGCGGGATGGTCGTGCGACCAAACGGATCGATGTTGACGTTTTGTCCCTGTTGGCATCCCCCGAACATTGCCAAGGCCGCGATCGGCAACCAGATGAATGGCCGCATCATCGGCAGACTCCTTTCCAATGTCTGTTTCATATTTTTTCCACCCGTTCCCAAAGAGGAATAGAGTGAGTTTGGGTCCGCAAAGCGGGGGGTACCATAGCGAATCGCCCGTTTGTGTCCATACCGATTTCGAGTTCCGCGATAATGCGGCGGACTCTCCAAGTAGATCGAGAGTGCTCCCTGGCATGCACCGCTAGCATGGATTGAGCTTCCCGCTCCGTTGCCGGAGAATAGGGGGCTGCGGATTTGAGGAAAAATCGCGACTGCTTTTTGGCTTTTTTAACCCATGACGATTTCCAAACAGAGGCTCACCGTAGAACTCAAGGCCGAAGCGAGTGCGTTGGGTTTCGAACTTTCCGGTGTCTGTCCCGCCGTTGCGCCGGACGCCTTGAGCGACTTTGCCCGCTGGATCGATGCCGGCTATGGCGGGCAGATGCACTATCTTCACGATCGCAGCGAGGCCTACGGTCATCCTCGCTCGATTCTCAACGGGGTCCGCAGCCTGCTCTTGCTGGGGCGCAGCTACCTTACCGATGACGCCGAGCCGGTCACAGTCGGCAGTGGCCGCATCTCCCGATATGCCTGGGGCCGCGATTATCACGAGCAGATTCACAAAGATCTGAAAAAACTCTCTGGATTCCTGCAAGCAAAAGTTCCCACTGCCACCGTCCGGGGTGTTGTCGATACGGCACCCCTGCTGGAACGGGAATTTGCCCGCCTGGCCGGTTTGGGTTGGATCGGAAAAAATACGCTGCTCATCAACCGGCAGGCAGGCAGTTGGTTTTTTTTGGCCGCCCTGCTCACCGATCTGGAACTCGACTACGACGGAGCGCAAGAGACGGACCATTGTGGCACCTGCACCGCCTGTCTCGATGCCTGTCCGACCGATGCGTTTATTGAGCCGTATGTCCTCGATAGCCGCAGGTGCATCAGCTACCTGACGATCGAACTCCGCGAGGCGGTTCCGGATTCTTTGCGGGAGGGAATCGGCGATTGGGTCTTTGGCTGCGATGTCTGCCAGGACGTCTGTCCCTGGAATCAGCGGGTCGATGCGACGCCCGAACAGGTGTTTTATCCCCGGCCCGGGAGTAACCCGTTGCCGTTAGTTGAACTTTTCGATCTCGACGAGAAACAATTTCGTACCCGATTCCGCCAAACGCCCCTCTGGCGGGCACGGCGCCGCGGGCTTTTGCGCAATGCGGCATTGGTACTCGGCAATCAGCCGACGAGCGGCGCTTCGGTGGCCCTGGTGAAGGGCCTGAATGACCCCGAGCTGCTTGTCCGTGGGGCATCGGCCTGGGCCCTGGGAAACTATCCGGCAACTGCGGCACGCGATCCGCTCAGATGCCGGTTGGACATGGAAGAGGAAGAGGAGATACGCGTTGAGATTTCCCGGGCCCTTGAGCGACTTGGCGGATGATCCAAAGCTCAAGTGCGACTGCAGCTTGCCTTCGGCCCGTGGCTCTGGCTGCCGGGCGTTTCGGAGTCGAGAGCTTCTGCGGGCGGGTAGCGGCCTGGTAAATCCTCCGCATAGTAGGTGTCGAGGACATGTTGCCAATCCTCGCTCGTCCGCACCCGGACAAACGCATCGCGGATGCGTGTCGAGTCAGGATGCATTCTCGCATATTTGATGCCGAATTTGCGCATCAGTTGGCAACATCGCTGGGGACCGTAGAGTTGCTCCGCAAGCTGGTAATGGGTGCGGATCACTTCCCGCTGCGCGTGCAGTGTTGGCGGTTCAGGAACAGGTTCGCCACGAAGCAGCGCCGCGGCCTGTGCAAAAATCCAGGGATTGCCGATGGCTCCGCGAGCGACACTCACGCCATCGACGCCCGTCTGGTGGATCATCTCCACGCACGCCTCCGCCGAGAAGAGATCGCCACTTCCGAGGATAACGCGATCCTTTGCATGCTCCTTCACTTCGCGAAGGAACTTCCAGCAACTCGGTCCCTGATAACGCTGAGAGACCGTGCGTCCGTGTACGGTGATTCCGCTCACCCCGCGGTCAAAGGCCCCATCAAGAATTTGGAAAAAGTTGTCCCGGCTTTGGTTGTCGTCATCCATTCCGCGCCGCATTTTGACCGTTACCGGAACGTGATCGGGCGCTGCCTGCCGGACGCGTGCAACGATTTCCAAGGCGACCTGCGGCTGGCTGAGATGGAACCCGCCTCGGCAACGGCCGAGTACTTTTTTGACCGGACAGCCAAAATTGATATCGATCACGTCAAAGCCGGCTTCCACGAGCCGCGCGGTGGCAGGCTCGAAATCAGCCGGGTTTGCACCCATCAACTGGGCACCTACCGGGTGCTCCTCGTTGTCCACCCGGAGATAGCGGTGGGCTTTGGACCCTTTGCTCACCTCGACCACAAAGCGATCGAGCATGACCTCGCAGAGTGTGTAAGGTGCCCCGAGTCGCCGGGCAATCATCCGCATCGGCCAGTCGCTATAGCCGGAAAGTGCGGCCTGAACGATTGGAAACTCGATCTCGACGTTGCCCAATCGAAGCGTTTGCATGTTTGCTACCTGAGCGAGAAGTCACTTGTGCTCGCCGAGAACCGGGCAACTATCAAACCATTCCCGACCACTTTTTAGCATCCATTCGGTCGATTCAGGCGGACCCCATACTCCCGGTTCATAGATGTAGAGAGGTGGCTCGCCGGTCTCCTCCCACGCACGTAAAATCGGATCGATGATTTTCCAGGAATGTTCCACTTCGTCGTTGCGGGCAAACAGGCTCGCATCGCCTTCCAGGGCATCTAAGAGCAACGGCTGATAGGCCTCGGGCATCTTCCCGGCAAACTCCCGTGCGAACTGGAAGTCGAGTTCGGTCATTCGCAGTTTCATGTCGTGATCGGGAACTTTGGTCTGAAAATGCAATTGGATTCCTTCGGCTGGTTGGATCTGTACGACCAGACGGTTGGAATCGATCGATGTGGTGTGATCGGGATGGAACATACTGTGGGGCGGTTCGCGAAACTGGACGACAATCTGGGTCGTGCGGCAGGACATGGCTTTGCCGCTACGGAGATAAAACGGCACTCCCTGCCACCGCCAGTTGTCGATGTTCAGATGCATGGCGGCAAAGGTCGCTGTCTGGCTATCGGCTGCCACATCAGGTTCGGAGCGGTAGCCGTCATATTGCCCGCGAATGGTGCGTTCGGCGACATCTTTGCTGTCCATCACACGGACAGCTTCGAGTACTTTCACTTTTTCATTGCGCACGAGGTCTGCCTCAAATCGGACAGGAGCTTCCATGGCGATGACCATCATCAACTGCATGATATGATTCTGGAACATGTCGCGAACCACACCGGCACGGTCGTAATATCCGCCCCGATGGCCCACGGCGACCTCTTCTGCGACCGTGATCTGTACATGGTCGATGTAGTTGCGGTTCCAGACCGGTTCGAAAATCGTATTGGCGAACCGGAGTACCAAGAGATTCTGAACGGTTTCTTTGCCGAGATAGTGGTCGATCCGAAAAACCTGATACTCCGCAAATACGGCAGCGACCGCGCGATTGAGTTCTTCTGCCGATTGCAGGTCGCGTCCGATCGGTTTTTCCAAAACGAGTCGTCGCGGCCCGCGGGTTTCGTCTGCCAGACCGGCTTCTCCGAGATGGGCCACAGCCGGCAGGAAAAAACGTGGTGCGGTCGCTAGGTAGTAGACCCGTGTGCTACTGTCCTCGCCCTCAATTTTTTTGAGTTGTTCTGCGATCGAGCGGAAATCCTCAAGGTTGCCGATATCGCCCGGATGGTAATACACCGAGGAAGCGAACGCGTCCCAACTCTGCTGCGAGAACAACGGGCCAAGAAATTCTTCCGCCGACTTGGCCAAGTGATCGCGCCATGCTTCGTTGGTGAACTCCGTTCGAGAGAATCCCACAATATTCGTATCTGGGGGCAGGCGGTCCTGGCTGTGGAGTCGGTAGAGTGCGGGGATCAGTTTGCGGCGGGTCAGGTCGCCCGAGGCACCAAAGATGATGATGGAATAGTGCATGTAGAGATGATCCTTTGTTCTTAAATACTCATTCCAGTAAAACCACCATCAACATAGACTTCTGCGCCGGTGATGAAACTGCCGGCGATTGGGGCAAGGAGCAGAAGGACCGCCCCTGCCAGTTCGTTCGCCTCGCCGAACCGTCCCATCGGTGTCTTGCCGAGGATGCTCTCCACCCGCTCGGGAGTCAAAACTTTTCGGTTCTGCTCGGCGGGAAAGAATCCCGGACAGAGGCAATTGACCCGTACGCCTTGCGGCGCAAGTTCCCGGGCAACGTTTTTGGTCAAGTTGACCACGGCCGCTTTGGTCGCCGAGTAGGTGAAGACGCGAGAGAGCGGCAGGTGGGAAGAGACGCTGCCGATATTCAGAATCGCTCCTGCGCCCTGTTCGGCCATCTGGCGACCAAAAACCTGACATCCGAAATGGGTCGCCTTGAGATTGGTGTCGAGGATCCGGTCAAAATCGTCTTCCTCGATTTCGAAGTAGGGATCGGCCGAGTTGACCCCCGCAGAGTTGACGAGCATGTCGCAACGGCCGAATTGTTCGACCGTTGCAGCGAGGAGCCCTTCCACCGACTCGCGACTGGTGGCATCGACCGGTAGAAACGCAGCTTTGCCGCCGAGCGACTCGATCGCCGAGACCCGCACTTCGCCACGCTGGCTGTTGCGCCCGGCGATGACGACACTCGCCCCGGCCTGAGCAAGAGACTCCGCGATCGCACCGCCGAGGACCCCTGTGCCGCCGATCACGACCGCGACGTGTCCATCCATTCCGAAAAGGTTTTGCAGGTAGTCGGAACTCATCGCAAATGTTCTCAAGGTTTTCTGGGGCGTCGAGTCATTACGGTTTCACGGAGAGGATCGTTCCAGGAGCATTTAATCGGTCTCGATTGCAGGTTCCTTGCGGGCGTGGAGCCAATCGGTATGGAATGTCCCCTCCCGGTCGGTTCGCTCATACGTGTGCGCACCAAAGTAGTCGCGCTGGGCCTGTAGCAGGTTGGTCGATAGCCGCGCTGTCCGGTAGCCGTCGTAGTAGGCCAGCGCGGTGCTCAATGCGGGGATCGGCAATCCGCGACCGGTCGCTGTTGCAACCACTTCCCGCCAGGATGGTTGGGCATTCTGCACGGCAGAATGAAAGTAGGGATGCAGCAGCATGTTTTCAAGGTCGGGAGACTCATCGAAGGCCTCTTTAATCCGATCGAGGAATTGGGCGCGAATAATGCAGCCACCGCGCCAAAGCAGAGCGATGCTGCCGTAATCGAGTGGCCAATCATGCTCGCCCGCCGCCGCCAGTAATTGCACGAATCCTTGGGCGTAGCTGCAAATTTTTGAGGCATAGAGGGCCTGGCGGACCGCTTCGCGGAAGGCATCTGGATCTCCCTCGTACGGTTCCGGTTCGGGCCCTTTGAGGATTGCAGCGGCCCGCACGCGGGCCTCTTTCAGTGCCGAGAGAGAGCGGGCATAGACCGCCGCGGTGACCAGTGTGCTCGGAACGCCCAAGTCGAGTGCCAGCTGGCTCATCCACTTTCCGGTTCCCTTGGCGCCAGCCCGGTCGAGAACGGCATCGACCAGAAATCCATCTCCTTCTGGATCTTCGACACTAAAAATATCACGCGTAATTTCAATCAGGTAACTCTGCAACTCTCCGCGGTTGTAGGCCGCGAAGGTGTCGTAGAGTTGCGCGTTGTCCAGTCCGGCGACCTGCTGCAGCAAAAGATACGCTTCGCAGATCAGTTGCATGTCGCCGTATTCGATCCCGTTGTGGACCATTTTGACGTAATGCCCTGCACCCCGCGGGCCGACCCATTGGGCGCAGGGAATGTCTCCATTGGGACCGACCTTGGCCGCGATCGCTTGAAGGATCGGTTTCACGATCGGCCAGGCTGCTTTTGTGCCGCCCGGCATCAGGCTCGGTCCCAGAAGCGCGCCCTCTTCGCCCCCCGAGACACCGGTCCCGACGTAGAGCAGGCCCGCTTTTTCGACAGTGCCGGTTCTCCGTTCCGAATCGAGATAGTAGCTATTGCCGCCATCGATAATCACATCGCCGGGGGAGAGCAGCGGAATGAGTTGCTCGATCAGTGCATCGACGGCCGGACCGGCTTTGACCATCAACATGATTTTTCGGGGTGTTGAAAGTGCATCGACCAGATCGGCCAGACTGTAGCAGCCTACAATGTTTTTTCCTGCCGCCGGCCCGGCAAGAAAGGCATCTGTCTTGCTGCTCGTTCGATTGTTGACTGCGACGCGATAGCCTCGGCTTTCGACATTGAGTGCGAGGTTTGCACCCATGACCGCGAGTCCGACCATACCGAAGTCACATGGTTTTTGAGATTCTGGCAAGTGTTTGGTTTCCTGCGTTCAGCGTTCAATCCGGGCGCTACCACCGTCGACGAGAGCCTGCACCTGCTCGAGTGTCGCCATGGTGGTATCCCCAGGATACGTTGTTAAAAGGGCGCCGTGCGCCCATCCAAATTTAAGGGCCTCTTCCACCGGCATCCCCTCCAGCAGGCCGTAGAAAAAACCTGATGCAAAACCATCACCGCCGCCCACGCGATCGAGGACTTCCAACTCGCACCGGGGTGCTCTGTAGTGCTTCCCGGCGGCCCAGGCCACCGCGCTCCAGCTATGGTGGTTGGCGGAATGGACCTCGCGAAGTGTGGTGGCCACGATTTTGATTTGAGGAAATTCCTTCTGAACTTCGTCGATCAAGCTCAGAAAAACGGATGGATCGAGTTTGGAATCGGAAGTCACGTCCGGGCCGGAAAATCCCAGCCCCTTTTGCAGATCCTCCTCGTTTCCTACCAGAACGTCGACATGCTCGACAATTCGCCGCAAGGTCTGCTGCGCCGTGTCGAGACCGCCGGAATGACTCCAGAGCAAGTTGCGAAAATTAAGATCGAACGAGACCACCGCACCGGCGGCCTTGGCGGCCTGCATGCCCTCGATAATCAAGTCCGGATTTGCGGCGGAGAGGGCTGCAAAAATTCCACCGCTGTGGAACCACCGGACCCCCTCAGAAAAAATGGTCTCCCAGGGAAAATCTCCCGCCTTGAGCATCGCCGCCGCCTCGTTTGCGCGATTGTAAAATACCACCGGTGGCCGGATGCCCTGGCCGCGGTCGCTATAGACGGTAGCGATATTCGGTCCGTCCACGCCGTTGTTGGCGAATTGTTTGAAGAAGGGCCGCACGCCCATTGCCCGGACCCGCTCGCTGACCAGTTTTCCCAAGGGATGATCGACCATGGCCGTGGCGATGGCCGTTCGCTTTGCAAAGCAGTTCGCGAGGTTGGCCGCGACATTAAATTCGCCACCACTGATATGGATCTGGCATTCGGTTGCTTTGTGGAATGGAACGACGCCGGGATCGAGGCGGTGTACGATCGCTCCGAGTGCGAGTACATCGATGGCCCCCTGAGCGGGGATGGCGAGAGTTGTATCAGCGGATGTCATCAACGGCTCAATTCCAGAAGAAAAGGCAGCAGGTACAAAGGGCAATCAATCCACTTTGCGAAAGGCTCTGTGACTGTCGCGCATCGGGGGCCTTGCCCGGATCGCGACATTTTACCCCTAGGACTGCAGAGCAGCAACGAGGCCCGCTCTCTGGGAGACTTGGTTTACCAGAAAAGAAGGCAGGCTGAGAAAAATGCGGTGCTCTCAGGCGGCCGCGCGACGTCCCGTTTTGCCACTCGAGAGGAAGTCGACGAGCACCAGATGGACGACCCGTTCACAGGCCAACTCAGCGATCAAGGCCACAACGCGCTCAGGTAGGTTGTGGCGCCTGGTGAGTGTGAGGTGCATCTGGTCGCGGATCACGGCGGTGGCGCGCGCACGCACGTATCCCCGTGCTTCATGGGGGCCCATCTCAAAGATAAATTTGCGGACCCGGCTCCAGACTTGTTCCTCGCTCCTACTGGCAACCTCAATGGCCAGCCGCGCTGCCCTTCGCATGTGGAATCGATGCCGAATGGCGTCAAGTAATTTCATCGCCGGGAGCCTTTCAATTTCGCAACAGCGTACAAAGGTCAGAATCTCTTTTCTCCATCGAGCGATCCGGCGGGTAAACTTCACTCGATCACCGATGGGCACAGAACAAGGCGAAAATTCTTGCGATGGTAATGTGGGACAATCCGAAAAATTTGCCTATTTCCGCCTTTCTCACAGTGGATGTTCGGACAGTCCCACTTGACCCACCCGAATGAAGTACCTAAGTTATCCCACCAAATCAGTTGGCGCCGTAGGCAAGTGGCTAAGCCAGCGGATTGCAAATCCGCCACCATCGGTTCGAATCCGATCGGCGCCTCTCGATGTTTCCAGAGCATGTTGTCCCACTTCGCTCCATTGGATCGTTGTCGGCATCGCGGTGAGGGTCTATGATGGGTGCAATCAGCCCCCCCGCCCGAACCGATGAAAACAGCATCTCCCGTGACTATTTGCCGGTACCCTGCCCGTTGTTCCCCTGTTTTGGCATTGCTCTGCCTTGGGATCTCTCTGTTCCTGGCCGCAATGCCCCTCTCGGCGGCCGAAAATCCGCCCGGTGCCGTGCGGGGGCTTTTGCCGCGCAGCGATGAGCCGCCGAGTCAAAAATCGCCCCCGATGATTGTGATCCTCGGCGGGACCAACGCGCACCAGATGCAGTGGTTCGGCTATCTCGAAACGCTGCTCGCGGCAACGACGCCCGAGGCGCCTCCCCGCATCCGGAATCTCGCCTGGCAGGCAGATACCGTCTATCGCCAGCAGCGACCGAGGAATTTTTTTCTCGGGGGGCTCGCACCTCCCAACGAAGATCCCGACCATCGCGGACGGATTGCAGCCGATACGATTGTGCTCTGGATGGGCCAGAACGAAGCGATCGCTTCCCGCTCGCCGGAGGCGTTTGCCAACGCGTATGCGGATTTGGTCGAAAAACTTCA
>JASMGX010000012.1:0-10167 GCA_030751095.1 Pirellulales bacterium | reverse complement strand
TCTCGACCTCGTCGACTTGCATGCTGCCGCATCGCGTGAAAAAGCAAAACAGCCGCGCACTGGCGATGGCGCACACCTCGTAGCGACCGGGCATTGGTGGGCGGCCGGTCACCTGGCCGAGGGATTGCAAAAATCAAAGCCCGTTTCCGTTGTGGCGGAGCCCGCTTGGCCCGAAGTGCAACTGGGTGAAGACGCGGAGCGACTGAGACAGAAAATTCTGACAAAGAACCAGCTCTGGATGCGGTACTGGCGACCGACCAATTGGGCCTTCCTCTACGGCAACCGACAATTTGTAAAGAGCAGTCACGACCATCGCGACTTCAAAGTCCGCTGGTTCCCCGCCGCGGTCGAGTCGATCGCCTCGCCGATCGATCAGTCGGAAGTCGAAATTCAGGCGGCGGCCAGAAAAGTGAACCCGTAAGAGATCGCAAGAGTTACCGCATGTTTCGCATTAACGACCGTCTGCTGCTCGCTTCGCTTTTCCTGTTTGTTTCTTTAGATACTGCGGCTGCACAAAGTGTCCAGAAACCGGAAAAGGATATTACGCCCGAGAGCGAGATGGCGACTTTTGAGATGGGTGAAGGATTTGAGGTCAACCTGTTTGCCGATGAGAGCGATTCTGTGGCCAATCCGATTGCGATCCGCTTCGATCCGCGGGGACGACTGTGGGTCCTCTGCACCTGGGCCTACCCGCAACTCGAGCCGGACGATGTGCCGGACGATAAGCTGCTGATTCTGGAAGACACCGACAACGATGGTCGGGCCGATAAGACGACCATCTTTGCCGACAAGCTCGATATGCCGACCGGATTTGCTCTGGGGCATGGCGGGGTCTACTTGGGTGAAGGGACCGAACTGGTGCACCTTAAGGACACCGATGGGGACGATCGGGCCGACACCCGCGAAGTGGTCTTTACCGGGTTTGGCACCGGCGATACGCATCAGAACATCAATTCGTTTGCCTGGAGTCCCGGCGGTGAGCTCATGTTCTGCCAGGGTCTGCACACCTTTTCGCGGGTCGAAACCCCTTGGGGCATCGAACGGCTCGACGAGTACGGCTTTTGGCGGCTTCGTCCGCGGCGGCGGGAGCTCGACGCTTTTTATGGTGGCTCGGGCGCCAATCCCTGGGGCATCGCCTTCGACCGCTGGGGGGCACCTCTGATCAAAAGCGGGAGCGGCGCGATGGTTAGTGAAATGCTTTCGAACATGGTGCACAGCGGCCGCTGGCAACGGCCCGATGATATCGGCAGCACGCCGATCAAGAGCATGATCATCACCTATGCCGATTCGCCCCACCTGCCGGAGGAGATGCGCGAGGATCTGCTGATCGCCGGATATTATGGACACCTGATCAACAGGATGCAGATCACGCCCGACGGTTCAGGGCATCGTGCGGTCAATCGCGATCCAGTGCTGCAGAGCGAACACCGCGGTTTTCGTCCGGTCGATATCCAGATTGGACCGGATGGGGCGATTTATATTTCCGACTGGTACAACCCGATCATCGGCCACTATCAGGCCTCGTTCCGTCATCCCGATCGCGACAAGGACCACGGTCGCATCTGGCGGGTGACGGCCAAGAACCGTCCGCTGGCGAAAATTCCGGATTTTATGGCGATGGATGCTGCGGCCCTTTGTCGGCAGCTCGCCTCGCCGGTCCGCTTCCATCGCGATCAGGCCAAACGGTTGCTGAGCGATCTGGAGGCCGCAGAAGTGACCGCCGCGCTCGAGGCGTGGATCGCATCGCTCGATGCGAGCGATCCGGAATATGAACATCACCTCTACGAAGCGCTCGGGGTGTATGAAGATCACGAAGTCGTGAAGCCCGAACTGCTCAAACAACTGCTCGCTTCGGAAAACCACAAGCTCCGCAGCTATGCGGTACGGGTCGTGGGCCGCTGGCACGACCGGCTGGAGAATCCGCTGGCGATACTGCAGGTGGCGATTGCCGACTCGCATCCTCGCGTTAGGCTTGAGACGATTGTGGCGGCGAGCAACATCCCTGAGGCAGAAGCGATGGGCATTGCCGCCCGCGCGCTCGACCGGCAGATGGACCGCTTCCAAAAACATGCGCTCGGTGAGTGTACGGCGGTGCTGGCCCCGCACTGGATTGCGGCGCTTGAGTCGGGCGAACCGGTGTTTGCCGACCCCGAACATTTGGTCTACGCCCTGCGAACGACCGGTCAACGGATCGCTCCGCAGATCCGCATGCTGCTCTCCGGCGAAACGCTTAAAGAGGGGATGCGGCGGAAGTTGCGTCTTCTTCTGGCTGAGGTCGGCAGCGGAGAGGATCTTCTTTCGGTGTTTCAGGCGGCCCGGAGTGATCCCCAACTGCTTGTGCGACTGAGCCAGGTCGCCGAGCAGCGGCGGCTTGTACCGGAAGTCGATCTGACTGCGTCGCTTTCGCCAATGTTGGAGAGTGAGAATCCACAAGTCCGCATGGCGGCGATCCGTCTGGCCGGTGCGTGGCGACAGACCGGCCTGCTCGACCCGATCGATGCCCTACTCGATGCGGGCGACCAACCCAAGGTGCGTGCCGTGGCGATGCGGGCGATGGAGACGCTCGCGCCCGAAAATGCCGCCGAGCGGTTCCGCCGTTTTATTTCGAGTGACGAAGACCCGGATATTGCCCAGGCCGCTTTGACGGCGCTCGCCAAGCGGGATCTGGATGCGGCACTCCGCGCGGGCTTGAGTCTCTATGCATCTGCCGATGAAGCGGGGAAAAAAAGGATTTTGGAAATTTTGATGCAGCGTCGGGGCAGCACCGCCGCCCTGGCAACGGTGATCGATTCGGAGGACGTTTCTCAAAGCGATGCCGAGTCGATTGCCCGGTGGCTCAGTGCGGCCGGCAAAGACGATCCGCAACTGGCAGCCGCACTGCAGCGGGCGATGGGGATCGAGCCGGTTGGAGAGATGGAGTTCGATCCGGCGTTTGTCGCTGCCCTTACCGAAGAGGTACAGTCGGCCGGTGACGTGGAGGCGGGAAAATTGGTTTTCAACTCGTCACTGGCGAATTGTACGGCGTGTCACTTCATCGGTGCGGGGCCGATCGACACGAAAGAATATTTTAAGGGTCCGGAACTATCGGCCGTTTCGGCCGGTCTGCCGGTCGATTTGATTATCCAGGCGGTCATCTGGCCCGCGCGGCAGGTCAAAGAGGGGTATGAGTTGACGACACTGTATCTGGACGACGGCCGCGTGCTCTCGGGCTACATCACGCGGCGTGCGCACCGCACGGTGACGATCCGCGATCTAGGCAGCGGCCGGGAGATTGTGGTCGATCGGGACGCGATTGAAGACTTTGACAAACAGGGTACGGCGATGCCGGCCGGCTTTACGCGGGTTCTGAGCCGCGAGCAGCTCCGCGATCTGGTGGCCTATCTGGTCACGCTTAAAGGTAGCGGCAAAAAAACAGCAACTGAAAAAAAGTAGCAAACCGGAGAAAACCGATGCGCATACACCTTTTCATTCTCGTGGTCTTTCTGGTTGTTTCCGCGGCGCATCCCACGCGTGCGGATGAGGCCCAATCGCGGCGTCCCTTTGGTGGCAAAGAGCACGCGATCCCCGGCAAGATCGAGGCTGAGCATTACGATGAGGGAAAACCGGGTGAGGCCTATCACGATGTCGACGAAAAAAACCATGGCGCAAATTACCGTGGCGTCACCCAGGTCGATATCGAAAAACGGGACGATGCCTCCGGCGGCCATGGGGTCGGCTGGACCAAGGCGGGCGAGTGGGTCACCTATAGCGTCGTCGTGAAAGAGTCTGGGGACTACGACGTAAAGTTTGTCCTCTCTGCGCCGAGCAAAGGGGGTGTGATCCATTTGGATTTTAATGGCAAGGATGCTACCGGACCCATTGCTGTACCGAACACCGGGAGCTTTCAGACGCTTGGGAGTGTCGTGAAGAAAAAAGTGCCGCTCAAGGCGGGAGAGTACGTGATGAAAATGGTGATGGATGCCAATGGAAAATCGGGCTACGTCGCGGATATCGACTCGATCGAATTTCTGCCGGCAGCTCCCGCGTCGGCTCAGTAGCGCGCCAGGAGAAAAAGACTTTCTCAACGCACAAAAGTCCGACAGCTAGGCGAACCGTGGAGTATCCCCATCTTCTGTGGTAGGGTGGTCGTCACCGGCGAATCGTCGGACGTTGAATATCACCACATCGCCCGGGCGGGATCATTGGGCATTGAGAGGTCGCCGTGGAGGACGTACTTCAAATACGCGTCGGTTGCGAGTTTCACGGTTCGGCATCCGAGCGGAGCCCCGCGGTGTTCCAGCTTCAGCCATTTTCGGGTGAAGCGCACAAAATTCTCGAGGAGTCGTGGAACACCGAACCCGATGTCGCACGTCACGAATATTTCGACTCATACGGCAACCGCTGCCAGCGACTCACCGTGCCGCAGGGAGATTTTTCGGTGCGCTACGACGCGCTTGTGCGCATGCCCGCAACGCTCGATGCTTCCGACCCTGCTGCTTGCGAACTCTCGCCGGCTGATTTGCCCGACGATGTGCTGATCTATACCTCCCCGAGCCGGTACTGCCTCTCCGATGAGATGGCAGAAATTGCCGAAAAACTCTTTGGTGCAACGCCACCCGGCTACGGGCGGGTGGAGGAAATCACTGCGTTTGTCCACAATCACCTTGAGTATGCGATGGGAGCGAGTACGTCGCTAACAACCGCGCTCGCGGCGTACGAACGTGGCGCCGGGGTCTGTCGCGATTTTGCGCACCTTGCGGTAACGTTCTGTCGCGCGCTCGATATCCCGGCCCGTTACACGTTCGGGTACTTGCCCGATATCGACAAAAAGTCGCTCTACCCGATCGATTTTCACGCCTGGTTTGAGGCCTACTTGGGCGACCGCTGGTGGACGTTCGACCCGAGGAACAACGAACGGCAGAGGGGCCGCATTGTGGTCGGTCGCGGCTGCGATGCTCTCGACGTGGCGATGGTGACCACGTATGGAAACGCGACACTTAACGAATTGTCGGTCTGGTCCGACCTCGCCTAACGCGCTTGCAGAAAACGATTTTGCCAGCGTGACCACTTTGCCAGCGTGACCACTTTGTCAACGTAATCTCCGCCACCCCAGCAGAGAGAGACCAAAGAGAGCTAACAGCAGGGTCGCCGGTTCGGGGACGGCAACTCCCCCGGCAGGCGCGGTGGAGGCCAGACGGAAACCGATGTCGCCACTTTCGCGGGTCAAACTCCGGATGCGGCGATAGCTACCGGCGAGCCCGGAGTCGCCGTAGGCGAACTCGCCGCCGCGGACGATCGCAAACGAGCCGAAGCCGAGTCCCTGAGTCCACTCGCCGATATTTCCCGCCATATCGAAGGCCCCATAGGGGCTCTGCGTGTTTTCGTGTTCACCGACGAGCGTGCGGTAGAAAGGAGCCCCGATCCCGTCGATCCCGCCATCTCCGTCATAGGTCGCCACATTGCCCGGGTCGGGATCGGAAAGAGATCCGCCATCGCCAATATAAGAGGGGGTCGTATCGCTGCTGGTGCCATAAAGGTAGTAGTTGGCGGTATCTCCATCGTTTTTATGGAGGGCGGCCTTGTACCATTCATCCTCTGCAGGCATGTAATAGAAGGTTTCGCTCCCTACGGGGCTGTTGCGATTGGCGATGGCCGTCTTGAGCGCCGAACTGCTCGTTGCCCCATTGAGAGGATACGCTCCGTCCTCGGTCGTACTCAAATCTTGGGCACCTGTGGGCATGCCGTTGGTCAGCCAGTTGGAGTACCGGGCCACATCGCCCCAGCTTACGTAGTTGACGGGCCGATCCTCCCAGCCGGCGGCCACCGAGTAGGTGTAGCTCCCGGCCGTTCCGCTCCGCTGGATGTTGCAGCCTCCGAACGGGAAGTCGTCTCCCTCGATGTGCGATGGGTCGGACATCCGTTCGTTGTAGAGTCCGTAGGTATCGTCTGCGCCCACGGCATTGAGGAATTCGGTGTATTGACCGGTAGTGACCTCGAACTTGCCGATGCCATACGTGTAGCTGACCGCACCGTAACCACTGCCGTGCGTGTCGTCCGTGTTGCCGGTGTTGCCCACACTCAAAAAGGGCATGTCCATCGTCGTGGCGAAATCGACGACACTTAAGAGTTCCGCTCGGACGCTACCGAGCGAGGAGAGTATTGCCGCCATGGCAAATATTGTCGCGAAAACTATTTTCATGAGCTTTTTCGAGTCGCAGTCTCCCGAACCGGGCAATCCCGGATCGGCCGCTTACTAAAATCCGATGAATCGGTAGCAATCTCGCTCTGCAAAAACATCCCAGGACCGGAATATCAGAAGCGATTCGAGCCCGCATCTTTCTACGCCCCATCGTATCGCGCCAGGCCCATTTTGCAAGGATTTTGGAACAAAGCTTTTTTATGCCGTTGTTTTACCGACATTTTGTCGAACATTGCGAGCTGCTCGCCTTGTTCAGCATTATTCCTGCGGCCAGAGGTTTTGGATCGTCTCCTTGATGATCTGCTCGCTGCCGACCCGTGGCGGGCCAAAATAGCCCGACATCGAACCGCTGCCGCCCCAATTGGGAAGTGTGCCCGCCTCGTACCCCCCCCTCTCTTTGAGCTTCCACGCCTCGTCCACCGCAATGTACCCCTGCCCGCCGTTGGTGTAGCCGAAGGTCATGTTGTGCTTAAACGGTGCGGCCTCATCGACCCACAATTCGTACTGGCAAAACATCTCGTGCGGCATCGTCACCAGACACCAGTCGTCGCCGAGCATGAGCGCATAGGCATCGAGCCTGCGGGGCGGCGGATTTTGGTTCTGCTCGATCAGTCCCTTTAGCTTTTGCAAGTGTGCCGTGCGGGCCTGATTGTTTTGGCTCGACTTTTGCCACTTGGCGAGTGTTTTCAGGTTCGGCGGGTCGTTGCTCGGCAGCCAACTGCGACCGGAGCGGATTTTCACCGTGTCGGCCTCAATCGCGTCTCCCTCGGCCATCGCCTCGAGGACCGCGTTGCCGAGGCGGCGGCCGGCAGCTTCGGCATTTTCGTGGGTCGTCCGTAGCGGAAAGCCGTTGATATTGCCTCCGCAACCCTGACCGAACATGGCGATCACATCGTTGCCGAGTTCTTCCCGAACGCGGGCCACCGCAGCGCCGGGATAGTCGGCGCTGGTCAGCCCGCTCGTGTGCGGCACGATCACCGGATGGGCCGCATGCTCAAAGAGTACGGCGACCGGCTCGCCAGTCGCTTGGCTGCGGGCGGTGAGGACGTTGACCCAGGGGACCACCGGACCGTTTTCGTTGACGCCCATAAAGACGTACCCGTCATTCTTATTCACCAGACGTCGATTGAAGCCGACCTGTACCGGAGCACGGCCGGCATAGAGCGTCACCGGTTCCTGCTTTGCCTTGGCCTCGGCCACCGCGTCCATGATCGCCTGGTGCTGACGCTTATAATACGTGTTGAGGGCATCGTTCTCCTCGGCCCGCTCCGACGGCATCCCGAGTCCGATCGAGGAGTGCGAGTGGCTGGCATTGAGAATGGTTTCCTGAATGCCGAGTTCTTTGCGAATCCGCTCCCGCAGATGATCGCAGACTTCAAACCCGGCCCCGATCAGATCGGTCGTTACGATCGCCACCGAGTTGCCGCTGCGATCGCTCAGGACCATCGCCCGCACGTAAAGCGGATCGCGGACCCCTTTGCTTTTGCGGACGTAGTGCGTGATGTCGAAACCGACCGGCGGAGTCACATCGCGCTCGGCCGCGCCGAGCAGCAAGGGGGCATTGGACGTTTTGGCCGAGGCGTCGACCTTGGCCGGTAGCGGCTGAAAACTCTCGCCATAGGCGGCCGGCTTGAGGACATCGCTTCCCTCTTCGCTTCTGAGATAGACTCTTCCTCGCCAGCCCGCTTTGAGGCCCAGTTCGCCCAGGCCGACCGGCCAGCGCGGTCCGGCAAAACCACTTTTGGCCGCCGACTCACTCAGATAGTAGGCGTCGAACGCGACCGTAGCGCCCGCCTTGAGATCGGTTTGCTTGGGGGCTTTTTCGACCGCTTCGATCTCTGCGGTGCAGAGGACCTTTTGAAGCGCGGCGTCCTGGCCTTTGCTCTCGGCCGTCTCGGTCACGCGGACTTTGAGGAGAATCGGTGCATCTTTGCGAAGTTTTACATAACTTCCCGGCGGCAGTTCGCCAAACGCCGGTAAGGCGAAGAGACAAACCATGACGGCTGAAGCAAAAGATAGGGACGTTGATCGCATAACATCTCCTCCAGATCAAAAAGGATTTGGGACTAGGAGGCAACGCGACAGTGTGCGAGCATCTCCTCGGCCGAGGTCACGTAACTCGTATAGAATGGGCCAAACTCTGCATACTTTGCGCTCACCTCATCGTACCGCATGCGGTAGACGATGTTTTTGAGAAATTCCGGGTTGCGTGCCCAGAGGGTCACGCCCCATTCCCAGTCATCGAGTCCCACACTGACCGTGACCACCTGGGTTACCTTGCCGGCAAAGGACATTCCCGTCCGGCCGTGATCGCTCATCATGGCACTTCGCTCGCTCTTGGGCAGCGTATACCAGTTGGCATTCGGGATCCGACTTTTGTTCATCGGGTAAAAACAGGTTGCCGGCCAGGGTGGAAATTCGGGCATGAGCCGCTGTTTGCGCATCGGGGCATCGCGTTCTTTGTAGGCCTTGATTTTGGCGTCGTACGCAGGACTCCCTTCCTGTTCTCCCTCTTCGATTAAGAGCTTGCCGAATTCTTCGAGTGACGGCACATATTCGGAAACTTCGGTCATGGAGACGAATGAATAGGTGGGCACCAGAACGCTTCCGAGTCGAGAGGCGAGTAGGGATTGATGTACCGAATCGACCTTGAGAGGGTCGCCATCCATGACCATCAAAGAGAAATCAGCTTTGTGGCCACTCACGATCGATGTCTGTAGCCGCTGCGGTGCGGTCTGAGACTCGGGATCGAGGATCGCAGTAATCTCCGCAGCTCCCTCACTGAGGTCCGCTTCAGAAGACTCCGCCAAAAGCACCCGGTCAAAACGGTAGAAAAAATGGCTGCAGTGCCATCCTTTGTCCGGGGTCAGTGAAATCTCTGCTGCCTCGCCGGTTGTGGGTCGTCGCATTTTACTCATCGGTTACTCGCAAGATTCGGTCGTCTGGAAGGTCCGGTTTTGGCCCGATGGTGGGCCGCGCAACGTGCATTTCGCGCAGCGCGTTTGTATTTTAGCGGAGCAAGCGATCGACGCTTTCGACAAGACGGTCCATCGCGAACGGTTTGCGGATATAGTCATCGACACCGAGCATCTCCGCATACGCCTTGTGACGGCTCCCCTCGTTAGCCGTAATCATGATCACCCGAAGGGGCATCGGCCGGGTCCGCCGCAATTTCTCGAGCACAAGAAAGCCGCTCCGCTTGGGCATCATCATGTCGAGAATCAACAGATCCGGGTCCTCGCGTTCGGCCAACACAAGACCCTGGTTCCCATCTCGCGCGATGAGGACCTGGTATTTTTTGGCCTCCAAGGCAAAACGGAGGGACTCAACAATTTCCGGATCGTCATCCACGATCAGGATCCGTTTGCCGGGTTCAGCCTTGTCTTCAGTATCCGGTTCGGCCGCCCCTGTTTTCTTTGCCATGCTCGCACCCGCTTCTTTTTTTGCCTGCCCGCTTCTTTTTGTCTGATTAAGTAATCAAGGCGGAGAAAAACGACTCCTCCAGTTGCGGATGGATCGTGCGAGAAAAAAATCCTCTAATCCATGTCCGCCTACAAGTAGCGTATCGCACGCGGGCGGGGCTTTGCAAGGACCACCACCGTGTGCCTCAGGGGGCTTCGAAGTAAGAATAGAATATTGTTGTAAGCACGGTAGTTGGCGAATCGTTATTGTCCGGCGATTCGCTTTGGCCGAAGTTATTCTGGAACCTCAAAATCACCATCCGGCAACTGGCGGACCGATCCCGGTTTGATGGGGCGGCCACATTCGGCACTGGCAACCGCTGCAAAGCAGACGGCGAGGCTTTGCAGATTATTTTTCGCGGAATTTTCTGGCGGCCGATCTTCCTCGATCGCGCACAAAAGTTCGCCCATGGTGCCGTGGAAGCCATCCGGAAACCAACTCCCTTCAAGCTGCGGTTGGATCACGAGATTGTTTTTGTTGAGCGATACCTGTTGTCGGTCGAGGTCAACACCCTCGCTGGAGAGTGT
>JASMGX010000129.1 GCA_030751095.1 Pirellulales bacterium | reverse complement strand
GGCAAAATCTCGTTGACTTTCTGCCGTCGGATAATCTCGCACAACACTGCTTTAAACTTGTCGGGAAATCGCCAGGAGATTTGTTACAGGGCCCGTGAGGGGAATAGCGCACTCGGGCCCAATAATATCGATCTCGGCGGCGACCGCATTTTCAACCTGCGCAAAGAGCTCATCAGGAGTGTCATTCAATAAGTTGAGGTTGGCTGCGTATTCCGGTGAAAGTTGCCACCCATTCCGGGTCAAAGTTGCCACTTACTCCTTCATCCGAATCCCTCGTTGATCAATACCAAAGTGGCAACTTTAAGTCAATTATGTTCGACCCGAATTGCGCTTTTTGATATCTGATTTGTTTTCTACAAAGGTCCTCCTTTTCTTTTACTTGGTTCAAAATGCCGCTTTTTCGGGGGTACTCGGATATCACTTTGCCCGAGAAAATGCGTTGGGGGGCCGTTATGAGCAACGTTTTTTCCAGATGCCGATCGAACTGGCGGATTGATGCGGTTTAGTGCGTTTGGTCGTAGTATCACCTCAACCGGGTGCTTCATTCGTTGTTCGTTCCTTGCTCGTTGTGAGGTGATTGCTTCTTTCTCATCGACTCCCCCTTCAGCTCGATTCGATGCGAGCTGTGAAAGATGCGATCGCAGATGGCATCTGCGATGGTGGGATCGCCAATGATTTGGTGCCACATGGCGATAGGAATCTGAGAGACGATGATCGTGGAGCGCCGTCCGATTCGGTCTTCCAAGATTTCCAACAGTGCCATTCGGCTCTGGGGGTCAAAAGGCTCGAGTCCGATGTCATCGAGAATAAATAAATCCAGCTTTTGTATCCGCACTAATGCCTTGAGGTAACTTCCGTCGGCTCTGGCAAGTTTGAGTTGCTTGAACAGTTTCGAGCACGAATAATATCCGGTCTTGAATCCATGCATGCACGCCTGGTGTCCCAACGCCGATACGACAAATGATTTTCCCGTACCCGTCGGCCCAGTTACGAGCACAAACTGGTGAGCCTCGATCCATCCCTTCTCAGAGAGTCTCAAGAGAAGATTCTTTTCCAGGTTCCGGGGAGATTCGAGATCGATTTCTTCGAAGGAGGCAGGATATCGAAATCGCGCCGCCTTGATCAGTCGAGCGAGTTTGCGGTTGTACCGCTCATCCCACTCGGTGTCAACGAGATGGCTGACGAGTTCGTCGGGTGTGATGGATTGCTTGAAACCGGTTTCCATCGTAGCCCGAAACGCTCTCACCATTCCGGGAAGTCGCATTTGTGTAAGCTTGTTCAGGGTTGCTTGGTTATTGTTCATTCATATTCCTTCATGATTGTTAGTGGTAGTATTGGGAGCCGCGGATATTTTCGTGATCCGGGATGGGCGGGAACAGTTGATGCTGGTTCTCCTCTTCCAGATCGAGGTTGATCATGTTCCGGATAACCTTCAGTGCGCTGGTGCCGAACTCGTTGGCCCGCTTGCATACTCGGTTCAATCGCTCATCGCCGTGTTTCTTTGCGAGACTCAAGATTCCCATACAAGCCTTGTAGGCTTGCTCGGGGTGTTTTCTGCTCGACAGAACGTTCCTGATGACCTGTGCGACCTCCTCCCCGATCGATTTTGCCCAGCTCTCGAGCCGCTCAGGGCTCCATTCTGCGTACGCCCGGTGGCGTTCGGGCATGTGCTCAGGTAGCGTCGTGTACCCATTCGGGCTTCGGTCGCGGCGATGTTGTGCGATTCTCACGTTGTCGTAGTAAATCGCCACCACTCGCTCATCGAACACCATCTTCACCTTCGTTTTCGGTTCCTTCGTGTACAGATAGTTCGGCACACTGTAGTAGTGATAATCGTCACGAAGCTCGACGTGGTAGTTGAACTGCACCGTCACCAACAACGTGGTTTTCATGGGAAACCGCTCGCGAGGAAGCGGCTGTAGAGCCGTTCGCTCGGTACGTTCAAAGAGCTCTCTGCGGCTCATCGGCAAACGTTGAAAGGGCGTGTTGTTGTGTTTCTCCAACTGCTCCCAGATCGCTTCGTTGAGTTCCTCCAGGCTCGAGAAGAGACGGTTTCTTAAGCGGGCATAGATGCGCTGATACACCAATCGTACTGCGTTCTCGGCCAGCGCCTTATCTCGTGCCATTCGCACTCGTGCCGGAATAATTACGGTGTGGTAGTGCTCTGCGAACTCAGCGTAATCGGGATTGATATCCGGTTCGTAGCGGTCGGTGCGGCTGACCGCTGAGAGAAGATTGTCAGGGACGATGGCTGCAGCGGAACCGTCAAAATAGTGGAATGCCCGTTCATTCGATCGTATCCACTCCTGTTTTTCCTGACTCACCGACGCTTCGGCGTAGGTCAGTCCGCTGGCGCCAAGTACTGCAACGAATGTTTCTACGACAACCTTTTTCCCCGTGCTCGCCTCGGTGTAGAAGAGTTTATCGCCGGCGTAATCGACGAACATCTTGTCTCCGGCTTTGTGGTTGATGTGCATCCGAACATCCGAGGAATCACGCCACACCTGGAAGTGATGACAGAACTGGGAGTACTGAAATCCGTCCGCATGCTCGTTTTTGTACTCCTCCCATAATAGTTGAAGTGTTACCCCTGGGCGTCGTAGCTCAACAACAAAACCGGGAAATCTCCGCACCAGATCCAGGTACCGTTTCTCCGGTTTACGTCGTGCGGTCTCGATCGCGTTGACGAGTACGCTATCCGGTAAATCCTCGAGTTGCTCGATGGACAATCCGCTGGATATGAATCCTTGCCAGTATTTCGCGACAACCGGCCGCGAGATATTTAGGGCTCGAGCGATCTGCCGTTCGCTCATCTGAGTCGTTGATTTCAGTCGCAATACGTCTCGTAGCTTTTTCATGCTGATCCTCTGTCGTGCCATAGCCACTCCTTCGATGCCTGATTGATCGAAGGATCATGCTATGGAAGTAGCGAGGGATCTATGAATTGTTTTGGACGATTTAGAGATTCCGGGCTACGCCCCAAAAGTGGCAGCTTTCCACCGGAACGGTGGCAACTTTGGCCCGGAATGGGTGGCAACTTTCAAGCGGAATGGTGGCAGTTTTGCTCCGGAATATGCACCCGACATAATGCGATTATCCAGCCCCCAGTCGACGATATATCGAACCGAATGAAATACCTTTTCCCAAGAGGTGCCAAATCTAACCGCAACTTCTTTCCATGACAATGACTTCGCCCATGTACTCAGATAGTGCATGTAGGTCTTGGTAAGTTCCCTTTTCCCGCTTCCCCAGGGAACCTCTTCAACCTTTACTCCACAGTTCTTACAGTCAACGCGGCGCATAAGATATTTGAAGAAAACCCTGAATCCCCAGATAGGAATGTGCTCGAAGAGTCTGGAATCCAAAGTATCGTATAACGTAGCCGGGTTATGACAGCATGAACAGATCGCTCTGGAGTTTTTTCGTGGAAGTATCTCCACTTCGATAGCATCCAGGCCTTTGTGCTCGAAAAACTCAGTCTTTCCGAAGACGAATGATTTGAACCTATGACATTTATTCAATATAGTCTTAAGCAGCATCTATTCTCTCTCACGATCGGCCGGGTGGTACTTGTCGATTGTGAGGGAATAGGTGCTATCTATTCAAGTTCAACTTTTGATCTTTCCCAAGATTACCACTCTGCCCTGGCAGACTGTGAGAGCTGCTTTTACCCACAGATTTCACCGAGGACCCCGAAAGGGAAAGGGCAGCAGATGAACGTAACCTTCACTGTGGCGCTCTGCGACCACTGCAATGGGTTTGTCTCGGTCACCTGCTGCATTTGTACCGACATTATGTGGCCCAGGCCTTGCTCTGGCCTTGGGACCGCGGATAGTGGAATGGAAACAACGCATAACCGACAAGGTGCCCGGAACCTTTTTCTCTCTCTCGGAGAACAGGGAGGAAAAGATGATTGAGAGATTTCATGGCATTGATCGGCACAAGAAGCATTTCACGGCTTCCGTTTTGAATCGTGAAGGCAAAGAGATCGAGTTTGTAACGAAGTGCGTTGATCTGAGAGGCTACATCGAGAAGCTCGGAGCAGAAGATGCGGTGATAGTTGAAGCTTCAGCCGGAGCGTTTTATTGGGCTGATCTTATGGAGAGCCAGGGGACGGTCTGCTATGTGCTTGATCCGTTCAAGTTCAAGATCATCCGGGACAGCTGGAACAAGACTGACAAACAGGACGCGAGAAATATGGCGAAAGCGCTGTGGATCTATCTGGTTACCGGAGAGTTCGGTATTCCCACGGTGTACAAGCCATCGATGGAAATCCGGGAACTGAGAAAGCTATTCTGTCAGTATCGGCTATTCAGCAGACAGATGACGATGTTGAAGAACAATATTCAGGCGATCTTTGTTGATAACGGCGTGGATTTGAATAGTGAAGAAAAGGTGCGGGTGCTCTCGAAGAAACATGGAGAGAAGGCCATGGCCGGTTACGAGGTATCGCCGGCAAGTCGAGTAAGTCTTGAGTTGAATCTTGATCTTTTATGGAAAGTTGAAGAGCAGAAGGAGAAGATCAAAAAAGAGATCCTGCTTGCCGGAGAACCGTTTTCCTACGAGGTGAAGCTTTTGATAACTGTCAGAGGAATTACGCCCCTATCGGCTCTGGCCTTTTTAGCCGATGTGGCCGACATTGAGCGGTTCAGAACGCTGAGAAAAATGAACGCTTACCTGGGCCTCGTACAAAAAGTACGAGAGAGCGGCGGCAAGAGTAAGCCTGGCCATATAAACCGAGCCTCCAGAAGTCTGACGCGCACGCTGTTAACGCAATCGGTTATGCATTTCGCTGACGCATCACCACAATTGAGGAGATATTATAGCGAGCTATCAGCGAGGAGAGGGGCCGGGAGAGCTCGGATAGCCCTGATACGAAAGGTATGCGGGATCATGAGACGGATGTTGCTGGATGGAGAACAATTTCGCGGGATGAAAGAAGACAATTTCGAGAGGAAGTGGAAGAGATATGAGAATCAACTCAAAAGAATTAAAAAGGAGAGAAAAATCGCTTGACTTTCATCATAGTGGTGAAGGGGCGGAGAACTGTCGTAGCCTTACAGGCTCCGCAGTTCTCCGCTGAGGGAGTATTGGCCGTTTGTGCGAGTCGAAGGCACGGTCACCGCACGGGTTGAACCTTAATCATCTTCGAGAGGAGCGCCGACGATGTTCTTTGGTTGGCGGAAACTCTTTCCGGTGAACCGAAGGATGGTAGCTGCATCAACAAGGCGGTCGACGGTAGCAACGGCGGTGGCCTCGGAAGGGAAAAGATTCCTCCACTTGCTAAAGCCGGTGTTGGCGGTGAGTACGATAGAGCCCTGGCGGTGTCTGGCGGAAACCAAGCGGAAGAGGTAGTTGGTGGCCTCGGAGTTGAACGGCTCATAGCCAAATTCGTCAATGAGTAATACCGCAGGTTTGATGAAACGTCTCAAAGCGCGTTTGAAGGTTCGGTCGGCGTGGGAGGCGTGAAGCTCCTCGACCATGTCGGCAGCGTGTACGCAGAGCACCGAATAGTCGGCAAGGCATGCAGCATGCGCGATAGCTTTTGCGATGCGAGTCTTGCCCAGCCCGGCACGACCGAGGCAGAGGATATTGCGGTGTTCCGTAACGAACCGGCACCCGAGAAGCTCCTTGACCACGCGAGGATCAAGCTTGGGTCGTGCGGCGAAGTCGAATCCTTCCAAGCCCTCGACCACGCCGAGGCGAGAACGTTTGAGGCTGCGCTCCAATCTCCTGGTCTTCCTGGCATCTATCTCTGAGCGAAACATCGTGAGACCGAAGTCGGTGAACGAGGGACTCTCGTTCTCTGCGCATTCGAGCAATTCGGGAAGCGTGTTTGCCAACGCCGTGAGGTCAAGATCAGTGGCGAGCTGGATGAGCTCTTCTGAAGGGTTGGAAGCAGGGGCTCGACGAGTATTACGTGCCATGGGGATCCTCCGGATCGTCTGAGTGCCCGGTCTCGGGAGACTCCGATGTGCCGTCAAGGTCGCTGTAGTCGTCCAATGAGCCGGGCTCCACTTCTCCAAGCACCACCGGACCGATGCCCCCGAGAGGAGCAAGAGGTGCGTCGTCGAGTAACGGGTAGTCGCCTTCAAGAATGCGTTCGACGGCATGGGCGTCGAAGCGTCGATACTCTTGAGCTCTGGCGACAGCGGCCGAGAATGCCTGCTCACCGTAAGCTTCGGCGAGTCTGAGAAGAGAGCGAATGTGGATGGGCGTGAGACGATTCATGCGAAGCTGCAGACCGTGGAGAAAGGGGGCGAGTGCGGGAAATCGCAGCAGGAACGCCTGGTCGAGTCGATCGCCGCCGGGAGTAGACTTCCTCCGTTTCATCGTGGCGTAGTGGGTCGGGTCGATGATGAGTTTTCCTTTCTCGCTCTCAGCCACATAGCGACGGGAGAAGATCACACGGTGATGAGCATTGAGCACCTCGAAGTGCTCGGCGAACAGGTGGACGGCGACCGAGCGGCCGGCGGCTGAGGAAGGAACGGTGTAGCGAGTGGCAGCGATGGAAATCGTCGAGTCCTGATCTACGACGCGAACGCTCTGTTCGCAGACGGGAAAGCGCTTGTCGGGCAGCTGGATGAGGAACTCCTGCTCGGAGAACCACTGCTGGTTGGGCACGAGGCGGGTCGTCCCGTGGATCCGCTGATTCGCAACCTCTTTCGTGTCGTCAAGCCAGACCGCGAGCCGCTCGTTCAGCTCATCGAGAGAGTGGAACTCGGATCCTTTGAGGAAGTCATCCCAAACCAGTCGGAATGATTTCTCCTTTTTTCCCTTTCGATCCGGGTCGCGTACCGCACAGGCGAAGGGATCAAGGCCGTAGTGGCGAGCGAAGTCGAGAAAGCGTGGATGCCAGAGCGGTTTGCCGCCGGGCCCGTAGTGAGCGAGTACTGCGGTGGCCATGTTGTCGATCACGAGGCGTAAACAGCAGCCGTGAAAGTACTCGAATGCGCTCGCCAACCCTTCCAGTAGCGTGGATTGGCGCTCGTTTCGGTAGGCATGCACCCAGAGCTTGCGGGAGGCGCACAACAGAGCTCCGAGCAGGTGGACGGTGGTGAGTTTCCCGGCGATCGGGATGCGGTAGGGTGACCAGTCGATCTGCATCTCCTCACCCGGAGCGGTTTCGAAGCGACGCTTGACGCTTTTGTGTGGTTGGAGCGCCAACTGGTCCTGTACGGTACGCACATGCTCTGAGAGAATACTCCTCCCCCCCGAGTAGCCCTGCTCGCTGATCTCGCGGAGAATCCGAGTGACGGTGAGTCCTTTTTTGACCTTCTGCACGATCGTCTCGAGGAACGGATCGAGTTTGCTCGAGCCCCGGGTTTTCTGCGGCGGTGGCAGACAGCCCTGCTCGCTCAATATGCGTCGAACGATCTTGCGCGACCAGCCGACCCGGAGTGCTATCTCTCTGGTGCCGTAGTAGGCATGCAGCCGCACGATCTCTTGTTGGGTCTCCTTGGGAACGTCGGTCCTTGCCGGCCCCGGTTTCGCCGCAGGGGTTTGTTTGGGTTCGGGGGAGCTTTCGCTCTGTTCGTGGTTCTGATTCATCTGAGTCTCCTGTGTGATTTGGTTCGGTCTGCTCGGCGCAGACGGTGGTTTGAAGTTGTGCGAGTACGCCGTGAAGGAGGGCTTCCAGACGGCGCTTTTCGGGCGGAGCGAGTTCATCGGGGATGGAAAACTCCGTGAGACTCACCAGCGCCTCGCTGATGTACTCGAGGCGTCGCTCGAGTACCGTGACGGTGGGTGAAGTTGCCGGGCTTGATGAGTTCCCGCTCCGCACCGCTTCAAGTGGAGTTCGTAGCAGCTCCCGTCGGTCCGGCTCGTCGGCCACACGGTAGGAGCAGAGCAACCTCAGCGCCTCGCGGAGTTTCAGCCCGTGACGTTCGACCGCAGAGAGGACCGCGTCCTGCTCGGTAACAGGCACCGCGCACAGGGCGTGGGCAAAGGTGGGACCAATCGTGCCTTGGGCAAGCTTCTTTTCGGCTGTCTGGGAGAGCCGAGTTCCGATATCTACCCGACGAGCCACCCAACGGGGCTTGTGTCCAAGCTTGCGCGCGATGCGCGCCTGACTCAAACCTTCTTCGTTCATCAACGAGCAGACCACCCGTGCCTCGTCGAGCGCGGTGAGGGTGCGCGGTGGTGAGTTTGTGAGAAGCAGTAAACGCTTGTGCTCCTCGGATGAGCTGGGAGGCTCAACCACCGCGGGAATGAGATGGTGTCCTTGCTCGCGCCACCGCTTCAGACGCTTGAAGCCGTCGATGACTTCGTAGGTATCCTCCTCGGTGGGGACAACACGGATCGGCAGCTCCGCTCCATCGTCAAGGAGTTGCACGGGAGCTCCGGGTCGTAACGGTGCGTAGGTGGTGCGTAATCGTTCGGCGGGAAGGAAGCAGATGGTGGCGGCGGTCTCGGCTGTTGGTGTGAGATGGGTGGTAGCGATCGCATTGCGGGTGATGGTTGGCATCGTTCTCTCCTTGTCGATCCGGGTCTCAGAACGGGATCTTTGCTTCGGAGTCGAAGGACTGCATCGCTCGGTAGCCAACGACGCGAAGTCTCGGGCGACCCTGCCACTGCTCGTGCTCTACGCAAACCTCGACGCGAGCGTTGAGCAGATGGGCGGGTATGATTTCATCGCCTTCGGCGGGAAAGATGCCGCAGGCGCGGAAGAGCTCGACGAGACGGCGTCGAGCGAGGAAGAGCCCCGAAGCGCTTACGTGTTCTCCCTCCAGTACGAAATAGTCACAGACCCTTTGATAGGTCGGTCCTATGTCTTCAAGGGTGTGTAGGACCTCAAGCATGCGATTGTGGTTGGCGCTTTGACGGAAGCGTGCACGTTCGACGCAGCCGGGGTAGAAGCCCGGATCAGGCAACTCGTCAACGTTACACGCGTCGAGGTCGTGGAGCTCGAAATAGCTCTGGTTGGTACTCATCAGTATCCCTCCGGTGTTTTTTGTCTCGGCCCATTGCGAAGAACGGGCCGATTTCCTAAAGTGGAACACTGAGTCAATGGGCTCTGCGCGAGAGCACGAATTCTTTTCTTGTGAGAGAGGTCGCCGATGGATATCGGCGTTTGGATGTCCGCTGAGGTTTTGGAGCACAAGCTTCACGCTCGCCAGGAACACAACACTGAACAGGCCTGGAATCTTTCCCGTTGGCCGACCGGATTCACCCAGGAAGGCGAGCACCGGCTGTTTGTTGCGTCGAACGGCAGTTGGCAGGGTTATTTCACGCTCAGCCCTGAGGCACTATTCAACCCCAACGATCAATCGGCGCCGTTCACCCTCTTGTTCGATACACGGAACTGGACCACGATCCCTCCGGTCCCAGTCAAACGATTCCGCGGTTTCACCTACAAGGTACCGGGAGCAAATTCTGCCCGAAGCCCTGTAGCCTCAGAGTAGTGAGAAGCTCAGCCTTGTAACTGGGCCCACGACCGATATTTCACAACCGGGTACCACCGTCAGTGAAGATATTGTATCCACGCTCAACAAAGCCATCGACAAGGTAAGAGCCGGGGAACACAGGCAGATGAAAGACGACGGCCAAGAGCCTATTCTCAAAAACTCACGGTGGTGTCTGCTTAAGAGAAAAGAAAATCTCACTGAAAAGCAGGAAGTAAAACTGAAGGACCTGCTCAATTACAACCTGAAGACCGTGAAGGTGTATAGTCCAG
>JASMGX010000128.1 GCA_030751095.1 Pirellulales bacterium | reverse complement strand
TGACAAAACAACTCGTCGTCCGGGGCACTTCTCCTTTTCGGATATTGGACGTTGCCTGTGAACAGCAGAAAGAAGGCTCTGCGGAGGCGATCGACTGCTTCAAATTCGCACCCGGTGAGCAGCAACGCAAACTTCACATCATACCGGTAACCTTCACGGCCAACGACTCGACCGGAAAGATTATTGAGACGATTCAGATAACGACAGACGCCGGTCCGGACAGTAACCCACCGACCCCAGCAACGCAACCTTTAAAGGTCGTTGCCCACGTCGAGGTTCTGGACGAATAAGAATCCCCATCCTGGTGGAGAACCGGGCGTTTGCCAAAGGACGAGAGGCCATGTTTTTGACAATCGCTATGCAGCAAGGGTTTCTGCTGTAGCGCCACAAAGATTAGCGCCACAAAGATTCAATTGTTCAAAGCTTTTCTCCGCTCCATTTCCGAGTGGATCCACCGCTGGTCCTCATCGCTAAGTCGATCCATGGGGACCTCCTTTGTTTCCCCATCGCGCTTTTTCAGATAGACGTTTGGACCCTCAACGGTTTCTAAATAGGCGTCTGTTTCATGTTTACCGGTATTGTCCTTAAATATCCTGTACCCTTTCGCCTCGGTTGGTAATTTTTGGGGCCTGGCTTTTGTGGTGCTGGAAGATGGCCGGTTTGTTTTTTCTTTGGCGTCTGTGCCACTTGAACTGGCCGGTGGATCCTCCTTCCCCCCGTCATCTCGGCTACTCCCGATGTCCCAACTTCCGCCCGATTTCTCAATACCGATAGGCGCGTCTTTAAAACGAGGTAGCCAGGTTTGTACCGATTCGGGGAACATTTTGATAATCCTCCCCGCTTTACCGTACGTTGGATAATGGTCGTCGGGGATGAAAAAAAGCACGACAAATCCAAGCACGAGTCCTACGACACCAAAGAGGACCATACCAATCAAATTTCCCACTGGCCCCAGCTTTTTTCTCGCCTTTACTTTTTTCTTTGGCTCTATCTCGGTATCACTTCTAGGCTCGACGACATCACCGGACGGTTCGGTGGGGAATGGCTGCTCATCGTCGCGGTCTTCTTTTGTTGCGTCTGGCCGCTCGGAAATGCCCGCATCAGTAGAGACACAAATCCGCGCAATGGCGCTAACCGATACTTTGTTCGAGTCGATGTGTTTGTGGACGCCATCTTCATCTGTCGCAAAGCAGACACAATATATTTTGTTGTCGCTGACATAACCCTCAAGCAACTGTAGTGCCGAATCACTTTCGCCCGGATTTGTGAATGCGTTTTGTATTGTCGTTTTTAATTCGTCGTCGCCGAGGCCATCCTCGCCGGAGAATTCACATTCGATAAGATATTTTGGCATCGTTGGTTTCTACCTGGAGGGGTCACTGAGATATCAAGAAACGGTAGTTTAAGCTCCTGGAGCCCTAGAGGCTAGACAGAGATGACACGAAAGCTCCGATTTCAACGACCCAGACGGCCCCGATATGTTTTCCCGAGAGAGAGATTTGATATCGATTGGCGCGGCGCTGGCCAACCACCACGACGTTTACGAAAGTCCGTACAGTGGTGAGAGTTTATTTTTTAAATAATCCACAAGGTATGTATGAGACAACTCTTTTCCGGTAATACGATGTACCAATTCGCGGGCTGAATAACATTTTCCAGTCAGATGGATATTTTGTTTTAGCCACCTCCGAAGCGGTTCAAACTGCCCCTCGGAAAAATCTGTCCCGCAACCACCTAAATCTTCAGTAGCATGGCCGAAGAACTGGGCGCTGTATACATTTCCGAGGGCATAGGTTGGAAAATAGCCAATCGCCCCACTGCTCCAGTGGATATCTTGCAAGACGCCTTCCGCCACATTCTGTGGACAAATGCCGAGATCGTCCTGATATTTTCTGTTCCAAGCTTCCGGTAAATCACGCACCGCTAAATCGCCATTGAGCATTGCTTGTTCTAGCTCGAATCGAATCAGAATATGCAGATTGTAGGTTGCCTCGTCAGCCTCCACTCGAATAAGGGAGGGTCGCACGTCATTGATCGCGGCGTAAAAACAATCTAATGAAACTCTCTCTAGAACAGTAGGGAAATAAGATTGCAGTAGAGAAAAATGATACTTCCAAAAATCGAGACTACGTCCGACCTGGTTTTCCCAAAGCCTGGACTGGGATTCGTGAATACCTAGAGATATTGTTTCTCCGGGTGGCAGCCCATACCAGTCGGCTCGCAATCCCTGTTCGTAAATGCCATGGCCAGCTTCATGCAAAATTCCAAAGAAAGCAGTGGGGAAGCGATACGCATCGTACCGCGTTGTAATGCGAGTATCGTGCGGCGCAAGACTGCTACAAAAGGGATGTACGGTTGTATCAAGGCGACCTCTGGAAAAATCGAAGCCGAGTGTTTCAGCAACCTGCCGCCCCAATCGCTTTTGATCTCCGATCGGATAATGTTTGGTGAGAAAAGCGTTTTCAGGCGTTTTCTCACAGCCCATGATTGTATGAACAAATGGTACAAGCTCGTCCCGCAAGCCCTCTAAAATAATCCGGACATTACTTGTTGTTTCATAGGGTTCATATTCCTCCAGCAGTGCATCGTATCTGCAGGTGGTAAATTCCAGAGCATCCGCCTCCTGCTGTTTGAGGCCGATTATCTCTTCGAGGGCTGGCTGGAAAATTTTAAAATCATCCTGTCTCCGCGCCTCCTGCCAGAAATGTTGCCCGCGTACCGAAGCATGTGTTAGCTTTTCTATCAATGGTGCGGGAAGTTTGATCTGTCGATTCCACTCCCGCTTTAATTCTCGAATGACCGTTTCGGTATCTGAATATTTTTCGGCATTTAGTGGCGAATCGGCAAGTTCGTCAAGCCACCGGCCCACTTGTGGGTCGGTTCTGCGGCGATGAATTAATCCGGCCAACAGGGTCATCTGATCGGCTCGATATTCAGAAGCCGCTTTAGGCAGTCCAGTCCGTTCGTCCCAGCCAAGCAAGGACAGCGTAGAATTCAAAAGCGACGTTTCGCGCACAAATTGGCAAAGCTCTTCAAACACTTTCTGGTGCTGGGGCATCGTCAATCTATGAAGAAGGGGCCTGTGGAAGGTGCCAGGAGCAAATACTCAATACAAAATCTGAGAATGTCACTAAGAGTGTTTTCTACCAGCACGTGGACCTGGAATGACAAGATAGCGATGGATCTGAGTTAATATCCCAGATTCTTTTCAATTTGGCGAGCACGGGTTGAAAAAGTACCGAGGTCTTCTGGAGACTTTTCGCTATCAGTCCGGCGCACGCTAGCTGCTTCTTTCTCGTGGCGATCATCGAAGCCAGCTCCGCGGTATCTCTCCAGGTCCAAAATTGGGGAAGTGCATCCAGGGGTAGCACATACCGCCAGCAGCAGGACTCTCGAGATAGAGAGAACCATGGGCACCACAGAACTAGGCACTGAATTTAATTTGAGAGCCATGTAGCGGTTATTTCTGCACGATGATTTATCGGAGGGCGAGCAAGTGTGACAAAATGTGGAAATAGGGTCCAGGTCAGTTGATCTGTAGCTTGGGGCGAGGAGTGTCGTGTGGTACCAGCTAGCAGAATATTTTCACAGTAGCAAATTGTGATGATTGCTCGTGTCCTATTAAAGCTGCGCCGAAACCGGCCTTCTTGCCGCCGCGCAACTTGTAGATTTCACACCCCCGAGAAAAATTTGCCAGAACCGATTTTCCGGATGTACCGAACGATCCAGTCGACATCTTCAAGGATTTTTTAAGATCCATGGAAAATAATTTTTCGGCCGCGCTTCTTGGATATCAGCAAGCAATCGCAGCTAAAGATGCAGGCACTTGAGTGCTACCAGAGCCGATGGGCCATTGGGCTTTCATAGAAATAGTGTCACGTTTGGAGTCGCAAGGGACCTGAGAGGCCGGATGCTAGAAAAAATCAATCAGGCTCGCTTCTAACGCGACATTAAACTTTTGGCACCAAGAGGCCACAAACAGGACTCTTGGCCGACATCATGGCCCGTATGCCCGGTTTCTGCCCTGTTGCTAGCGGTGACGGGGTTCTGTTTAGCGAAAATGCTCCAGCTATCAACAGCAATGCCTGTGCCGACTATTCCGATAAAGCACACGATGCGGTTTTTATGTTTTAACGACATTGGATTTTTCTAGACGTTCTAAAAAGACCAAAAATCCGGAGTGGCGCGAACAGACGCAAATGGTCGATAAGTAGCGTGATGCCACATGCATCGACCCACCTTTAACCGATGAACCGCTCGACCCAGGTTATTAGCCTCGCAGCATCAAGGAGAACACCAACTGTGTCTCAGGATATTAATGTCATAGCGCTGGTCAAAGGTGATGAACGCTATGTGTTCTTGTTTGATGATGATAGTCGTGGTGCCGCTTTGCGAACTCTTGGTCGCTATGCTTCAAATCCTGATTTGAGCTTTACCTGGTACGATGCTGCCGTACTAAGCCAGCGGATTAGTCAGGAGGCCCAGGTATCGGACAAGCGCTTTGATCTTCCCCTGGCAACGGACAAGGACGAATTGTTCTAACAATAATGTCCCCCCACCATGCTTGAGGCCGTCGAAAGATTTATAGAATTTCTGCGAGTTGAGCGCAATGCTTCTCAGTTAACGCTCAAAAGTTACCAGGAAGACCTCAGCATACTCGCGATCCATCTGGAAGAGGTAAGTGGCGGTTGTCCCTCGCTGGCAGATATCACCACACTGGATCTGCGAGGATTTATTGCAGAACTCCAAAAGTGCGGTTATGCCAAGTCTACCATTTCTCGGCGACTGGCATGCCTTCGGAGCTTCTTTCGTTTTGCCGTCCGTGAGGGTTGGGTGGAATCGAATGTCGCTAAGCCGCTACGCAATCCACGATCGGGAAGGCATCTACCGCATTTATTAACCGATGAGGAAATTGGGCGTTTGCTTGAGGCCCCACCGGCGACGACACACTCTGGGAAACGGGATCGGGCATTGCTTGAAACGATGTATTCGGCAGGATTGCGCGTTAGCGAATTAGTGGGTCTTTCAAAAGCCGATCTGAATCTGGAGTCAGGATTGATCCGCGTACGCGGTAAAGGGCGTAAAGAACGCCTTTGTCCACTCGGTTCGTATGCGATTTTGGCGTTAAAGAAATGGCTCCTGGTCCGCACTCCCAGTCAAGAGGGCACTAGATCCGATCAAGACGCAGTCTTTCTCAATCGATTTGGCCGAAGGCTCAGCACGAGAAGTGTGGGTCGTATGTTGGAAAAATATCTAAAACTCTGTGGCCTAGACCGGCGGACGAGCCCACATACGCTGCGCCACAGTTTTGCCACCCACCTACTTGATCGTGGAGCCGATATCCGCACGGTTCAGGAGTTACTGGGGCATAAAAGTTTGATTACAACCCAAATATATACGCACGTGAGCACCGCAAAATTGCGGGAGGTTTACGAGAGCGCCCATCCACGAGCCTCTCTCTGACTGTGCAGTTGCTCAAGCAGTTCAGAAAGCGTCATAGGATCGACTCGATTACTTCGGCCAAGACCGGAAATCACCGGCTTGCGAGAGGCAAAGCGCGCCTTACTCGAGCACGACGCATTTCATTGTTCCATGGTCGGCTGTCTCGATTGTACAAAACCGAAGAAGGTAAATCAGATCAGGGGGGTACAACATTCGCGCAAACACAGTGACGAACCCGAGGTTTGCACCACAGACTTGCTGACTTTATTTGGCTGGTGTAGACTCGTACCATTGTCAAAAGGGAGAAACAAATAATTCTCTACAGGGACGATGCTTCCCGCTAGGTCTGTCGAGCACTTCGGTCTCAGGGTGACCTATGATCTGAACGGTGAACTCGTCGGTTCGCCTATCAAAGCAGGAGATTTTTTTATGAATGCGTTGCGTGCAATTATCCTCTTGTCATCTGTGGCTCTTTTCACTGGTACCAGCTACGTTGAAGCCTCTCCGCCGGAGCAGTCAAGTGCGGATCGCTGGCTCGAAAATCTGAAGAAGGAAGTGGATTCTTCCCAGTTCTCCGCTTATCACAAATCGATTCAACAGTTGGCGGACCTGATCGAATTGAATGGCGTGGTGCGTGAGTACGTCACACAAATGATCGAACAAGTCCCTAAAAAACACAGGACCTTTGACACCATTGACTCGCTGCTGAAGGCCATGAACCTCATCATTCAAAGGGCTCCGAGATACACGGATGGGGGTCATTTCCCGATGTCAACTTTGTTTGCGCGAATGATGTACACGCCTGCGGGGGAAGCGGCCTTCAGAAATTCCGATTTCAACAACGCCATCCGCAACGTCCTGAAGGAATGGTGTCATTTTCTAGACTCGAGAGCTTCTCTCGACGTGATCAACAAGAAGGATGGCTGGCTATCGCCAAAATCATGGAAAGAGAACGGCCTTGCGGATTTCGTCATTCCGGTCCCATCGGATCCTCACGGGGGATTCAAATCATTCAACGCTTTTTTTCATCGAGAGATCAAGGGCGAACGGCGACCGGTTGCGGCCCCGGATGATCCCAAGGTGATTGTCTCGGCCAATGACGGTACCATCTATAAAATTGCCCGTGGCGTGAAGAGGCAGGACAAGTTCTGGATCAAAGGTCAGTCCCATTCGCTCGTCAACATGCTAAATGGCAGTCGATACGTTGACCGCTTCGTCGGCGGGGACGTGGTCCAGTCGTTCCTGAGTGGAAACGACTACCATCGCTATCACTCCCCGATCGACGGTACCGTCCGGGAAGCGACGGTGGTGGACGGACTGATGTTCAGCGAATTACATTCTCTGGGACTCGACCTAAGTGCCGGTACGCTCTCCCAGGGCTACGAGGCGGCCGTCAACACTCGCGGTCTGCTGTTTATCGAAAGTGACGATCCGACTATCGGAATGGTTTGCGTGATTCCAATTGGTATCACGGAGATCTCGTCGATATCCCTGACAGTAAAGCCAGACCAGAAGGTGAAAAAAGGGCAGGAAGTGGGTCGTTTTAGTTATGGCGGTTCGACCCTGTGCCTTGTGTTTCAACCCGGGGCCATTAATCGTTACAGCGTGAAGAAGTCCAACAAGACCGGTGATCCAGACAAGGGATCGAAGACCAAAGTTAACGCCAAGATCGCCCAAGCCAATTGACCGAATCGCAGTTGGGAAAGAATCGCTTTGCTCCATTCAGCGAACGAGGCGCCATAGATACCATCATTTTTTCTCCCCTCTTCCGCACTTGGCTTGCGATGAGGGCTCACTTGCGATGAGGGCTCAGAGGTGCTGGCTGAACTTTTAAACAAGGGCCCGTCGCACGGCCCATACGGCTGCCTGCGTGCGGTCGGAGACACGGACCTTGCGAAGAATGTTCTGGACGTGTTCCTTGACGGTTTCAATACTTATATTCAAGGAAGTGGCAATTTCGCGGTTGCTCAATCCCAGGGCAATATGCCGCAGTACCTGGGATTCTCGGCGAGTCAGTGGAACATCTTCCCCCGCCAGCTGTTTGGATCCCAGGGTGGCGGCAATATTGAACATCAGTCCTGACTCGACAGGTGATTCGCCGCTGGCTGCAGCCCGAATGACACAGATCAAATCCTCGCGTCCGGTACCCTTGGTAACATAGTCACTGGCGCCCAAAGCAAGAGCGCGGGCTACATAGGTGGGGTTATCATACGTTGAAAGGATGACGATTGGAGTATCGGGCAGATGTTGCTTGATTTCCGCTAATGCATCCAGGCCACTATTATCGTTCATTCGCACATCGAGAAGAACAACATCCGGCTTGTGGGAAAGTGTTTTTGCAACCGCTTCTTTCGCATCGGCAGCCTCTGCGATGATGTTGATATCTGTTTCGGCGAACAGGCCGGAGAGACCGGACCGTACCATTTGGTGGTCGTCCGCAACGAGGATGGAGATGCTCATATTTTATTCCTATAGCAAAGAGCTGCCCGTATTATATTCATTATGCAATGAGAACAGAACGATCAAAAAAAGCTACTAAGCGGTAAATGTAACAGTCCATACGATATAACGCAATTCAGCGGTACTCGGAAACACCCCTTTCGCCCTGCTGCGCAGACCGGGCAGAAGTGCCACGTTCTATGGAGTCATTTCGAGACCCCTTTCAGGGTGTGGGGGTTGTAAGGAAAGTGACAACTCTTCGGATCTTAACGGGTGCCTGCGGCTGATTCCCCGGCCCTGTTCATAGAGAAGTCCATTTCCTTTGACGTAGTGGCCAAAGTGACGTACATAAATTACGACAGCCATGGTGTTTTCTCCCCAAAAGCTTTGGCAAAAAGTGGAGCGGCAGGTTCACTCCACAATAAATCGCTATCCATACCGAATGCGGATTTGTCCGATGGCATGGATTGGCTCCGCAGCAATAAACATAGGCAGGGAGAAAATGATGTGCAAAGGTTCACTCCTGTTGGTTGATGATGACCTGCATGTACTTAAATCGATGGCAGATTGGCTTCGAGAAGAGGGGTTTGATGTTGTTGAAGCGGCAACTCTTAAAAGCGCGACGGATGCCATCGACAGCCATACCTTCGATCTAGCCATTTGTGATATTCGCCTGAGCGACGGCGATGGCTTTCAACTGCTTTCCTACTGTCGCGAACACCATCCGGCCCTATTTGTCATTCTTATGACCGGCTACGGAACTGCCCAAACAGCAGTCGAGGCAATTCGTTGTGGGGCATTTGATTTTCTCTCAAAGCCATTGATCGATGAGGAACTCAAAGTTGCGATAGATCGGGCATTATCTCAGCGCAAAGTGATGCGAGAAAATGACACGCTCAAAGCCCAGCTTGACCTGCGTTTCGGTATGGATAATGTGATCGGCCACGATCACCGCATGCAGAGGATATTCGAAATCATCAATAGTGTGGCAGACACAAAATCAACCGTTTTGATAACGGGCGAAAGTGGTACCGGAAAATCAATGCTCGCCCGCGCCATCCATCGTCGTAGTTCGCGAAAAAACAAACCGTTTGTTGAAGTTGCCTGCGGTGCGTTGCCCGAATCATTACTTGAAAGTGAGCTATTTGGCCACGTTGCAGGCGCTTTTACCGGGGCGAATAGTGATAGACAGGGAAAATTTCACCAGGCCCAAGGCGGAACCATTTTTCTCGATGAGATTGCAACAGCCAGTCCAGCGATGCAGGTAAAAATGCTTCGAGTGTTGCAAGAATATCAGTTTGAGCAGGTAGGCGGGAGCAAAACATTTACTGCTGATATCCGCGTCATTCTTGCGACCAACGAAAGCCTCGAGGAACTGGTGGAACGGGGCGATTTCCGCAAAGATTTATTCTACCGCATCAATGTGATCAATCTTGAGTTGCCGCCACTACGTAATCGCATTGCCGATATTCCCATACTCGCGAGACATTTTCTTGAAACAATCTGTGACGAGTCGGGGAAACAAGTGGATGGTTTTTCAGAAGAGGCGATGCATGCCTTACAACGATATTCGCTTCCCGGCAACGTCCGAGAACTTCAGAATATTGTCGAGCGTGCCATCCTTTTAGGCAAAGGAAAAACAATCGTACCAGAAGATCTTCCGGAAAGCGTGCATGATCAGCCATCCGATTCATCGGTCCCCACCAAGACGGCGCTGCGCCGTGGCAGATGCACCCTCAAGGAAGCACTCGAAGGCCCAGAGCGCCAAATTATTCTTGAGGTCCTTACGGGCAACATTTGGAATCGAAATGAAGCCGCCCAGGTGTTGGGAATCAATCGAACAACGCTTTACAAAAAGATGAAAAAGCTTGGCTTGGAGGATCCGCGATATACCGCCAGTCCTCAGATCAATCCCGCAGTCAGTTTGCCCACAGGCGAGGTCTATTAACCGTTGGTATG
>JASMGX010000127.1 GCA_030751095.1 Pirellulales bacterium | reverse complement strand
GCTATCAGACTGTGGCAGCAAGAAGCCCCCCCCATCTTCATGGTCGTGCGTTGGCGACAGTGCCGGGTATTTGTTCGGAACGACCCGAATTTGCCATCCAGGCTTGTTCTCGGGTCTATGCTCAGGCCGCGTGGAGAAGACTTCGCTGGGAGTCTCTTCTTCATGGCCTTCACAGAATGGACATTGGCGCGAAGGACGGACGCTCCTTTCGACTAAAAAATCTTGTGGGCGTCCGGACCGCCCCTCTGAGATAATGACCCATTGGCCGGTGAGCGGATCGCGTCGTAGTTCGTTCATAGGAGTCGATCTGGTGACTGCCCCATGCCACCGTTGTCCGGTAGGCAAGCCCTCGCTAAACTGAGAGGCTCGTTTCCAGTGAAAAATCCTAACACTTTTGTTTCTGATGCGAAAAAGTCTATTGTGGCATTAGCCTAACACCGCGGATATTGACTTGCCATGCCGATTTATCAGCATATTTACGAAAACGGATTTACGCTTGTTGCCGAACCGATGCAATCGCTAGAGTCGGTTGCGTTCGCCTTTCTTGTGCCGTTGGGTTCGGCCTACGATTCAGCTTCCCGTGCCGGACTAGCAAATGTCGTTTGCGAGATGACATTGCGGGGTTGCGGGGAAAGAGATAGCCGTCAATTTGTGATGGATCTTGAAGGCCTGGGTGTTGAGAGTGGTGAGTCGGTATCGGTATCTCACACATGCTTTCGGGGCGCCATGCTCTCGACGCATCTTGCGGATGTACTTCCAATCTACAGAGATGTATTGCTGCATGCCCGATTTCCCGAGGATGAACTTGAGGCTGGCAGACAAGTTGCCGTGCAGGAATTGCGAGCTGTGGACGATGACCTCTCGCAGAAGGTGATGATGGAATTAAGGCGAGGGCATTATCCGGAGCCATGGGGACAATCGCACCAGGGCGATATCGATGGACTGATGGGTATCACCATGGAAGATGTTTGCAGCCAGTATGCAGGCGGTTATCGACCAAACGGTACTATTCTAGGCGTTGCGGGACAATTCGATTGGGATCAACTCAAGGATCTTGTTGGTGAGCTGTTCGGAGAGTGGCAAATGAGTTCTTGGGAAGAGCCTGCAGCCGGCATGTTAAAGGTGCATCATGCACATCTGGCATGCGAATCCAACCAGACCCATATTGCTGTTGCTTATCCCAGCGCTCCTTACAGCCATGAGGATTATTTTCAGGCCTGGGGATCTGTCGGGGTACTTAGTGGCGGTTCGAGCTCTCGCCTTTTTATGGAGGTTCGAGAAAAACGAGGGCTCTGTTACTCCGTGGCCGCGACATCACGGTCTTTAAAGCATTGTGGCAGTGTCTTTTGCCATGCGGGTACTCGTGCCGACCGCGCCCAGGAAACATTGGACGTGATGCTTGCCGAAATAGTACGTTTGGCAGCAGGAATTGAAGCAGATGAATTAGATCGTCTCAAGGCTCGAATGAAGAGTTCACTGATTATGGCGCAGGAATCGAGCATGGCTCGTGCCGCAGCGATTGCCAAGGATTGGTATTATCTGAATCGTGTACGAACTCTTGAAGAGATTGGACAGTTGGTTGATGCTCTAACGCCCGAGTCGATCAATGCCTATCTAAAAAAGTGTCCACCAAAACAATTTAGTGTTGTTACGCTCGGCCTCGAGGCTCTGGAGGTGTCTGTTGGAGTTTCTTGAAGCTCGTCTTGAAAATGGTCTGACGATTGTTGCTGAATGCAATCCTGATGCGCACAGTACTGCCTTGGCCTTCTGCGTGAACACCGGATCTCGAGACGAAAGTAAGGAGATCTCCGGGGCCAGCCATTTTCTCGAACACATGGTGTTTAAAGGTACTGAAACTTGCGCCGTTGAGGAAGTCAATTATCGATTTGACAAATTGGGAGCCGACTACAATGCATGGACCGATAAAGAGCATACGGTGTATTACGCTGTTGCCCTGCCCGAGTACCAGGATGATATCATCCACCTGTGGGCCGAGTTGATGCGACCGGCTTTGCGGGAGGAAGACTTCCAGACGGAAAAACAGGTGATCATTGAAGAAATTCGCATGTACGAAGACCAACCTCCTTTTGGTGCAGATGAACAATGTGAGCAGGCGTATTATGGGGGACATCCACTGGCCAACAGGGTGCTCGGTACGGCAGAGAGTATCGAGAGGCTCCAAGTGGAAGCAATGCGGGAATATTTTCAACGGCGTTATAGTCCGGAGAACATGATTCTTGCTGCTGCCGGTCGAGTCGATTTTGATTCACTCGTGCGGACTGCGCAGCAGGGGTGTGGCCACTGGGAACGGTTTCAGGTAGAACGCCTCACCAAAGAGGTGGTTTCTCTGCAGGGCAGCCAATTGATCCAGCGGCCTGCTGCATCCCAGCAATATGTCATCCAGCTTGGCAATGCGCCGAATATGGAGCATCCGTTGCGCTATGCTGTCCATCTGCTTGTGACACTGCTAGGGGACAGTAGTGGCTCTCGCCTCTATTGGGAGTTGTTGCATCCTGGATTGGCCGAACAGGCGAGCACGCACTATTACGAATACGCTGATGCAGGGCTTATCATGACATGGCTCTGTTGCGATCCAGAGTGTACAGAAGATAATGTGAAGGTTATTTCCGAGGAGTATCAGCGTGCTTCTGCAAATGGATTTACACTCGAGGAACTTTCTCGGGCCAAAACAAAAGTGAATTCCCGGTTGGTGCTCGCGGGCGAGAGACCCCACAATCGTATGATTGGCATCGGCTTGGATTGGATTCGTCAACAGAAGTATCGTTCGATACGGGACGATATTGCGGCGTTTGACGCGGTGTCGTTAGATGACATTTCTGAGGTGATGAGGCAATTCCCATTGCAAGATACATATTCGGTAACCGTTGGGCCATTGGACGATTTGGCGTGGCCGACGGCTCCAGGCTCAAGTCAAAGAGCAGATGTGGCAGAAGGATAGGCAGTGGACGGTACAGCAGAGTTTCGCGAGGAGATTTTGAAACCCGGGAGACTTGCGCAGGCCGAATGGCCGAGGTTTCTTCCCATCCCTTTTGCATGGAGATAAGCTGGGTTGTTCTAAAGGGGATCTGCCCGTTACATTGGGGCCGCTTTAGCAGGAAAACTGATTATGTCTTTAATTACCGGATTTGAAGATTTTGTTCAACAAGATGTTCCGCTCGCTGAGAAGACCTGGTTTAAGGTTGGCGGTGCAGCAGAATACTTTGCGCAGCCGCAGTCGTTGGAACACTTGACCGATCTTGTAAAGCGCTGTCATGAAGAGGGTGTTGCGGTTCGTTTGCTTGGTGGCGGTTCCAATGTTCTCGTTCGGGACGACGGTGTTGCGGGGATGGTGATCAGGCTTACGGGTGAACCATTTGAAAAAATAGAGGTAGATGGCGATGTGGTCCATGCCGCTGGGGCGGCGCGCCTGGGGCATGTGCTCTCGAGTGCCGTGCGGGAAGGACTTTCTGGTCTGGAAACCCTGGTCGGTATTCCAGGTACGATCGGCGGCGCCCTCCATGGGAATGCCGGTGCCCGTGGCGGGGATATCGGCCAGTGGACTGCGCGCGCAACGGTCATGACGCGGAGTGGCGAAATGATCCAGCGTGAGCGCGAGGAACTCGATTTTGGTTACCGTCAAAGTAGTCTTGATGAATTAGCTATTCTCAGTGCAGATTTCAAATTAGAGAGAGAAGACCCCGAGGCTCTGACGAAACGGATGCAGCAGCAGTGGATCGTAAAAAAGGCGGGTCTGCCACTGGCGCATCAGGCGACGGGCTGTATTTTTAAAAATCCCAGAGGCATGAGTGCCGCCATGTTAATTGAGCAGGCAGGAATGAAAGCCGCCTCCACAGGTAAGGTTTTGGTAAGTGATCGGCATGCAAATTACATTGTTGCGGAAGAAGGAGCGAAAGCCGCAGACGTTCTCAAACTCATTGAGAACATTCGTGAGAGTGTTGCCGAACGACTCGGGATTGAGTTGGAACTGGAACTGGAAATTTGGTAATGGGATGTTTTGTGACGCGGCACTACTTCTAAAATGCAGCTTCTCAGATGCGGTCGAACGGTTGGGGATGGTCTGCTGCGGGTCGTGCTACTGAGCAATTTGAGTGTTATGCCTATTTCGCTTCCTTGGTGTTCTTGTGATTCTGTGCCCTCAGAAGACTTTGGTCAAAATAGGTCCAAGTTGTGCTGCTCTTCGGCACCCGCTTGCGCGGGAAATCAGGTATGACAGATCAATCCCCAGGTGAAGAGGAGTTTCTTACGCGGTGGGTCGTTTGGCTACGACACGCAAAAGGTTTGCTGCTGGTTCCTTTGCTACTGACGATCGTCATCGCGGGCATTTACTGGCGTTGGCAGGTTTTAAGGCAAACGGCACCGACAAGTACCCATTATGGGATCACTCCAGCAGATATCGAGGTTGTTCCCCGTTCCGACTGGATTGACCGTCACGATCTGTTGAGGAAAGTGGTCCGCGATGCCAGTCTTGACGATCGGCTGTCGCTTTTGGATGCGGACCTTACTGAGAGAATCAGTTTGGCCTTGCGAGATCATCCATGGGTAAAACGCGTTAAGCGGGTAGAAAAGTTCCATCCACCGCGTATCAAAGTCACGATTGAATATCGCAAGCCTGTTGCGATGGTGGTTGGGTCCGATGGTGCCGGTCCAACCGATGATGTCGTGGTTGATTCAAAGGGTGTCCGACTCCCGGTTGCGGATTACGTTGTGGACCGAAAACCGTTGAAACACCTTGCACAGATACGCAACGTTCCGATGAACGTGCCAGCAATCGGGAAGCAGTGGGAAGATGGTCGTGTTGTAGGAGCGGCCGAGATTGCATCCGCTATTGGTCCTTTTTGGAAGGACTTTTCCCTGTTGGCGATAGAGCCATCGGCACAACCGGTTCCTGGTTCGACCCACACCTACACATTCGATCTCATAACCCGTGGTGGCCAGAAGATACCGTGGGGACGGCAACCTGTTGGAGAGGCAATCGACTCCGACGTTGCTCCTGAGCCAACGGCAGATTCAAAGGCACAAAAACTGAAAAACTATATGGAGGAACATGGCGTTGATTTAGATGGTACGCCGACCGATCAGGGGTTTGAAAGGGGAACTATTCCCAGCGACGAAACGGTTTCTCCCCGGGAGCGTGCTCGATCAACGGATCGGCCAGAATAACACCGGCCAGAATGACTCTGCCACATGACTCTGCCACATGACTCTGCCACATGACTCTGCCACATGACTCTGCCACATGACTCTGCCACGAGAAACCCACAAAGATATTTTTTGATTCTCAGATCGCTCCGGCCACCGGTGGAACGCTCACTTGGGAGCCCCCAGCCGGGACTGGGATGCCTTGTCCTGGGGCGAATCGGTCGCCTTTCGTTTTCCGGTCTTGAGTTCTTCGCGGACAACCTCCAGATCCTCTGGTGCTTCGATGCCGATCCGGACACCCCCCTGGCCGACCCGCACCACGGTAACCGAGATGGTGTCTCCGATGAGTATTTTCTCACCAACTTTTCGGGAAAGAACAAGCATGCCGATCGTCCGCCAACCTTTGCCTCGTTATGAGACCCACCTGAGTGCATTGCAGGCGGACTAATTTCCTCCATGACGCGGACTAACTTCCTCCATGACCAGGGCATCGGAGCACAATAGACGAATGCCCACTTTCGGGAGAGCATCAACCCACCCGCATGCTGTATCGAATAACGCCACGTGCAAATATAGCGATGGATTATTGCTTTACAACCGTTTTTCAGAGAAAAAACAATTTATAAGGTGAACAGATGAAGTTAGGATGGGGCAAGTGGGTGATATAGGCGGCGATCTTTCGGCGATGCATTTGCTCGATCCATCACCTGATCTGCTGCCTTTTGAGGTCTGAGCGAGGGTGCGATCGTTAGCGTTTTGAGGTGTCCGGGCCGGTTTCGCGGACGAGTTGGCTGATCCGCTTGAATTCGGGCGTTCCAGCGATTTCACACCATTCAAAGAGTACCGCCTCGGTCGTGGTGAGTACCGCTCCGGCCGATTCCATTCTTCTCAGAGCGATGTCTCGATCCAACGAGTTCCGGGATCCGACGGCATCGACCGCCACATAGACTCCGAGTCCGGCAGAGAGCATGTCCAATGCCGTTTGCTCTATACAGACGTGGGTCTCGATGCCCACCAAGAGCACTTTTCGAATTTCGCGTTTCGAGAAAGAGGCCAAGAGGCCCGGCACACGAGCAGAGCTAAAGGCAGTTTTCTCCGAGATTTCTCCCAACAGGTCCGACAATGCCCCGACCGTTTGGCCGAGTCCCTGAGGGTATTGTTCGGTCGCCACCACAAAAAGATCGAGAACCTCGGTCGCATCGAGCAGGCGACGGATATTCCAGACGATTGTTTCTTGTTGTGCAATGAGGGGAATTAGTTTCTCTTGGACATCAACGACCAAAAGTGCGGAATCACCGCGGGACATCATCTCAGGGCTGCGTGTCAGGTTCGATTCTGTCATAGAACTAGCATAGCGAGTTACCGGTGCCTCAGCCAATCGGGGGTACCCCTGGCAGTGGTGAGGAGATTCGGGGAAAATGCATAGCCTTCCCTGGATTGTGAACCCCAATCTGTCATGAATGGGCTTGAGATGCTCCGCGTCAAAGGTATGGCATGAAACTCAACGCAACCACGATTCTCTCGGTCCGCCATCAAGGACAGGTTGCCCTTGGAGGCGATGGCCAAGTCTCGCTAGGCGATTCGATCATGAAAGCAGATGCCATGAAGATCCGCCACTTGCTCGATGGCAAGGTCATTACAGGATTTGCTGGAGGAAGTGCAGATGCCTTTGCACTCTTAGAACGGCTCGAGGCAAAACTCAAGAACCATCCTGGCAACATTCCTCGAGCAGCGACTGAACTGGCCAAAGAATGGCGTACCGATCGTGCGCTGCGCCGACTGGAGGCGATGGTGATTATCGTTAGTGCCGAACATACATTGCTGGTGACCGGTATTGGCGATGTGATTCAGCCAACAGACGGCATTTTGGGGATTGGGTCGGGTGGTAATTATGCGGTGGCAGCCGCTCGCGGCCTGGTGGCCCACTCCCAATTAGCAGCAGGTGAGATTGTCCGCAAGTCACTAGAAATTGCCAGTGGCATTGATGTCTATACGAACGATCAAATTGTGGTTGAAGAATTGGAGTCACATTCTTGACAGAACTCGACACATGTTTGACGCCACGCGAGATCGTCGCGGAATTGGATCGGCATATTGTTGGCCAGGATGCAGCCAAAGAGGCCGTTGCGATTGCGATTCGTAATCGTTGGCGCCGGCAGCAACTGGCGGAAGAGATGCGGCGTGAGGTCGCACCCAAAAATATTCTTATGATTGGCCCGACCGGCGTTGGAAAGACAGAAATTGCACGTCGTCTTGCCAGGCTTACCGGAGCCCCCTTCATCAAGGTTGAAGCAAGCAAATATACCGAAGTGGGATATTACGGTCGCGATGTAGAGAGCATGGTTCGCGAGCTTGTTGAAAATGCGATTGTGTTAGTTCGCGAGCGTGAACGAGCAAATGTCGAAGAGGAAGCCCTGCAAGAGGTGGAATCTCGCCTCGTTGAGTTGCTTGCTCCTCCGCCGGTATCCATCGATTCAAATGCGGGGGACGTAGATGCTATAGATCGCTACGAGCGGACTCGGGAAAAAATCCGTGCAATGCTCGTAGCTGGCGAAATGGAGCAGCGGAAGATCGAACTCTCGCTAGAGCAAAAGGCCCCACCGGTCATGTTTACGAATATGGGCAATGAGCAGATGGATTTCGACCTGCAGGGCTTGTTCGAGAAAGTCATGCCACGCAACAGTGTGCGGCGAGAAATGACGGTTGCCGAAGCGAGAGGTGTGCTCTTCGAAGAAGCGAGCGAATCGCTGATCAATCAGGAGAAAGTAAACGGACAAGCGATCGAGTTGGCAGAAAATATCGGGATTGTATTTCTTGATGAGATTGACAAGGTTGTGGCGATGGAGGGAGGCCGCGGAGCGGATGTTTCCCGGCAGGGAGTCCAGCGGGATCTTCTGCCTATTGTTGAGGGAACGACAATCCAGACACGTTACGGCTACGTAAAAACAGATCATATTCTGTTTGTCGCAGCAGGCGCTTTCCACGGCACGAGTCCCAGCGATCTGATGCCGGAATTGCAGGGCCGTTTTCCAATCCGGGTCGAATTGACCGATCTGGGCCAGGATGATTTTGTGCGTATTTTGACCGAACCTAAGGGGGCGCTCACAAAACAGTATGCAGCACTGATGCAAACTGAGGGAGTGGAGGTCGAATTTACCACAGATGCCGTCACTGCTCTCGCCGGCTATGCCTTCGACGTGAACCAGAAATCACAAAATATCGGCGCGCGGCGGCTCTATACCATTATGGAACGGTTGCTCGAAGAATTGTCTTTCGAGGCGCCCGAGATGAAGATGGGAAAAGTCGAAGTGAATACCGCCTATGTCAAAGAGCGACTCGATGAATTAACTCAGGATGAGGACCTGAGCAAATTTATTCTTTAACCGAAGAGCGCGCCATCGGATCCCTTGCAAGACAGCAAGGACTCAGAGGTTCTTGTTGCTGAAAACATGAACTCCGGTTGACAGCAGGCCTATTGGCAGAGGACGATACGTTCACGTCGAGCCAGTCCGGTTATCGCCGTTTGCTGCGTTGGCAGTGTTGTTTGTAGCGGGCGACCGACGGTTTCCCCTTCCCGAGGAATGCAGTTGATGCACAATCATCCGGTATCGCTAGTTACGGGTGCTTCGCGTGGCATCGGCAGTGCCATTGCCAAGAGCCTCGGTGTCTTGGAGCATGCGGTGTTGGTGAATTATCGCGAGAATAAGCATTTGGCCGATGCGGTGGTCGCTGAGATCATCGAAGCAGGCGGCGATGCTCTCTCGGTTCAGGGCGATGTCGGTTGTGGAGAAGATCGCCAGCGGCTTGTTGCCGAGGCGCTCGATCGTTTTGGACGCATCGATGTGCTCGTGAACAACGCCGGGATCACCTCTCCCGGTCGCGTGGACCTGTTGGAAGCGAGCGAGACAAGTTGGGATACGGTTTTCGCAACCAATCTCAAAGGCCCGTTCTTTCTCTCCCAGCAGGCTGCCCTGGCGATGATGTCGCTCATTCGTGAAGAACAGATAGCCGGTGGAAAAATTATCAATATCTCTTCGCTATCCTCCTATGCCGCATCGATCAACCGTGCCGATTATTGCCTCACGAAGGCGGCAATGGGCATGATGACCAAGCTCTTTGGTTGCCGGTTGGCAGAAGAAAAAATACAGGTGTTTGAACTCTGTCCCGGGATTATCGACAGCGATATGACCGCGCCCGTGAAGGAAAAATACAACTCTTTGATTTCTGAAGGCCTGACACCGATCCGTCGCTGGGGTGTTCCGGAAGATGTTGCCAAAGCGGTGGTGGCTATCGTTTCCGATAGCTTTCCGTTCAGTACCGGCGAGTGTATCAATGTGGACGGCGGATTTCATATCCGCAGCATCTGAATTTAGACCGCCCCGGCCAAGGCAATGAAATTTGCAATCTTTGGTACCGATGATCTCACCGAAAAGTTGGCGCAGGATATCGCCTCTTCTCAAGATCACCATTTGGTTTGGTGGCTGCCCACTACAGGGTTTATCGGGCAAGATCCACCATGGATCGGTCCTCAGACGGTGGTTGCCCGCAAGGAGGACCCGCTCGCGTCGCTCTCGGTTGCCGACGTCGACGCGGTCGTGATCTCGCGGCAGCAGGATGCAGCAGCCATGCTCGAGATCATCCGGCAACTGGCAGCATGTTCAGAGATACTCTTGCTTTCGCACCCGGTCGATTTGTCGGTGCTCGCCTCTTTTGAACTGGAGCGGGTTCAGCAGGACTCGGTGGCCAGAATGATTCCTTT
>JASMGX010000126.1 GCA_030751095.1 Pirellulales bacterium | reverse complement strand
TTGCGCGGCATGTTTTTGCGCGGCATTCAGACCCAATTGTTCCGATTACCATTTTCCCTCAGAAGAGTAACCGATAGGGACTCGTTGTGTTCTTTTTTATTGCCTAAGTTTCGCCGCCTAAGTTTCGCCGCCTAAGTTTCGCCGCCTAAGTTTCTCAGTCAAACTTTGTATTCTTCCAGAGCGGGTGAAGGGAATCGAACCCTCGTCTTCAGCTTGGAAGGCTGTGGCTCTACCATTGAGCTACACCCGCAAATAATAAGGATTCAAAATGCGGTATAAAGACCAAATGCTAGATCGCTACCTGCCTTCCACTAAACTCGCAAGTCCTGTAATGCATACGTGATACACAAAGCTAATTTACCAGTGGGGGGTGCAGGATTCGAACCTGCGAAGGCATTGCCATCAGATTTACAGTCTGACCCCTTTGACCGCTCGGGAAACCCCCCTTGGCCCTATTCAACCACTGGAATCCTTTACCTTGTAGTCGAATGGTTCCAACAACGGCCGATTGTCTTTGCCTGTAGCGCGACAACCCTATCGACAGCACCTTCAACAAGCTAGCGGAGGGACTTGAACCCACAACCTGTTGATTACAAATCAACTGCTCTGCCAATTGAGCTACGCTAGCGGCCCAATCCCAGCATGGAAACATTTAAATATACCGAAGTAAATAAGCCTTGCAATATGGGTTAACTCGACGTAAGTCGCTATTTTTATGATCTTTAAGAGCCAAACGGTGGATCGCCGACATCTTTACTCGTAGCCGGGATTGCGGCTGGTCTCTGGGGTGGTGGAGAACAGAACAGAGGTGGTGGAGAACAGAGGTGGTGGAGGGGGTGGTGGAGAACAGAATGGACGACAAAACGCCGTGGAAAAGGCCAATTTTGTACCGGCCAACAGCTCCATCGTCTCGCCAGAAGATGATTCTGGCTGACTCGGCTTCCCGTTTTCTGCTTCCGGCTCTCCTCTTGGGCTAGATCCCCTCGCTAGGGGCGCCACGCGATCATTCCAGCCTAAAACACCGGCAAAAACCCGTTAACCGACTCCTGGAGGATCGACTTTGTCCTCTCTGGCCGCGGTCCGCAGCTTATCGAGGGCACGGGACTCAATTTGCCGGACCCGCTCTTTGGTAACCCCCATTGTCTCGCCCACTTGTTTGAGAGTCTGAGGTTCCTTCGAGTAGTCCAGGCCGAACCGGTGAATGATAATCTTTTGTTCGCGATCGTCAAGCCGAGTCAAAATCTTCCGGATTTCGGATTTTCGGCTTCGATGCTCCAGTTCCTGGCCGAGCCAGTTTGTTCTCCGCTCCTCCGTGGCGGCAAATAATTCGTCACTACTGGTACGGAAACGATCCCGATGTTTTAGCTCATTGGGAATAGAACGGGCAAAATTTTTCATAATTGCCCAGCTTGCGTAGGTGCTGAATTTGAAGCCACGTGAAAAGTCAAATTTTTCAACGGCCCTCATCAAAGAGGTGTTTCCGTCGCTGACCAGTTCAAAAAAGTTATCCTGCGGACCCACATGCCGTTTAGCAATGGATACAACAAGCCGCAAGTTAGCCCGGACGAGAAGACTTTTCGTAACCATTGCCTGTTCGTGGAGGTTTTCGATTTCATCCATGAGGCGAATTTGAGGACGATCCGAAGTCAGCTTTTTTCTCAGTCGATTCGCAGAATACTTGGCAAAATTGAATTTTCTGAATAGGTGTTGTTCCTGTTCTCGAGTTAGTAGCGGCACTTCGTAAAGGCTGGCTAAATAACTCGGAAGATCAGACGGTATTTTGGATTTTGACTTCGATTTTCCCGACTCCGGCATGGGGCCAAGAATGGCATCGACATTCCGTATTCGAGGAAATTGAGAATTGCTCACATAATCGAGTGGCAAATTAATAATGTGCTGATACCGCTCTCGAGTTATGATGCGATAGATGGTTGTGCGCGTACGCGAATATTTCATTGCGAGATCATCAATCGATTCGCCATCACGAAAGAGTTGATAAATTTTGTTGCGCAATTCATCATTGAGAGGCGTGCTGTAGTTGGGGAAAAGTGCTTGGTCGGGATGTAGCCGATCGTGTTGCTTGATGGTGCCTCGAATCGTACCGGGGCTTCTGTGCAATTCCTTGCTGAGCTGGCGAGCAACATCGGTCATTCCATAGCCCTGTTTTGAAAGGCGGCGAACATCGGCAACGATCTGCTCCCGCTCCCGTGCAGTCATTTGACGGAAGCAACTGCTCCGCTTAATCCGATCCCGGTTGCCAACAACGAACCGATCTATGGAACTCTTGAGAAATCCAACTCTCTTTCGGCCGTTCATCATGAACTTTCGCGCGATCAGGCCTCCGTGACGCCAGCGCGATATTGTCTTCGTGGAAACGTCAAAGAGCTTGCTGAGTTGTTCGACGGTATGGACAGGCTCACCTGCGGACTCAATGGGAAACTCGGCCGCATCGGTCAGATCTTCGACCAATAACCGCAAATCATGGCAGGCATCCGCACCCGAAATTCGTTCTCGGGCCGCTACGTCCACATTGTCAACGGAGGAGCTTGCTGCGACAAGCTGCTGGAAAAGTTGATCACAGCAATAGTTCCGCTTCAAAGAAGGCTTTGAGGAGAGCTGTTCAATGAGATGCTCACCAGCGGCAGCAAGCCCGAACTGTTCTCTCCTGGTTGCGGTGTTAAGCAGGTTATCGCGTAATTTTAGAAATGCCGAATGTCTGTAGTCCGTGTGCATGGGAGCCTCTTTCTCCTAAAAAGCCTGGATGGAGTGTCCCCGAAAACGGTTCCTGCGATTCCCTCGCAACCTTCCAAGCCGGTTCCATTGCACGGCGAGTCCATCCCGCGACCAACCGCTAATTCCCTCTGCTCCTATTTGTTGTTGCTCTGTTCCTTGTGTTGGTATTGCCTTTAGTGAAAAAACGCGGCAAAAAGCGGAACCCGGCAAGAAAACCAGGTCTGTACACCGTTCCGTTGAGCCAAGTCTCTACAGCATCCTCTTTCAGATACATGTATTTGTACGCATCTAAGTCGTTTAAGGTCACAGGAAAGTTCACAGCGAATTTCTTTTTTGTTCTCGCGAGACGCAGAAAAGAAACGCAACCTGTTTTGCATCAAGAAGTTACGCAAACCACACTTTTTCTCAAGAGATTTTTGGCCAACCCCCGATCTTTCCGTGAACTGCCCTTTCTCTCCAATTTATAGCCCGATAGTGCTCGATCGGTGAACGATGCACGAAACGGCTCAACTTATCGGGCAAGGGGGACGAAGCAAATCAATGGCCTACAGATCCGAACAGCTCTTCGGGTGGGTTCTCAGTTTGGATTGGAGCGGGCTCTCGCCCCCAGCTTTTTGGAAAGAAAATATTCGTGGCCATGAAACGGATCACTCCTATCGGCTGCCTTACCAATGTACTCATCGCTGCAGCGATTCTTGGCAGCGGTGACCCTCTCTCTGTGCAGGCCGCTGACTCGAATCGTTACGACCTCAAAATGCGACAGTCCTACAGCGAAGTTGCGGACGTGCAGGTCGCTTACGAGGTTCAGGGCCAGCTTGTATTGCCGGGTGAGACGGAGGCAGAAAAATTAGATCTGGAAGTGACTGCCAATTTAGTTTATCAGGATCGCCTTTTATTTTTTGGAGAAATTCCTGAGGCACAACAGGGGGCAGAGCAAGAGGAAAAATCCCCTTCCGTTCAAGCTGCCCGTTATTACGATCAGGTTGACGTAGCGATGAAAATCAACAATCAGGAAAGAACACCCCTGTTAAGAGACCAGCGACGTCTGATAGGTGTTCAGCGAAAAAATACCATCCTCAAATTTCACTCACCAACAGGACCTCTTCGCCGGGAAGAGCTCGATCTGATCCATTTGCCGGGTGATCCGTATGTACTGCAATTGATTCTCCCCAATGAACCGATTGCAATTGGCACAATCTGGCAGCAAGATGCTTCGGCACTCGCTGCCTTGTTGGGTCTCGATGCGGTTGGCGAAAGTGATGTAAAGAGCGAATTAAAGAGTGTCGAACGCGGGTATGCAAAAGTAGAATTCTCCGGAAATATCCAAGGGGCGACTGTAGGTGTGGCGAGCGAAATCGCAATCAAGGCCCGCTACTATTTTGATCTTCGACGTGGAAAAATTGCCTCATTGCAGATGGTTGGCCGGGAACGGCGCGGAATTGGGCATGTCAGTCCCGGTATTGAAGCGACGTTCCGACTGAAAATGGTTTTAGAACCGCGTACGGATGCGGGAAAACTTTCAGATGGGGAGCTTGTCTCTATGCGGGGAACGGCTCATTGGGACAATCAACAACTTGCGTATCATTCTGCGGTCTTGGGTGTTTCACTTCAGCATGATCAGCATTGGTTCGTTACGGCAGAGGATGACCGAGCTACAGTATTGCGACGTGTGCATCGAGGCGAACTTATTGCACAGTGTAACGTTTCGGCCCTGCCCGACATTAAAAAAGGCAAAGCAATTACGCTGTCGCAATTTCAAGAAGATATTAAAAAAAATCTGGGTACAAATTTTGGTACCTTTGTGAATGCTGGTGAGTCCACAAGCCGTCGAGGACATCTTGTCTATCGCGTCGAAGTTGCAGGCACAGCATCGGAACTCCCGGTCCGTTGGATTTATTATTCGCTCACGGATACTCAGGGCCACCGTCTGGCATTGGTTTTCACGATGGAGGGAGATCAGGTGCAGCCGTTTGGAGCGGCTGATCGAGAAATTGTCGAGCATTTGGCATTTGTTGCCCGTACATTGCCCAAAACCGCCTCACCGACCGAAGCGTCAAACGGGAAAAAAGAGTCGGCAAAGCCGTGAAAATGGGGATGCCATCAGCTTAAAGTGGCCCCGATGGTTCGGACTTCCCGCGCGGTGTGTGGTGGCCGTGTGCCAGAGATCTCTTTGGATCCCCTCCCGTAAGGGGAGTTGCCGTTTTTCTGGTTCGAGTGGCCAGTTATACTGGAATCGTTCAGTTCCGACACTTTGGTACCTCGATAACGGGTCTTCTGATTCCGGAGGTTTTTGGAAATGGATTGTTATCCAATGAGACAGGCTCCATTCGCAAACCGCTTATCCTGCTTGGTCCGAGTGTTCTTTAGTTTGTGCCTGGCGCTATCAGCATCGCATGCTGATCGAGCCGGTGCGGAGACTCCCCGGCCTTTCCGCAAGCTCGTTCCGGGAGTAGAAAATCGAATACCTCTCCAGAGGGCAGAGGAGGAGACGCATGCGGCCCACAACGTTGTCGAACTGATCGAAGGAGAGCCGGAGCTCGAATGGACGCCCGAGGAGTTTGAAAAAACGAAAACACTCCACTCCAAGGCACAGGATGTCTTATTTCGTCGCGGAGTCTGGCAGCTGCAATTCACGCACAAGCCATTGCGATTGATCGAGGTCGATATACCCCAGCCCGACGGCAAGATGAAGAGAAAGGTGGTTTGGTATATGGTCTATCGCGTTACCAATCCGGGTGACCACCTCACGCCAGTAGAGGGAGATCATAAACCATTGCCCTCCGGCGATTCATTACATCCTGGAGAGTATACAATCCAAAAAGTTGACTCGCATGAGAAAATGTTGGCCAGCATCGGCGAGCATCGCTTTGTTCCCACATTCCTGTTGCGGACCTTTGATAATGACAGGCTGCAGGTCGATGGAAAAACCGTACAGTATATGGACCAGATTATTCCTGCTGCACGCCGTGCAATTTACGTTCGAGAGCAACCCAATTGTACATACGAAGAGTTCTTCGATTCCTCGCAGATCAGCGCAGAGCCGGTCCCCGTTAGTTCCGGACGCGATGAGATTAGCCGCTGGGGTGTTGTTACCTGGATGGACGTGGATTCGGCCACGGACTTTCTGACCATCCAGATTATGGGGCTGACAAATGCCTACAAATGGGAGGATCCTGCTGGCGAGTTTGACCCGGAGAAGGAGCCTGGGAACGGACGAAAATTTGAATATAAAACGCTACAGTTGAACTTTTTTCGCCCGGGCGATGCTCTCGATCAGCGAGAGGAGGAAATCTACCATGGGCTGGAAGGCCATCCCAAACAGGAATGGATCTGGCGTCCCGCACCTACTACGTTCGTCCCTGTTCATCCTCGCCTCTAGCTTTTAAGCGCATCCGGTGATTTTTTGGATTCGAACTCGATTTTGTGTGTGACAACCACACTGTCTTCGAAGCAGTCTGCCGAAGCTATGGCGGAAATGCTTGTGCAGCAGCGTCTGGCTGCTTGCGTTCAGGTGCAGGGACCGGTCGCCAGTACGTATCACTGGGAGGGCAGATTAGAACAGGCTCAGGAATGGCTCTGTGTGGCCAAGACAGACGGTAGGCATTTTGATCTACTGAAAACAGCTGTTCTCGAGCAGCATACCTACGAAGAGCCTGAAATCGTGGCAACGGAAATTGTCGGTGGTAGCGAAACGTACCTTGCCTGGATCCGTAAGGAGCTTGGTTAGCCGGCCTGCCTTCAAGTTCTGGCCTTCAAGCTCTGGCCTTCAAGCTCTGTTCGTTAGGTATCGAGAACTTCTTGCTCGCGTTCTTTTGACGTTGTGATGACGAGCGTCTCATATTTTTTAGTCAACTCTTGAATTTCATCCTTAAGGTCATCGCGCTGGTCCTCGCTCAGAGTCTTATTTTTTTCCTCGCTCTCCGCCGCCTTATTTCCATCCCGACGGATGTTCCTGATGGAGACTTTGCCCTCTTCGGCAAGTTCCTTAATACGGCCGACCATTTTCCGCCGCACTTCACCAGAGAGTGCGGGAATGTTGATGCGTATCAGGCGGCCATCACTTTGGGGGTTAAAGCCCAAGTCGGCGGCCAGAATAGCCTTTTCGATATCCTTGATCGTTGTCGGGTCAAAAGGCCGGATCACAATCTGCGTGGGTTCGGGGGCGCCAACATTCGCCAGTTGCTTCAATGGAGTCTGCGACCCGTATGCCTCGACTCGCAGCGAATCAACCAACCCCGGATTTGCGCGACCGGTCCGAATACCTGCCAAACTCTGTTTTAGTCGTTCGACCGTCTTTTCCATCCGTTCTTCTACATCGAGCAGGATGTCGTCGGCACTCATGGGAAAACTCTCGGAAGAAAAACGAGCTACAAAAATTTTCAAATAGCCGGAATCGATGCAGTCGATGCCGTTCATTGTATTATATTGCCGTTGCGTTATCGCCTAGATTCACTGGTGTACGATCACATCACTACTGACGAGGGTGCCGACAAGCTCTCCGCGAACGGCGCGTTCAATAAACCCTTCTTTGTTGTAGTTGAACACGACGATGGGCATACCATGTTCCATGCATTGGGTAATTGCAGTTGGGTCCATAACTCGCAAATTCTGATTGCGGACCATCTCATAACTGAGCTCCCGATAAAAAACAGCATGAGGATTTTTTTCCGGGTCGTCACTGTAAATGCCATCAACCCGCGTTGCTTTCAACAGCGCGTCAGCTCCGAGTTCCAAAGCCCGTTGGGCTGCTGCAGTATCTGTTGTGACAAATGGACTGCCTGTACCCGCTGCAAGAATGATGACGCGCCCTTTTTCCAGGTGTCGTCGTGCCCGACGGCGAATGTACGGTTCGGCGACTCCATCCATACGGACGGCGGTCAACAACCGTGTCTCGCAGCCTAGCGATTCCAGCGCATCTTGCAGCGCCAACCCGTTGATCACGGTTGCCAGCATGCCCATATAATGCGCGGTTGCTTCCTGAATGGTGGTGTTGCCAGCCGTGAACTGCGCACCCCGAAGAATGTTTCCTCCGCCGATAACAATAGCAATCTGCACGCCCTGCTGGGCCGCTTGATAGGTCTGTTTCGCAATATGCGTTACAGCCTCCATGCTGATGCCACGTTCACCATCCTGGCAAAAACTTTCCCCGGAAAGTTTCAAGATGACCCGCGAATATTCCATGCGTTTTTCAGATGTTGGCTTTTCCATTTTTGATATGTTACGCTCCCTCGCACGTGCCGCTGTGAGGCTCTAGACAATCGTGAACTTTGAGGCAGTATGGTTACTCTTTGCCCAGCTCCCAAGTAACAAAACGTACTAACTTCATTTCAGCAGCTTCTGCATATTTGCCGACCGTTTGCTTGTCATCCTTAACAAAGGGCTGCTCTTCCAGAACCTGTTGCGCGTAAAACTGACGCATGCGCCCGTCGACCATTTTGTCAATGATTTGTTCCGGTTTGCCTTCTCCCCTAGCAGCCTCGACGAGAATCTCTCTCTCTCTGGCGACAAGTTCGGGATCAAGATCGTCTTTACAAACGGCCGTGGGATTCATGGCGGCGATATGCATGCAGATGTCCTTGGCGGCTTCCGCATTACCGCCTGTGACTTCGAGCAATACTCCCTTGGTGACACCTGCATGGTGTGCGTAGCTTCCGCAGGAACCGTCAATTCGAAGAATGCGACTCAAGTTAAAAACTTCTCTAATGCGGTTGTACAAATCATCTTTCTGTTCCCGCAGCGTACCACTGTTGCTTGGCGACGCTTGTTCTAGGAGTTCTTCCGGAGTTGCCGCTCCCGGACCAGTTGCCAATTGTTTTGCCAGATCATTGGCCAGAGAGATAAATTCTTCGTGACTTGCTACAGGTGCGGACTCGCACTGCAGTTCTACCATCGCTGACATGCCACCTTCAAAGTCGGCGTAGACTCCCATTCGGCCCGTGGAGGTATCGCGGGTGCCCATTTTGGTTTCCTGCGTTTTAATGCCCTTTTTCCGCAAGGCATCTACGGCAGCTTCTGGGTCACCATCGGTTTCCACCAGCGCCTTTTTGCAATCCATCATCGGCAGTCCGGTGCGTTCACGTAGCGCTTTGACGGTTGCTGCGGTGATCTCAGCCATGAAACGACGTACTCCTCACAAAAAAATGAGTATGGATTCTGTGTATAGTGCCCGAGAGGGCTTCCTGATTCATTCGGCCAGTGACTTGTTCCCTATGTTGATGCTTGCCCTGAAAATCAAGCCGGTGGTGCAGCATCGTCATTGGCAGCTGCCGGTTCTGGCGCACCGCCTTCGACTGCCGCTTGCTGTTCAACAGCCGCTTCAGCCTTCCCCTCAAGAATGGCATCGGCCAGAATCCGGGTAATCAATTCAATACTGCGAATGCTGTCATCATTGCCAGGAATTGGCAGATCCACCAGATCTGGATCGCAGTCGGTATCGATTAGCGAAACAGTCGTGATACCAAGTTTCGTGGCCTCGCGGATTGAATTGCGTTCTTTATTCGGGTCGATTGTCAGGAGACACTCGGGCAAACGGTTCATGTGCCGGATGCCATTAAGGTTTTGATACATCTTCCGGTTTTCACGTGCCAGCGCAGACTGCATCTTTTTCGAATAGGTGGAAATCTGCTCTCCACCTAAAATTTCCTCGAGTTGCTCGAGGCGACTGAGCCGACTCCGAATGGTGCGAAAGTTCGTTAAGGTGCCTCCGAGCCAGCGTTGCGAAACGAAAGGCATTCCACACCGTTCTGCTTCACGTTCAACCGTGTTGCTCGCTTGCCGTTTGGTGCCTACAAAAAGTATTAGGCTACCGGCTGCTGCCACCTGTTTGAAATATTTGCGAGCACGGAGTAGACCGCGAATGGTTTCACGCACATCAATGATGTGGATCAACTTCTGGCGACCATAGATATAGGGCCCCATCTTGGGGTTCCAACGGCTCGCCCGGTGTCCAAAATGGACCCCCGCTTCAACCAACTGTTTGACCAATACATCGGCCATAGATATCTTCTCCTCACCTTCGGCACACCGGACAATCTGGATCGCCCAGCGGGCGATATCTTTCCGGCGTTGAGTAAGGCAGTAAAAGGGCCAGGTAAATAGGAACAATCGGTGTCACGGGCCCGGTACGTGACCGACAGGGCATGCTAACGATTACCGGCTCGAGCGTCAATCGGGTGAGCGGCTCCGTGCCTTGCCTGGCAGCCTGGCCGGAGGGGGGCCACCGATTACAGAATCCCGAAAGAGCTCAAAGATATCGCTTGATTGGAAGTGCAAAGGCTCGGATTTGTTGGAGCGGGGGGGAGAACGTTCTCAGCCCCGAGGACAG
>JASMGX010000125.1 GCA_030751095.1 Pirellulales bacterium | reverse complement strand
TGCCGCCGACTGAACACCAGCTTCTGGAATTGTTGCCCCAGCCGCCCAGAGCATTCCGGCAAGGACCGCATTTCGCTGCAGGTCGTAGACCCAATTATGATGCCAGTGCCCACCTGTAAAGCCGACCCCACGGCCGCCATCAGGCCGCTCAAGACCCCACATTAGGGTTTCTTTCTGCCCCGATGCGGCGCGGATGTGTGGATAAGGCACGGGAGGATAACCGTTTTTCGACCGTGCCTGTTCGTCGGGAACTGCATCGAGCAGGCGCACCACCTGAGTATTCTCTGGAAAGCGAATAGAAAAATACCATTCGTCATCAATGGCTGCTGCTTGTTGTGCTTGTGTGATCGGATGATCCCGATTTGGCTCAAGACGCGCATTCCAATGAGGATTGGTCGAGTAGCCCGACTCATAATACCCTCCAATCCAACGCTTAAAAAATTCTCCCTCCGAACCCGGTTCTACATGTACTGCATAGTGCATACACATAAGGCCGACACCTTTGAGCATCAAATCGTCCACCTCTTTATAGTGACCGCGCAGCGGGTGTGATCCGAGACCGTCTGCATAGACGATAATCGCGTCGGCATTTTGCATGGCCGTCGGATCTTCGGGCCAACCGCCATTATGGTAGTTGGCTACGACAACCGAGTCGATTTCCTGTAGTCGCTTGCTTAAGAGTTTGACGCCCGCATTAAACTCGTGTGCGCCACTGGCATGTGAAGGAGCACCCGCAAGAAGCACAAGTTTTTTTCGATCTCCGCAAAGGGGCAATCTTTTGAGCTGAATTTCTTTGAACTGGACCGTCATCGGCGGGCCGGCGTGGATTTGTAATGCCAGCTTCCCGCGAAGATCGTGGTGTGATTTTTCGTCATCAACAACTTCTGCAGTCGTCACACCGTTGATCTTGAGTGTCAAATGTGTCCCACAGGCAATGATGTGATAGTCATTCCACTTTGCAAGATCCACCTCAGCCTGTTTCACGCCAAGGGGAGTCGTCTTTCTCTCCCCCGTCGGGCCAATCACCGTTTTTTCGCCCCGCTTGGCAAGTACGCCACGACCATGCTCGTCGTAAAGCACGCCAAGCCACTTTCCGGCCCGGTCGATATCTGCCTGATATCCCTTGGCATGGCCATTCTTGGCAATTTGGCTGCGAAACTGAATGCCGGAATTGGCGGAGGGTTCACCCAAAATCCGAAATTTCAACTTAAGCTCAAAATCATCGAGTTGGCCAAGTTGCCAGACGAGAAACTGATTTTCCCGACACGGTAATTTGTCACTTGCGCGGGCCGTGATCGCGCCCTCTTCCACGGTCCAGTAACGCATATCGGGAGCAGACCAACCTTCTAGGGAATGGCCATCAAAGATCGGGTGAAAACCCTCCTGAACCTCGGCCACAACCCCACTTGCCAAGGTGCCGTGGACACTAAGCAGACATATAAAAAACAATAGTCTTTTCATCATCACTCGCCTTTCATGATGTTATTCGACTCCCAGGCTACCAAGTTGTCGACCGGCACCCTAAAGATGAACCGGGACAAGACAGGTTCAGACCGCCTCATGGATGCGACTGCGAAATTTGTCCGGAAACTCCGGAGCATGTCGGTTAAACAAATGGCCACCGATCACAATGGCATCCATGTCTGTTCTCAAAAAACAACGTATCGCTTCGATCGGCGTACGTACAATCGGCTCGTTTTCATTGAGTGACGTGTTGAGGACTATCGGCACACCTGTTTTGTCATAAAAGTTTTTGATCAAAGCATGGTAAAGGGGATTCGTTTTCTGGGAAACCGTCTGCAAACGCCCACTTCCATCAACATGCGTCACTGCAGGAATCACACTATGTTTTTCTGCACGAATTGGAAATACTTTTTCCATGTAGGGTGTTGGTTCATCAATTTCAAACCAGTCGGACACATATTCTTCAAGAATACTCGGGGCAAAGGGACGGAACTTCTCCCGAAATTTGATCCGCAAGTTGATAATATCTCGCATATCGGTCCGTCTCGGATCCGCCAGCAACGATCGGTTGCCCAAAGCGCGGGCGCCGAATTCCATGGGCCCTTGAAACCATCCAACGACCTTGCCATCAAGCAAAAGATCGGTGGTATTGTCGATGAGTTCCTGCTGGGAGAGAAACTGTGAAGGCACCCCTATTTCCTCTGAAGCAGCCACAATCTCTTCGTCGGTAGCCTCACAACCCCAGTAGGCATGGTCCTGAACGAATCCTCTCGACCTGCCGAGGAGTGTGTTCCAAACATAAAAAGCAGCCCCGAACGAAGTTCCATTGTCGGCAGCACCTGCTGGCACATACACACGATCAAACTCCGTATTTGAAGTCACCTTCCCATTGGCAACCGAGTTCATTGCCACCCCACCAGTCAGACAGACATTCTTAAGCCCTGTAGTTCGCTGCAGGCATTGCAAAAGATGCAAAACAATTTCTTCGGTCACCACCTGCAGTGACTTTGCAATATTGTCGTGTCGCGATGTCGATTCATCTTTTGAATCGCGCATCGGGCCAAGCTCTTTTTCCAGAAGCGGGCTATGAAAGGACTCGACTTTCGGTGAGCCCTCATTCCATGCCATGCGAATGCCACGCTTATGGTGCGTGAAATAATCGAGATTCAATTCAAAAGTATCGCCTTTGGGAAAAATGATTTTTCTGAACACATCTATAAATTCTGGTTCCCCGTAAGGCGCAAGACCCATGACCTTGTATTCATCACCATAGTGAGGAAAGCCCAGATACATCGTTATGGCACTATAGAGAAATCCCAATGAGTGCGGAAAGTAAACCCGGTCCAGTTCCTTCCAGTTTGTTCCCTGAGCCTGTGCCGTTAGAGCGCTTGTAAAATCTCCCATTCCGTCTACCGAAAGAACGGCTGCTTCATCAAAGGGAGAGATCAGAAAACCGGCAGCGACATGTGTCTGGTGATGCTCAATGCGATGAAATTGTGCCCTTAGATCGGATCTATCAATGCCGAGAGACCGGGCAAACTGATCTTCAAGCCCCAGTGTTTTTCCCTGGCGCTTGAGACGATCCATAATGGCCGAAGGCGATGGCCAGTGTCGCGCAACAAAACCGACGCGCTTGAGCATATTCGCCCTTGGATTGAACGATATCGCTACGTGATCAATATCTCGCGGCTTGAGATGTGCTTTCTCGAGACACCAGCGAATCGACTCGGCGGGAAATCCTGCCCAGTGCTTTATGCGATTAAACCGCTCCTCTTCTACAGCTGCCACGAGTTGGCCATCGACGACAATAGCGGCCGATGCATCTCCATGATACGCATTAATCCCAATAATATTCATGCTGCAATCAGCTTCCCAATTTCTTGACATCTCCATCCAAAAGATAAATAGGTACCAGCCAAGCAGTCGTCACAAATAGCACAAGTCGCTCAATCGTATCAGGTACCTCGGGAGAACGGACCGCCTGTTTGACGCGTTCGCACTTACAATCCGAATCGCTCATCTTTTCTTATCAATATCAATCAATCTAGCAACAATCCGAGAGATTGAATCGGGAAGTGACGAGAATGATTGTACCTGCCGATTGCTTGTCGTAGAATGGAAATAATAACGGGCTCAGGTCGGGGAACAACTCATAATCAACGTAAAAGGATGTCAATATGAAGGCCAAGCTCGTTGTGGTCCAAGGCGCCGATGCGGCGGAAATTCCGCTCCGGTTGCCCTCTGTTATTGGCAGGAGTAGGCAAGCGGGGGTCAAAGTTCGAACAAGTGTGGTCAGCCGTGAACACTGTCAGCTCTTTGACAAAAACGGCAAAATATTTGTGTCCGACCTTGAATCGGCAAACGGAACGTTTGTGAATGACGTAAAAATTGACAAACCAACACTCCTGGGCGCTGATGATTTTCTGACCGTTGGGCCAGTAACTTTGCAGGTCGTCTACGAACCTGTGACAAAAACGCAGAACACTGATGCAAGTACGACCGAGGATGCTGACGAATCTGGTGTGCTAGCCATGGTGCGTTACGAGGAAACAGCGGAGGGAAGCTTTCTCGGGATTGATGATTCACTGCTCGGCAATATTGGCGATATTGGCTCCGAGTTGAATCCACCCGAGCAAGAACCGGAAAAATCTGACAGCTCTTCGAAGAAGCCTACAGGAAAAGCTGCCAATACCAAAAACTCGGATTCTCAAACTCCAGCCGAAAGCAGCAACGAGACCGACGAACCTGCCGGTAATGTCCTTTTCGATGCGACTAAAATTGATGATGACCCAATTGCTCCCCAAGATAGTGCGCTGAATAAATTTTTTGATGAATTGAGTTAGTCTAGTTTCATTGATATTTGTTAGAGCGATTGGCGGGCTGAGGTCCCCTTTGGGAAAAATGAGTTGCCGAGAATAGCTTATCCCGAAAACAGATTCCTGTTTTGATCGTTACCACTCCGTGAAACAACTACTAAAATAACGGCCAGTTTAATTGTGCAAAAAAAGTTCCTAGCGCCGGTCGTCTATTTGGTCATAGCGGGGCTCTTTCTATTTGCAGTCGAAATATTTACAAGAAATCCAAATGCATCGAACCATGTCAATTCAGGAGAGCAGTTGGTGACTGACGTAAACGCATCGGCGCCCAATCTGGCAAGTGCAACATTTGGTGGTGGGTGTTTTTGGTGTACAGAAGCTGTCTACCAACAGCTGCCTGGCGTACGGTCAGTCGAATCGGGCTATGCGGGTGGAATGATACCGAACCCCAGTTATCAAGAAGTCTGCAGCGGAACCACTGGACATGCCGAGGTAGTCCAGATTACATACGATCCCAATACTATTACGTACACACAACTTTTAGTGGCCTTCTGGCAAAGTCATGATCCAACAACGATCAATCGACAGGGGAATGATGTTGGCACCCAGTACCGGTCCATTATTCTCTATCACAATGAAAACCAAAAGCGACTGGCGATTGAATCCATCAAACGGCTTGAAGAGGGTAAAGTATTTGAGGCACCCATCGTGACAGAAATTGAACCTGCGGGGGTCTTTTATTCGGCGGGACTAGAACATCAGAATTTTTATCGCTTCAACAAAAACAAATATCCACGGTACTGCACCGCAGTGATCCAACCCAAAGTGGAAAAAATTCGAAAACTCTTTGCCGACCAGGTGCATTCCAACATGCCCTGACGTCATCGCTCAAAATCATTCTCGCTGAAACGGAATGTTGTCTGCCTGCCCCACAATTGCTATGGGCGTTTTGGTCCAGCATCCTTAGTGGCCGAAATAGCATCTGCTAACATCTAAATTGCCCGTTATGTACGCAGGCGTTCTTTGGGTCATCTGTCGGACAATAGTAGAATTTGCAGATCCCCAGTTTTTCGATTACACTATGCCTGTGAGGATTACAGAATACATTTTTCCGTGATGCTTATTCCCGCCTTTTACCCGCCAGTGACTTACCTGCTTGCGACACACTCGCTTTCGCGACGAACTTGGTCCCGATTTTTTTAATCAAGTTTGCCTTTTATATTTTGGAAGGCCGATATGTTCATGACACACAAAAGCAGAAACATCTATCGGGCATTCACGCTAGTGGAATTGTTGGTTGTGATCGCCGTGATTGGAGTTCTCGTTGCTCTGTTGATCCCAGCACTCTCGTCAGTTCGGGAGTCTGCACGGCGATCCCAGTGCCAGAGCAATCTCAAGCAGATCGGATTGGCAGCACTGCAGTACAGTGCGGATCGACGAGTCTATCCGATGGGTCGCGACGACACCAGACAATATGCCACTTCCTGGGCTTTTCGACTGTTGCCCTATATCGAGGAGCATGCAACGCACGATGCTTATGATTCAGAATTACGCGTGGATGATCCTGAAAATGCGGTGGCGATGCGTAGTTCGGTTGGCCTCTTTATTTGCCCCACCCGCGGCAAGTATCGTGCTGATAGAAACTTTGACAACGATGATGAGGCGCCAGAAGTGACTGGGTGTGCCGCAGGCGGAGATTATGCAGCGGCTGCAGGAAATCATTTCCGGTATGATTCAGGAACGGAAAATGTGGATCTCGCGCAAGCAGGGGCAATCCATACTCGTTCACGGGTCCGGCCAAACCAGGTCAAAGATGGCACAAGTCGAACGATTGTGATTGGACATCGCCATGTGGTCGATCCGAACGGCAACGTTGCGGATGCATCGATGGAGGCTCACGACCTTGGAGATACGGCATTCTTTTCTGGAGATAACCCGAAAACTATCTTTGCGGATCTCAGTGGCGGGTTGCCTCAAAATCAGGATGCCAACAGAAGTTATAGTGAAAGCTGGTTCGGAGGACCGCATCCTGACGTTACGCCTTTTGTTTTTCTCGACGGGCACGTCATTTCTATCAGCAACGCAACGCCGATCGAGCATTTGATATCAATGTGCATTATTGGCGATGGCAAAGGAATGCAGCCACTCGACGCAAGCTGATCTTGTGGATCGGAAGCATTGTCGGATGTTTCAGATGCGACAATGGATTGGCCGGTTGTGGAATATCTTTGCGGCTATTTTCCTCAATTGGACCGAGACGCGGTGTTAGACGCATCCTTTTGCGCACAGGCGTTGCTTTTCACGGCTACCTAGGGGCAATCGGGATCTTGCGCAGCATTTGGCGAAAAGCCCATTACAATAGACAAGCCCGGATTGTGATTGCTATGATTTGGGCGTTTCGTCCATTTCATACCATCTTCGGGTAGGTCTCTTTTAAAAGAGACCTCGCATTGCCATGTCGGTCAGTGACAGTCAATACGGAATTGAACACAAACATGGTGGTCTTGGCCAATTAGCCTCTACGGCCATTTGCGGAAATGACATTACCTCATCGTGTCTCTATGTGTCCGCATTGGCAATTATCGTTTCTGGGCGTTGGGCGCCGGTAGCACTTTTGCTGGTTGCGGGCCTCCTCTATTTTTTCCGGTCGATTTATTCTGAGGTTGTTGGAGCCTTGCCTCTCAATGGAGGGGCTTACAATGCGCTGCTTAACACCACCAGTAAATTTCGGGCCTCTATCGCTGCCTGCCTGACGATTCTTTCCTACATGGCCACTGCTGTTTTATCGGCCAATGAAGCAATCCATTATCTGCAACAGCTCTGGCCCACCGATTGGAGCGATCCAACAATCATCATACTAACCATTGGACTGCTGGCAGTCTTTATGGTGCTGACCATTATCGGTATCAGTGAATCGGCGATAGTGGCAATCGGTATTTTTGTTATCCATATTGCAAGTCTTTCTCTACTTATTCTTATTGGCATTCTTTACGTATTATTCAACGGCATTTCAACTCTTGAAGCCAATTTGAGTACGCCCAGCAATTATGGCCCGGAGGTAGCCATATTTTTTGGTTTCTCCGCCGCCCTCTTGGGTATTTCAGGATTTGAAAGTTCAGCGAACTTTGTGGAACAGCAGGCAGAGGGTATTTTTCCGAAAACCTTGCGAAACATGTGGATCGCCGTGAGTATTTTTAATCCTGCGATGGCAATACTCGCCCTCGCTATTTTGCCTATCGGCAACCTTAACGCCAGCAATAGCAATGCATTGTTGGCGAACATCGGACAAATTGTGGGCCATGGAAAATGGTTGGGATGGATTATTTCCGCCGATGCGGTACTCGTCCTTAGCGGGGCCGTTCTCACGAGTTTTATAGGTGTCAATGGACTGGTACACCGAATGTCTCTTGACCGCTGTCTGCCGCAGTTCCTACTGAAAACAACTCGTCGTGGCACAACCCATCGGATCATCATTGCTTTTTTCTTGCTTTCGGTTTCGATTCTCCTGTTAACCGAGGGGCGTCTGGAGGCTCTTGCGGGGGTTTATACCATCTCGTTCTTGACTGTGATGGCGTTGTTTTGTCTCGGCAACATCCTGCTGAAAGTTAAAAGACAAACATTACCCAGGCCAACTACGGCGCCATGGCTGTATGTCGCAGTGGCACTTTTGGGCGTGGTTGCCGGACTTATCGGAAATACGTTTATGCGACAATCTGCGGGATTCTTCCACCAAGAAGGAAACGGCAGGATTGCGCACGATGCAGAACTCACACTTACTGGACCTGAGGGACATTTAACTTTTTATGTGGATGAGGGAGAACGTTTTTCCAATGTTGCACAGCAAGTCAATCAATCAAAAGACAAAACGGGAGTGACTGCTAAAGCCACACAGACAACTCTCGTTTTCTCAACAATGGAAGTTGGATCGGACGCCATCATACAAATCGAAGTTGTTTCGGGGCAGTTCACCATTAATGACTCCCACCATCGAAAGGTAACAAATTCTGGCAGTGATGGGATTTCCAATCTAATCACATTTTTCTGGTATTTCATACCGGCAATATTGATTGTATCCGCGATGCTCGGCCGCATCGCTCTCCTTAAGTTCTGCCTGTTTGTATTGCGAAACATGATCAGCGGCCTCTTGAACCCGCTGTATACTATCACCCAGTGGATTCGCGATACCATTGAGAGAATTAATTCTCAGCAAATTGTCTTCTTTACTCGGGGCGACAATATTGCCAATCTCAACAACGCCATGCTGTATGTCAAAAATAACGAACATACCAATCGCATAAAACTTGTTACCGTTGTTAAGGATAAAAAAGAAGTTCCAGACAAATTAAAGGAGGATATTAATTTCCTCAATGAGGTTTATCCTAGCATTGAGATCGAGTTTGTTATTCTTGAGGACAATTTTGGTCCTGCCTTAATAGATACTCTTTCCAAAGAGTGGAACATTCCAAAGAATTTTATGTTCATCGGTTCGCCAGCGGGGCGCATGATGTATGGACTTGCTGAACTTGGGGGTGTGCGGTTGATCGTCTAACCCAGAATATACCTAACCCGAAAGAAGAGGTTAGATATAATACATCAACTCGCCCGCATCTCGACTATGCTCCAGTAAGTCCGCAAAAGTAACCGCAGATAAAACCTGCTGCTGTGCATCGGCGGCCTCCCACCATGTACTCTGCAAAATACGGGTAATGGGTGTGTCTGCCGAAACATTCATTGGCGCCCCGACTGCGGGGCCCTCGATCACAGCCATCACGTCGGCAAGGCGGAGCTGTTCTGGATCGCGTATTAATTGGTAGCCACCCGCCGCTCCCCGCGTACTGGCAACCAATCCAGCAGCTTTCATTTGCAAAAGAATTTGCACCAAAAATCGAGCCGGAATATCATGTGTCTCGGCTAAATCGCGAACCCGTACCGGATCCTTCGATCTGAAATGCGCCGCCAACTCCAGCATGGCAATACAGGCATATTCTGTTTTTGCAGATATGTTCATCAATGTTTTTCAGCTATTGAAGGACAAGGAAGACCTGTCTTTTTGGAAACTGCTCTGTTCGCAGCAGCTAGATTCCTCCACCCTGCTCAAATTCAATCGAATGCAATCCGCACTCGATCTTCCCTGTGCCACTCCAGCGACCAGAACGTTCGTCTTCTCCCACGGCCACCTGTCTGGTACATGGCAAACATCCAATGCTGGGATAACCTTTGTCGTGCAGAGGATTGTATGGAATCTCTTCACGTAGAATACGTTTCCAAATTTCTGATTTTGTCATGTTGGCTAACGGGCTAATCTTGACCAGATTAAACCGCTTGTCCCACCCGACAATTGCAGCCTGAGCGCGATCAGGACTCTGATCTCGACGAATGCCGCTCATCCAAGCATGCATACCGACCACCGCTTTTTGTAGAACACGTATCTTACGATCGAGGCAGCACTGATCCGGATTTGTCTGATGTAATGGACCACCATGCAGCTGTTCGTATTGTTCCACTGTCATTTCAGGTTTCTTGAGCTCTACTTCAATTCCATATTTGTCAGCAATTCGATCGCGAAGTTCGAGTGTTTCTTGAAACTGATAGCCGGTATCTAAATTAAATATTGGCGTTCGAGGTTGTATCGTGGCAAGCATCGAGAGGATCACACACCCCTCTGGGCCAAACGCTGTTGCCATCGTGAGTCTCGGGAAAAATCGATCCACGGCCCACGAGATAATTTGTTCCGCCGATGCTAGCTCTAGCTGCTCGTTGGCCTCCTGAAGCTCCGCCACCAAGTCGGGGGTTAGCTGAAGTGGTCTGTCCGTACCCTCCAACCGGCCTGAATCTCCCATCTGAT
>JASMGX010000124.1:6917-10172 GCA_030751095.1 Pirellulales bacterium | reverse complement strand
CAAAAAATAAGAAAATGCTCGCAAGGATTCATTTGCGGATTAAGCCGCGGACCACTATGAGCCGCTCCGCCAATCATCTTCTGGCAAAGCGACCATGCATCTCCTTTTTTTCCGGGCAATAAGGGTTTTCCGGGCAATAAGGGTTCCAATATTGGACCTTTTTGTCTAGAATAAAAGCGCTCACCGAGAGAAATCCCTGCCTCAAAACCGTTCTTGTTCAAGAGATGAAAGCATGACCACAATTTCATCGAAATGGAGTCTCCTGACTCTGGTCATCCTTTCATTATTCTACTTTGCTACGCCCGAGGCTGCCCGGGCTCAAACTGGGCAGAAGGAGCTTGTGCTTCATCGCCTCTGGACCCATTCACATGGGCAGTTCGATAAGGCGGCGGCAGAAGTGGTTGTCCACTCACCAAGTACCAAGCGTTTATACGTCAGTAACGCGGCAGAGAGTCGCATTGATGTCCTCGATATCGAGAAGGGCGAAAGAATCGCCATACTGGACGTCTCGACGCTTGGAAAACCGACCAGCGTCGCGGTTACAGATCGGTTTGTCGTGACAGCAGTCGCCCATCCACAAAACACAATGCCTGGATCGTGTGTGTTCTTTGACCTAAAGAGTGGTAAAGAATTGTGGCGGGTTCCAGTGGGTGCCCACCCCGACATGGTCGCAGTCACACCGGACGGCAATACCGTGTTGGTTGCCAACGAGGGAGAACCGAACGAGGCCTATAGCCAGGATCCGCACGGTTCTATTTCAGTCATCGATTTCACCGGACCCCAGGGAGGTCCAAAAGTAAGAACGATCGGTTTTGAGCAGTTCGACCCGCAACGGGACGAACTGATCGCCCGCGGGGTACGCATTACCGGCCCCAGTACAAAACATCCCGATCGCCTTGCAACCGTGGCCGAGGATCTCGAGCCAGAGTACATCGCCATCTCTGCGGACGGGCGAAAGGCATGGGTCACCCTCCAGGAGAACAACGCGATCGCCGTTCTGGATATTGAGAAAGGCCACATAGAGAATATTGTTTCTTGCGGCCTGAAAGATCACAGCCAGGACAATCATGGGCTGGATGTGAGTGATCGGGATGGCAGCGACAACAAAGAACCAGCAATTCAAATCGCTCCTGCTCCTGTCTGGGGCCTCTATCAACCCGATGCCATCGTAGCTTTTGAACATCAAGGGAATACCTTTCTGCTCACTGCCAATGAAGGAGACTCTCGCAAATACGATGGCTACCGTGATGTAAAAAAAGCAGGCAAGCTTAAGCTTCCGGACACCCTCTCAAAAAACGAACAAAAACGTCTCTCCCGGTTTGAGATTTCTGTTGCCAGTTCCGATCAGCGGGCACATCCCGGGCGACTGCTCTGTTTCGGTGGCCGATCATTCTCGATTCGTGACAGCAATGGCAAACTAATCTTCGACAGTGGCGATCAAATTGAAAAAGCAATTGCTGCGAGATGGCCTACTTATTTTAATTCCTGCAATGGCCACCAGGACGAGATGGACCAGATGAGTTGCAAACAGGGTCCCGAGCCGGAAGCAGTGACAGTCGGCGCAATCGATGGTCGCACGTACGCCTTTATCGCTTTGGAGAAGGCGAGCATCATTGTGATCTACGATATCTCCGATCCAGAGCATCCTGGATTTTCCGGGATCCACATGGCTTGTAAGAAAAGCGAAGATTGCAAAGAAAGTGGAGCCAAACAAGACGACCACAGCATGGGCAACCACAGCATGGGCAACCACAGCATGGGCAACCACAGCATGGGCAACCACAGCATGGACGGTCTCTGCCCTGAAACGATGGCTTTCATTCCCACCAAGCTCTCGCCAACTGGCAAGCCGCTGCTCGCCGTGGCCTACGAGGTGAGTGGCACTACCGCACTTTACGAAATCAGAGTTGAGGAAAGATCCGCCTCTGCGCAAGTGCCCTAAAGAGGACTTGCATCGCAACCTACCAGCTTGCACCGAGCAGGACGAGTGAGGATACTAGAGGCTAGTCCCCTAGTTCGTCTTTCGACTCGTGAGGTAATTCTCTTGAGAAGTTCGCAAATTGCCACTCTTACTCCATGCATGGCGATCGCCTGTTTGTTCCTCCATGCCTCGGTTAGCAAAGCCGAGGAAATCGGCCTCGAGCAGGCCAACATGTGCCGCTACGGCTCCGAGGAAATTGTCAGCCAACTGAAGGCGAGCGCAAGTGGTCGACAATATGCGCCTGATCGGCAGGTGGACCTTTTGCATCTGAAGTTGGATGTCACACCTGATTTCAAAAAGCGGACCGTCGCCGGTAGTTGCGAACTCACGTTTGTGCCACTTGCTCGTCCGCTCAGCGAGCTTACCCTCAACGCGATCGATTTGGATGTCCAAAATGTAGAGGCCAATGTCAAAATCTCGGATTACGAAATGACGCCCCAGGGACTCGTCATCGCTTTCGACCCGGCCGTTGAACCTGGCAAGCGCGTATTGTTGAAGGTCCATTACGAGGCCGAGCCGAAAAAAGGGCTCTATTTCCGTACTCCCGAAGTCGGTTTCCGGAAGGAAGACACTCACATCTGGACGCAAGGTGAACCGCACGAGGCGCGCCACTGGTTCCCCAGTATCGATTACCCCAACGAGCGATTCACTAGCGAGGTCATCTGCCATGTTCCTCAGGAAATGACCGTCCTTTCAAATGGTCGGATGGTCGGCAGACAAAACGAACCGGGGGGAATGAAATCGGTCCACTGGCAACAGCAAAAACCACACGTTAATTATCTCATCGCACTGGCAGCGGGACATCTCGATAAACTGGAAGGACACTATCGCGATATTCCACTCGGCTTTTACACAACCAAGAGTCGCGCACCCTATGCCCCAAACGCCTTCCGTGACACGGCGGACATCATGGGGTTTCTGGAAGAAGAGATCGGCGTACCCTACCCCTGGCCCAAATACGACCAAATCGTCGTGGAGGATTACCACTTGGGTGGGATGGAAAACACCTCTCTCACGGTACTCAATCCGATTGTCCTCTTTCCTGACGAAAGTGAAAATCTACGGGATTTGCAAATCCTGATCGCCCACGAATTGGTCCATCAATGGTTTGGCGATTATGTAACCTGCAAAGACTGGAGTGAACTTTGGCTCAACGAAGGCTTTGCCGTTTACTATTCGTACCTCTACGGAGGCTACAAGCATGGCAAAGATACAATGCTTTACTCGGTCTACAACGACCGGCGGGGGATTATCTACAACGAGAGTGAAAAAAG
>JASMGX010000124.1:0-6767 GCA_030751095.1 Pirellulales bacterium | reverse complement strand
CCTGCGGAGCGTTGATAGCCACGATTTGCAGCAGGCTTTCGAGGAAGTTTCCGGCCTCTCTCTGGCACCCTTTTTTGATCAATGGGTTCACAATCCGGGACACCCCCGGCTGAAAGTGACTTATGACTGGCAGCCAGGCAACAAACTGGCGAAGGTCTCGGTCGAGCAACTCAAAAAAGCCAATGGTGACGATGAGAAAGACAAAAAAGGAAAGAACAATAATGACACAACGCCACTTTTTGATTTCCCCGTAACGCTCCGTTTTGTGGGAAAAGATTTTGTTCTCGACGAGTCCGTCCTGGTGGAAAAACGACAACAGGACTTTTACGTATCGCTCCCTTCCAGACCAGAGGTCGTTCGCTTCGATGCCAACATGGAGGTTTTGGCCGATATTACTTTCGACAAACCGAAGAAGATGCTCTACAAGCAACTCCGGCAGAAGGATGATGTGGTCGGCCGGTTGCTCGCAGCAAAAGCACTGAGTGAAAAGGATGACCAGAAGACCATTGACCAGTTAAAGGTCGCACTCAATGAAGACCCTTTCCATGGTGTCCGGCTCGAAGCGGCCAAAGCACTCGCGGCCATCGGCACGCCCCAAGCACTGCGGGCCCTTACCGCTTCGCTCGCCCAAGATGACGCCCGCGTTCGTCGCCAGGTGGTACGCAGCGTCGGCACTTTTTTCCACCCTGAATCACAGGCAGCCCTGCTCGGAGTTTTGCAGCGTGAACAAAATCCCGACATCGTCGCCGATGCGTTGCGCCCACTGGGCAAATATCCGACTACAGAAGTAGCAGGCGAAATCCGTTCCCTGCTACCGACCCGCTCGTACGACAATGCGGTCACTTCCGGCGCGATTGATGCCATCCGCACATTCGACGATGCGGCCTATATCCCAATGTTGCAAAAAGCGATTACTGACGAAGGGCAATATCCCTCCAAAGCTTTTCCGGCTTCTCTCGATGCGCTGGCCTATGTTGCCCGCAATCTCGACGACCGCGACGAGGTTCGTAAATTCATCATTACTTATTTGAACCACCCGCGAGAGAAAGTTCGGGTTGCTGCGATCAAAGCACTCGGCACACTACGCGATCCGGCAGCGATCGAGATCGTCCGATCCTTCAATGTCGGCCCCTCTGATGGTCGCAAGAAAAAAGCGGCCATCGCAACTTTGAAAAAGCTTCGCGACGAAAAAAAACTGCCTGTGGAACTGGGAGATCTTCGCGGCGAAATGGAACGATTGCGAGAGCAAAACGAAACATTTCGCAAAGAAGTTGAGGATGTCAAAAAACAGCTCGAAGCGGCTAAAACAAATAATAGCGTTGAGCCGTCAGAGGATGCCTCGGAAGAGTAAACCTTCCGACGCAAAGGGGCCGCACAATACCGCCGCACAATACTATTGAACTGCGGTCAGAGCACTACTGGATTGCCACCGCCCCGTTCATCACCATGCCGCCCCGATAGCCTTTAAAGTGGTCATAAAAGGCGTGGATCTTGGGATGCTCTTTTGCCAGTTCTGCCGCGCTGCTTGCCTGATAGCGGTGGTATTCTGGTTCACCCGGCGGTTGCTGCTGGCAGGTGTAGACCTCGATCGCACCGGTTTTCTGATTCTCAATCATCAAAATCCCCAAACCGGTGCCCTGAATAATGTCAACAAACCGGTGCCCCTTTTCGACACCTGAAACGACGATCTGTGCTCCGTTTCCCAAACGGACCTGACCACCTCCGATGACGATGCCCCCAGCCCCGCCAAGCTTGATAGGCCGAGGGCCACCAAGCCCATGGACCAATCCCTTGCCGAGCCAATTGCCATCGGTAAGTTCATAAAACGGAAATTTAAGAATCTCTTTTGCCCGTTGGGAAACCGCCTCCTGCTCACAGGAGCGCAACTGCTTGAGTGCCTCGCGGGCCGCCAACCTCAACGCCGGTTCGTTGGAACGGTAAAAATCACCCAACAGCTTCATCACCCGAACCTGAAGTTCCAGACTGCCCCCTGGGGCCGCGGCCACGAGAGGTTCTATTGCCGGCACCCCAATCTCGCGAAGTTGGTCGGTGGCCTTTTTTCGCTCTGCAAATCGGTTGCTATCGAGCTGGGCCACCAGTTGACGGATTGTGGCGGCCGAGAGATTTTTCGGCGGGATTGTGGCAGCGGGATTTTGCGGAGGTTCCTCACCACCGAGCGGAGGAGATGCGAGGAAAAGCAGCAACAGGGTTGTCCAGGCAATCATCTTGGCAAAAAGCATCATAGCCGACGAACCGAACAGGAGTTGAAAAATGGCCGGTAAAGAAACCTCTATGTATCATGACAAATCACCCGGCGGGGTCAATAGTTGGGTTGGATGAAGCGGTACGGGAAACAAACCATCACCCGATCGCCTCGGAAGATGTTCTGCTAGAGGCTGTTGGGGCGATCGGTCGCCTTGGTGTACAATCGCCGTTCCCGCCAAATTGCAATTTCCTATAAAAAATTCGAGGCGCTCTGCCAACTTAAAAAGGAACATGTGATGATTAAACAGTTCTGTTCGAACACCGGACTTTTGATGATCGATGTCCAATGTGGCGTGGATGTACTCGGGCATTGGGGTGGACAGCACGGTAGGCGAAACAACCCGGACGCCGAAAAGCATATCGGACAGATACTCCATGCCTGGCGAGAAAAAGGACTGTCTGTTTTTTACACGGCCCACGACTCGCGCGAAGCGGCCTCCCCGCTCAAACTTGGCGAACCGGGCGGCGCGTTCAAGCAAGGCCTTGCACCGCGGGAGGGAGAGGCGGTCTTCGAAAAAGATGTCAACAGTGGTTTTATCGGCACGAGCCTGGAAATCGCATTGCGGCGGGGCAAGATCGATCGTCTGCTGGTGGTCGGTTTCTTCACGAACATGTGCGTTGCCACGACAGTCAGGATGGCGGGGAACATGGGCTTTGATACCTATCTGGTACACGATGCCTGCGCCTGCACCAACCGTATCGGGCGCGACGGCACCGATTACGATGCTCAACTCATTCATGATACGACGATTGCCAGTCTGCACGGAGAATTTTGTACGGCACTCTCGACCGCCGATGCGATCCAACTTCTACATGGCGATGCAGAAAAGCTCGAGAGGGTTCAGGGCAATGAATAATTTTGGCGCCCTCGACATGGTAGCCCCTTTGCGAGGGGTCCTGATGAAGCGACCGGGCAGCGCTATGGCCAATGCGGATGCCGAAAAATGGCACTATACCGGACCACTCAATGCCAAAAAGCTGCAGGCCGATCATGCCGCGCTGGTGGCAATCATTGAGGACTTTGGAGCGGAAGTGGTTTTTCTCGAAGAGGATCCGCTCGAACTGGCAGATGCTGTCTTTACGCACGACCCTTCCATAATAACGGATGCGGGGGCCATTGTGCTGCGGATGGGCAAGCCGCTACGACGGGGCGAAGAAGCACTCCACGCACAGTTTTACCTTGCGCGAAACATTCCGCTCCTCGGCACCATAAAAGAGCCCGGTATCGTTGAGGCGGGCGACTGCATCTGGCTCGATCGAGAGACTTTGCTCGTGGGACTCGGCTTTCGCACTAACGAAGCGGGCGCGGTGCAGCTAGAAAACATCCTCGCCCCGGCCGGCGTCTCAATCCACTCCTTCGACCTGCCGATCTATCAGGGACAACGCGCCTGCTTGCACCTGATGTCGCTTGTCAGCATGCTCGATCACAACCTGGCGCTCACCTGCCAGTCGCTCCTGCCGGTCCGCTTGCAAACATTCTTCGACGCACGCGGGATCACCTGCCTGGCTGCTCCTGAGGACGAATTTCGCCAGAGCGGCACACTCAGCACGAACATTCTTGCCCTTGCGGAGCGCCGGTGTGTGATGGTCGCAGGCTTTCCCAAGACCGAGTCCGTACTTGTGGATGCCGGTTGCCAAGTGGCTCTCTTTGAGGGAAGTGAACTCTGCAGGAAGGCCGAGGGCGGCCCCACCTGCCTGACACGACCCTTGCTCCGCGGCTAGCTCCAAAAGGAGCAAAGCATAACGATCCAAGTTGGCGCGTTGCTCGAAATTGGCTGTTTAAAAAAGCGTGTAGATAAACGGGGCAGCAGCCGTGCCACCAAGCATCACTAAAACACCGACCAGTAAAAGCACAATCACAATCGGCGTGATCCACCACTTCTTATTGTGCAGTAGAAAATCCCAAAACTCGGCAAAAAATCCAACTTGGCCATTCTCCGCCTGTCTGGCGAATTCCTCGGCATCGGTCTTGTCTTCCGCCCGTGGTCTGTCGTTCATTGTCCCGTCATCCGGTCTCTTTGATTTTTTAGCGTGATGGCTCAGTACTGCTTGAAGTAACTCGCCGGAGGCCGCTTCTTTTCTCGGGCAATCCAATAACTTTTTCGCGAACGGTCAAACTTCCGTTGCATCGGATCGTAGCCAAAGAGCCTCATCAATATCCCAATTGGAGTCAAGAGAAAATAATAGATCGCCGCCAGCAAAAGATGGGAAATGACCCAACCGATCGGCATCACGGCATAAATCCAGCCGGTATACGCAGGACGGCGGATGCGGGGGATAAGATAGTAGAGCACCGTGAACGCACCAGCGATTGCCCATAGCCAGTAGGCGACTTGGTGGAGTGCAAATTTTTGAATGAGGATCCAGCCGATGATTCCTACGAAAATCGCGAAAAGCGGACCAAACCAGAGTAACTCTTTGCGGCTGAAATCTTTTTTGACTTCGATCATGCCCATCGGTTTTTTTCTCCTGGTAACGTTCGCGTCAATCGAGGGCAAATTGTGCAAGATATTCATCTCGGCCGTGGTGTTGTAACTCGGGCTGCTCTTGTTTGATCAGCAGACATTGCTCCACCACGAGCACGTCCATATCGGTCGCTAAAAAGCAGCGATAGGCATCCTCGACGCTGCACACGACCGGCTCACCACGGACATTGAAACTTGTATTGATCAGTACGGGACAACCGGTCTGCTCTTCAAACCGTTTGAGCAGTTTATAATAGAGTCCATGTCGAGCACGATCGACCGTCTGTACGCGCGCTGAGTTATCGACATGGGTAATCGCGGGCACCGTGCTGCGAGCGACCTTGAGTTTGTCGATTCCCTCCCGCGATGCATCCTCCTCGGAGAGCGGCACCTGCTGGGACGGATGGACCGGGGCCACAAGCAACATATAAGGGCTCTGCTCGCCGCTGCGCATTGCAAAAAACTCATCAACCCGCTCCTGCAGCACCGAGGGAGCAAATGGTCGAAAGGACTCGCGAAACTTGATCTTCAAGTTCATAACCGATTGCATCTTTCGGCTGCGGGCATCTCCCAGGATGCTGCGGCCGCCGAGGGCGCGCGGTCCGAATTCCATACGTCCCTGCATTAAACCAACCACATTTTCGTGGGCGAGCAGATCGCTGACCCGTTCACAGAGTGCATCGGTATCTTCGTAGTGGTGATAGACCGCTTCTACTTGATCAAAAAAGCTCCGCACATCGGTATCCTCAAAGTGCGGTCCGAGAAAAGAGCCTCGCTGACTGTCTGTCTCCTCGGCAACACGTTTTTCACCAAGCAGTTGATGCCAGATGAAGAGTGCTGTGCCTAGTGCACCACCGGCATCGCCAGCCGCCGGCTGGATCCAAACCTTCTCAAACGGACCCTCTCGCAAAATGCGGCCATTACCGACGCAATTGAGAGCCACCCCACCAGCCAGGCAGAGTTGATTCAGACCGGTTTCACGATGGATGTGCCGTGCGATCCGCAACATGATCTCTTCGGTCACGGATTGTATCGAGGCAGCAATATCCATGTCGTCCTGGGTCAATGGCGATTCCGGCTTGCGGGCAGGTCGCCCGAAAAGACGGTCCATTTTTCCGGACGTCATCGTCAGACCCTGGCAGTAGTTGAAGTAGGACATGTCGAGACGAAAGGAGCCATCCTCTTTCAAGTCGATCAGCTTTTCAAAAATTACATCGGCGTATTTGGGCACTCCGTAGGGTGCGAGGCCCATCAGCTTGTATTCACCCGAATTGACGCGAAAACCGGTAAAGAAGGTAAACGCCGAGTAGAGCAACCCCAGTGAGTGCGGAAAATGAAGTTCGCTGAAAAGCTCCAACTCATTTCCCCGTCCGATCCCATAACTGGCAGTCGCCCATTCGCCCACTCCATCGAGGGTGAGTACGGCAGCCTCCTCAAAGGGGGAGGGGTAAAAGGCACTGGCAGCGTGCGACTCGTGGTGCTCGATGAAAACAAACCGGTTCTTGTATTGGCCGCCCAAACCCCGGCCCATCTCTCGGGGAAGATGCAACTTCTGGCGAAACCAAAGGGGCATGGCCATAAAAAAAGAACGGATCCCACGCGGCGCATACGCCAGATACGTTTCCAGTAATCGTTCGAACTTCAGAAACGGCTTGTCGTAAAAACCGACGTAGTCCAAATCGCGAGCCGAAATACCCGCCTCGCTCAGACAGTAGGCAATCGCCTGATGGGGAAAACGAGGATCATGTTTCTTGCGGGTAAATCGCTCTTCCTGGGCCGCTGCTATTATTTCACCATCAACGACGAGTGCCGCAGCCGAATCGTGGTAGAAGGCAGAAATTCCCAGGATTTTGGTCATGGAGAACGATTCCGTTCAGGGACGCATCGGAGAGAACCGGCAAAAGACCCATTCTATTGGAACGTTTATTTTCTATATAGCCGGCCTAAAAGCCCCCATTTGGCCACCCCCAAAACCAGTCTGCCTGCCGGGGCGTATCTGATGTGTCTCTCTGCAGAGACAAAACGGCGCATTTCACC
>JASMGX010000123.1 GCA_030751095.1 Pirellulales bacterium | reverse complement strand
GCACCCAGACAAAAGGGATGCTGAACTGGGTTATTTTCAGAACGCTATAGACGCTGTTCTGAAGGACGGTGGGTGCATTTGCCAGTAGCGAGAAGTAAACAAAGGTGAGCAGCGCCGGAAAGATCAGTGCAAAAATAATGCAATTGCGGTCCGACCTGGTAAGGAGTCCATCGGATGGTGGGCAATGGCTCACGGTTTGTTTGCCGTCCGTTTCGTGCTCTTGTGTGACTCGCTGCGCTTTCCACTACATCGACATCACCTTAATGCGACGGATGCAACCTTAAGAGAATGGATCAAAAGGCAGCGTATGACAACCCGCCTCGGCCCATAAACAAGTGCAGTAAAGATCGCTGAGCGGTCAAGGCCGCTGCGAGACGATCGTGGGTGGCTGCTGGCTTAAAAAGGCAAAGAGGTTTGCGATGTCTTCCAGGGAGAGCGCATTGAGCAGGCCTGCAGGCATCGTCGACTCCTTGTTGGGACCGATTTCGTCAATATCTGCAGCTGCCACAGTAAGCCTGTTGCCTTCAGGATCGATGACGATGATGCTCCCGTCGTTATTCTCGTTGACGATGCCCCGGAGAATGCGCCCGCTTGCTGTGGCAACGGTTTTCGTTGCATACTGGTCGGAAATAATATGGGATGGAAAAATGATCGATTCCAGTAATTCCTTCTTTTGAAATCTTTTACTGATGGTGCTCAGGTCGGGACCAACGTCCGCGCCCAATTTGCCGAAACGGTGGCATTTGATGCAGTTTGCTTGCGCATACACAAGACGTCCCAACTCGGGCTTGGCAACGAGAGCTTCGTCGGTTTCCAGGTATTGCTCAAGTTCGGAAAAACTGTAACGATCTTCATCGACTTCCTTAGGGAGGACGGGATCGGGCAAATCGGGATAGGTCTCGCGAAACCATGACTGCCATGCAGCAATCTTTTCAATCTGGGTCTCACCGAATTCACTCTGAAGTTCCCCAGTCCATTTTTCCAACAGTGTCGTTACCAGTCGCCTGCCGGTATCCTGCTTTTGCTTGAGCCCTTGTAGAATTAACTGACGGATAACATGTGGATCGGCGGAGGTCTGGTCGGCAGAGAGCATTTTTGCCATTACCGCTGAAGCAATATCATCTTCCAGTACCGTGAGAGAGCGAACCAGCAGCGGCCAATTGTCATTATTGGGATGCTGTGCGAGGGCAACGGCGAGAATGCCGCGGCGTTCCGGTTCGCTTTCAAAGAGCTCTCGTAGATAAGCCAAACCTTCCTTGTTCCCGCTTCGGGCGATGACGGCGGCAATTCCAACACGCAGTCGATCGGCGGCATCCCCTTCGTCTTTTGCCAGTTTTCCATCCAACGCTCTCAGCATACTGAATGTTTCTGGCGTTGGCTGTTTTGGAAGTTTTGCAATGGCGCCAAGTGCTGCACCGGGCCACTCGGCTCCCCGATCCAAAACCAGTCTTTGGTCGGAGGAGGCCATTCGCGAAACGAGTCGACGGGCTACATCGTCGAGATAGCGTGCATGTGAAGGACTGCTTGCTCCTTTTTGAATCTCGGAAATGAGGCTGAGTATTTCAAATTGTTGTGCAACCGACCAACCTTCGATCAGATAGGGTGAATGCGCGATTAAATGCGTTTTATCAGGTAGAGGCAGATCGCTTTTCAGCTTTTCCATATAGCGGGTTGCAACCAGTGGTGATTCCAGATAGGCCAGCAAGCGGACCAATTCCCGATTGATGGTTGTATTGCCGGATGGAAATTCGCTTGAAACCTGTCGCATCAGTTCCGGAACGCTCTGTGGAGCAATATTTCCCTGGCCCAGCGCGAGTTGCAGGACACGGAGCAGGTCGACAAACTCGCGGTCTGCAATAAAGTCCCCCATTAATGTGTGTGCTTTCTTGAGAATGTCTCGACAAGTTTCACTGTCTGGTTTGGTCCCTAAAAGGGCTGCTGATCCAACCAGAAAAATTCGTTGATCGTCCGATTCGATAACAGGCTGCTGCCACGCTTTGCGTGGTTGGTTTTGCAATGTTTTGGCGGCGGCCCATGCTAAATAACGGTCACCGTGAGAGAGCAGGGCGACCAATTTGTCCGTTGGGAGATCTGTGTTACCAGTACGACTGAGTGATTCGCAGACCGTCCGCTGGACAACGATGTTAGGATCGTCAACGAGTTCAACGAGACGGTCCACAGCCTGTTGTTCGGTATGCAGTCCAAGAAAGTAGACAGCCTTGGTGCGAATTCGCCGATCACGATCTTTGGATAATTGTATAAGGAGATCAACCGATGGCTGGGGTCCATAAAGTTGTAAAAGATCAATGGCCCTTGTACGGTGTGGAACAGAAGCTTTTGAATCAGTAGCAATAGAGAGCAATTCTTCACCCCATCGCTCACCAAAATTTTCTTTGACCAATGCGATCTTTTGGCGTGACCATGCAGTATGTAGCTGAGGCTGCTTTAGCGCAACTTCAATTCCCACACCGGGGTCCTGAATCTCTGGAGGCACGTTGCCGGTCCAGGTGACGCGATACACGCCACCCTCCGTTCCGCGACCACCGGTACAGAAATAGAGTCTGCCATCCGGTCCGACCTCTAGATCGGTTACGTTGAGGGGGCTCCCTTCGAGAAACACACCAACTTCGGCTTGATAGGAGGCACCCTGACGTTTGAGTCTTACCGTAAGGATGCGTCCCTGTGCCCAGTCACCGACAAACAACGAGCCATGATAACGCAAGGGAAACATGAAGTGTTCGTAGGCGGTGATTCCGGTTGGGGATCCATTCCCCGATTCTGCCAAGGATGGCAGGCTATCAACGAAGTAATCGGGCCATTTGGCCCAGCCGCTCCGCCAGCCAAATTCACCGCCGGCAATCACATGGTTGCCTCTTGTCGGGCGATACCAGGAAGTCCCCTGGTCCCACTCCATGTCGGCATCCCAGGTAAAAAGATCTCCGAGGGCGTTGAAGGCAATGTCGTACGGATTCCGAAGGCCGCCGGCGAATCTCTCAACGCGCTTTCCTGACGGATCTATTCTGTAGATGACACCTCCGGGAGCCTTGCCCGAATTGGCATGGCCGCGAGGGTCTAGGTGTCTCGGTTGAATGAGATCCCCCTCATAGAAATGTTTGTACGGGCTCATCTCTTCAATGGGTGCGTTGATGCGCGAGAGATTGCCGGCAAGCAGGTAGACCATCCCATCCGGCCCCAAACGTAGGGCATGGGGACCATGTTCCTGCATTTTTCCCTTGAAGGATAAAATAAGGCCAATATGGTCGATTACCCCATTTCGATCGTCATCGGACAAACGATAAAGCCCACTGCCTTTCGGGCCATCTGCAGTGACCAAAACCTGTCCATTCATCGCGAGAATGCCTTGGCAATTTGTAACTTCTTTGCAGTACGTGGTTACCGTTTCTGTAATGCCATCCCTGTCCATGTCGCGGATCAACAGGAGGGGACCACTCTCACGTGAAGCGATAATATTGCCAAATTCATCGAACGTCATGGCGATCAATGATCCCGCATCTTTCGCGGGGACTACCGACTCAACTCTGAATTCTGGTGTCGCCTTGAATCGTGAAACTTCTTTGCCGGCGATGGCGCTTGCAGATCCGCTGGGGCTGTCTTCTTTGTTCGCAGTCGAGGTTGCTGCAATAGGTGTTTTCCAGATCCGAGTGTCGCTGCCGGTCGCAACAATGGAAGCTGCTTGCCAACTGCTGTCAAGAAAGTCAGCGCGTTGCCATCCCCCTTTTTCTCCACGGCTGGTTTTCCAAGTTCGGTTTGTCACCATTTGAAACGCGGAAGGTTTTGCCCCGTTAAGTGTGATGCTCGCCAAGAGACCGGCAGGTCCTGGCTCTGACTTGGTTGCCTTGATGGCCACAACGTTACGACCGGAGCGGAGATATGCTCCGATCGGATGCCGCTTCATCTGGGCATACCCGGTGCCGGCAGCGATTTTTATGCCGTTGACAAACAACGTGTAGTCGCCGTCACAGGCCAGATCGACCGAGCCATCACGATCTTCCCGCAGTACAAAAGTCTTGCGAAAATAACAGGTGCCGGCTGCTTTGTTTGCATTGTCCGAAAGAGGCGCCCAGATCCAATTTGCGGCAATCGGATTGACGCTTTGCGCGCGCAGGGATGCTGTGTGGTACACGTTTGCCAAAAGGCCCGCGACCAGAAGTGACGTGACGAGAAGCGTGCGACGAGTGCGTAGAATAGTCGCAGAGTTCATCCTGATCTCCGCTGATAAATGATGCATCGGGATTCCATTCCAGGCCGGTGATATCACACCGAGCGTCGCGGAGTGTAGCAACTAAAGCATATCAGTGACAACATAGGTTCCCTCTGAGACACATGCATTGCTGTCATGCACCAGTCGCTATGGTGGTCTCCATCGGCCCCGGAGAGGTAATTGTCAATGGATGAAATGGGCCATTGTCCATTGCAGTAGGTCCATCGGTGCTTTCTTGCTCAATGGCATTTCTTTTTGTACGATTTGCTTGTCCACGCGGGGGTCACGATTTCTGATTGGACGCTAAATCAGTCCAAGCCTCTAAATAGCAAGGAAAATTCGGGAATGTCTCATTTCAAATCGACACGCGGTCTCCTGCTAGCATTATTGTTGGTGCCAATATTTTTTGGCTGTAATTCTGCTAGCGACGATGCCGGTCGATCGGCGACAGATGATTCTGAGGAAGGCCCTTTTGTTTTGGGAGATTTGATCAAACCTTTCGATCCCCCCACGGCAGAGGAGTTGGAAAAAAAAGTTTCCCAGAACGGTGGCTGGGTAGATCGCCCGGTCCTCGATAGCCTTGAGTTGCTCCGAAAGCGCCAGGCAAAGGAACCCGTTTTAGCGACCGTCAGCGAGGCTATGGATATCCGCAATACTTCAGACGCCGCCAACGCCAAGATACTCAGTGCCCTGGGCCGTCTTCCTGGAAACAAACAGGACGTCGACTTTAATGCGCAAATCACCCGTGCCACGCCCCAGGCGCTCAACAATCAGAATCCATTGCTGGCCAGCAGCATGAGTGAGTTTGAAGTAAGTGGATTGACCGGTTTTGGGCTTTTCGGCTTTGACTGGAAATTTATGCCGTTCGCCTCCTCCGATTCCGTCGTCTCTTGGCAGACGAGCAAAGATGGTTATTACGACAAGGTCGTCATGCGTGATGATTTGCTTTGGAGTGATGGTACCCCCATTACCGCACACGATATTGAATTTAGTTTCCGGGTCATCATGTCTTCACGTGTGCCCATTCGAGCGCAGCGAACCGGTACCGATGAGATCAAATATGTTAAAGCGTATGACGACCAGACGGTTGTATTCTTTCACAACAACCCGCTTGCGACAAATGTGTGGAACGTCAACTTCTCGGTGATTCCCAAGCATGTCTATGAGAAGTCCATCGCTGAAGATCCTACCCTCATTGATAGTGAATACCACGTCCAGCTTGAGGAAACACCCGTTACGGGCGGTAGCTTTGAAGTAGTGAAGCGAGATCAGGTGGAAATCGTGCTCCAGCGGAGAGAATCGGCCTATATGTTTAAGGGCTCACAGGTACGGGACAAGCCGTTTTTTGAGTCCGTGCGCCTCCGGATTATTCCCGAAGCGAGCGTTCGGCTTTTGAGCCTGGAAGCGGGTGATATCGATGAAATGAATCTCGAACCGCAACAATGGAGCGATCAGACGGGCGGAGAGGATTTTTACAAGCGCTGCACAAAAGCACGTGGATTGGAGTGGACCAGTTTTTCATTTCAATGGAATGCCAATACACCCTATTTCAGTGATCCGCGTGTCCGGCAGGCAATGACGTATGCCTTCGATCACGCCGAGATGCTTAAAGTCTATCGCAAGGGTCTCGACCAGCCCTGCACCGGAACGTACCACCCAACTTCGCGTTGGTATCCGGGAAATGACAATGCCATCGGCGTAAACATTGAACCAGTAACGCAAGATTTGGAAAAAGCTGGAACATTGCTCGATGAAGCGGGTTGGGTCGATACGGATGGTGATGGCTATCGCGACAAGGAGATTGATGGAAAGCGACGGAAATTTGAATTCACCATTATCGTGCGTAGCGCCAAAGAACGGATTGATCTCTGTGAACTGCTCAAGCAAAATCTGCGACTGGTGGGAGTCGCCTGCAATGTCAAACCGCTGGAGTCGGCGACACTGCAGGACAAGATGTTCAACAAGCAATTTGTTGCTGCATTTGGCGGTTGGGGAACAGGAGCCGATCCCGACACGTCCGACAATATCTGGGGTACAGAGCAGCAGCGAAATTTTGTGAGTTACGCAAATCCAATGGTGGATGAATTGTTCGAAGAGGGTCGCAAACTTAAGAAACATCGCAAACAGTGGAAGGAGCTCAAAATCTGGCAGGACCCGGATACCCGCGAATATCTGAACATCGATGAAAATCTGGCTCAAGAGCGTCCGACTCGGGGGGATTGTTATGCTGCGATTCATGCGATTCTCTGGCGAGATCAGCCTTATACGTGGCTCTACTATCGCAATGCCTACCACGGGTTCAACAAGCGTCTGCGGGGTTACAATTTCAGCCCTCGGGGCGTATTCGGCTACGGTCCCGGATTCGGAAGCCTGTGGATGCCGGCAGAACATTAAGTGGCATTGAAAACCTGTGAAAATTTCTGCCAACCGATGCCGAGTTACTAGGTCCGACGTTGACGCAATGCTTTCCGGGCACTAAGACTTCGGCATGTTTCATTATCTCATCCGCCGTATCGTGTTTGGATTTGGCACGCTGCTGGTGATTACCTGTGCAGTGTATGCATTGGTCCGCCATATGCCGGGCACACCTCTGACGCTCGATTTGGCGGAGATGAGCCTCGACCAGCAGATCAGCTCTTCAGAAATGAAACGGCTGGAGCGGCAGTACCATCTCGACCAGCCCTGGTACGTTGGCTATTGGCTTTGGACAGCGAATCTTTTTCAGGGGGACCTCGGACGGTCCATCAAAGAAAAAAAACCTGTTTCAAGGGTGATTGGAGAGCGCGTGCCCCGGACCTTGTTGCTCTCGGGGACATCGCTGATTTTGTCTTACCTGTTATCGCTGCCATTAGGGCTTTACAGTACAGCGCGCAGCGGTCGGTTGGATGAGCGGATTACCAGTACATTTCTCTACATGCTCTACGCAGTGCCGACATTTGTCGCGGGTCTTTTGCTGTTGGTTTTTTTCTACAAAGATCTTGCCGGCACACCCTTCCAGTTGGAGCCGGGGATGTTCAGTCGTAACTACAGCCAGTTAAGTACGATGGGACAGATTCTGGATGTTGCAAAACATATGATTTTGCCGGTGATCTGTTTTACGTACGGATCGCTTGCCTATTACAGCCGATTTATCAAATCGAATATGGAAGAAGTCGTCAGGCAGGATTACATCCGCACAGCCAAAGCCAAGGGTGTTGGTCCTGTACGGATCTTATTGCACCATGCCTTCCGAAACACTTTGATTCCGTACGTCACCATGATTGGCCTTACGCTGCCCGCGCTGATCGGGGGTTCGGTTGTGTTGGAATATATTTTTAACTGGCCCGGAATGGGGACTTTGTATCTGCAGGCGTTATCCCAGCGGGACTACCCGGTGATCATGGGACTGACGTTGATGTTTTCGGCACTCACGTTGTTGGGCCAATTGCTGGCAGATGTCTTGTACGCGGTTGTCGATCCGAGGATTTCCTACCAATGAAAAGTCACTGTGTATCCACATTGCGGGTACTCAGAAAGTGGGCGGACTGAAAAAGTCCGAAATACTTATGCCTGTTGCTCCCAATAACTTCGAAAGCACGTTGCGCGAAAAAGCGGGTCGTTCCCCAGGATTCTGGGCCGAGGCCTGGAGCCGTTTCCGCAGACAGAAATTGGCAATGACCGCTTTGGTATTTGTAGGCATGCTGTTTGTTGTGGGCGTTTTTTCTCCGGCGATTGTCGGTACCAAACCGCTTGTCTGTCACTACAAGGGAACGACCTACTTTCCGGCAATGGGATATTTTCTGGAGAGTTGGGAGAATCCGATCTTTATCACCGATGGTGTTATTTATAATTATCCGCAAAAGCTTAAGGAGAAAGATCCGCAGAGTTGGGCGGTATGGCCGCTGATTTATCAGGATCCTTTACGGCGCGTGCGCGCGGGTGAGAGGGAAAACTTTTCGGGCAATCCGATTGGGTCAGCAGGGCGACCGAATCGCCACAATCTTTTTGGTACCAATGACCTCGGTGAGGATGTGTTTGCCAAGATGATCCATGGGACCCGGATTGCGCTGCTTATTGGCTTTGTTTCCACAGGCATCGCAGCTGTGATCGGTATCGTGATTGGTTCTGCGGCCGGTTTTTTTGGTGGTTGGATCGACTGGCTGCTGTCCCGAATCATCGAGGTCATGATGTGTATCCCCACGCTTGTATTGATTCTCGCGCTCATTTCCATTATCGAAAAACCGACGATCTGGCATCTGATGGTGGTGATTGGTGTCTTTGGCTGGACCGGTATCGCTCGGCTGGCCCGCGCCGAATTTCTGAAATTGCGACAGTTGGAGTATGTAACTGCCGCACGCGCGTTGGGTTTTCGCTGGCCGCGCCTGATGTTCCGTCACATTTTGCCCAACGCGCTTGCGCCGGTGATCGTTCCCATCACGTTCGGCATTGCCGCAGCAATTCTTTTGGAGACCACACTTGGTTTTCTCGGGATCGGTGCGCCAGACAAAACCAGCTGGGGGAGGCTTCTTAACGAGGGCAAGGAAAATTTACAAATGTGGTGGCTGATCGTTTTCCCCGGAGCGGCTATTTTTCTCACAGTCCTGGCCTACAACCTGATTGGGGAAGGGATCCAGCAGGCGACCGACCCGACGCTCAAAGCATCAAAGCATTAGCCCTAGAATGATACAACTGTTTTTAGAATCGAGTTCATTGTGTCCTCCTTCAAACGTTGAGATTCTCAGCAGAGATTACCTGTGACAAACGCCATTCCGACGACGAACCTGCTCGATATTCAAGATTTGCGGACCTATTTCCACACCGATGAAGGTGTGGTGAAGGCCGTGGATGACATTTCGCTTCGTCTTGAAGAGGGGCATACCTTGGGGATTGTCGGTGAGTCGGGGTCGGGCAAATCAGTCACCTCCCTTTCGATTATGGGATTGCTCGCCGGTAGTGCCAGAATTGAAAGCGGCCGCATTGCTTTTCTCGGTCGCGATATGGTGGGATTGCCGGAACGCGAGATGCGAAAGATTCGCGGTGGCAATATCAGTATGATCTTTCAGGAGCCAATGACCTCTCTCAATCCGGTCTTTACTACGGGAAGCCAAGTGGTCGAAGCGATTATGCTTCATCAAAAAGTTTCGCCCGCAGAGGCTCGCCAACAGACAATCGCACTCTTCGACGAGGTCGGTATTCCCGATCCGGAGTCGCGGGTGGATGACTATCCACATCAGATGTCCGGAGGTCAACGGCAGCGAGTGATGATTGCGATGGCGCTGTGCTGCAATCCAAAAATATTGATTGCCGATGAGCCCACAACGGCATTGGATGTAACCATCCAAAAGCAAATCCTTGATATGATCCGCCAGTTGCGCGACAAGCGGGGCATGTCGATTATGTTTATTACACATGACCTTGGAGTGATCGCTGAGATCGCGGATGACGTTGCCGTTATGTTCCAGGGGAAGGTGGTGGAGTATGGGGATGTCGAGCAGATTTTTTCCGCACCACAGCATGCCTACACGAAAGGGTTGCTGGCTTGTCGGCCTCGGCTCGATACACCCTACAGACGTCTGCCCACCATAAGTGATTTTATGGAGATTCGAGGGCCCGATGGCCGTCGGGAGCTGATGGAGAAGCGAGTCGATGATGCAAAGATGCAACAACTGATGACGACCGGTCGTGGGCGACTGCTCCATCCGGGGAGTCGATCGATTCCTGCTGCCCAATCGCCAGAAGGTGCCGACGCAAAGATCGATGCGATGGTCCTTCCGGAGGGAACAGAGCCACTGTTGGAGGTCCGGGATTTGAAGGTGTATTTCCCGGTGCGACGGGGACTGTTTCAACGGGTCGTCGGTACCATAAAGGCAGTGGATGGTATTGATTTAACGGTCTACCGGGGACAGACTCTGGGGCTGGTCGGCGAATCGGGGTGTGGCAAAACAACGACGGGACGTGCCATTCTCCGTCTCATCGAACCGACCGGTGGCGAGGTTCATTACCACGGTCGTGATATGGCGGCTTTACCGAGAAGTGCGCTGCGTAAGATGCGCC
>JASMGX010000122.1 GCA_030751095.1 Pirellulales bacterium | reverse complement strand
TTGCGAAGAAGATGTCCGACATCTAGCTGGCTGGAGTCCCACCGCAGGCAGTGTAGAAATTCCATTCCTCCCGACCCGGGTTATTCTTCAGGACTTTACGGGAGTTCCGGTGGTCGTTGATCTGGCTGCCATGCGAAGTGCCATGCAGCGACTCGGTGGTGATCCCGATAAAATCAATCCGTTGATTCCTGTCGATCTGGTGATCGATCACAGCGTGCAAGTCGACCGATTCGATTCGCCCGATGCCTTGGAGATCAACGTCGAACTCGAATTCTCGCGCAATCGCGAACGCTACGAATTCCTGCATTGGGCACAGGGAGCCTTCAATAACTTTCGCGCGGTCCCGCCGGGTGTCGGGATCGTGCATCAGGTGAATCTGGAATATTTGGCGGGTGGGGTCTTTTTGCGTCCTCATGAGAAGGGGCCGATCGCGGTGCCCGATTCACTCGTCGGCACCGACAGCCACACGACGATGATCAATGGCTTGGGCGTGTTGGGCTGGGGCGTGGGGGGGATCGAAGCGGAGGCGGCCATGCTGGGCCAACCGATCTACATGCTTTTGCCCGAAGTGATCGGTGTTGAGCTTACCGGCAGCTTACCTCCGGGAGCCACGGCTACCGATCTGGTTCTCACGGTCACAGAACGTTTACGCCGCGAAAAAGTGGTCGGTAAATTTGTCGAGTTTTTCGGCGATGGAATGGCCTCCATGTCACTGGCCGACCGGGCCACGATTGCCAATATGGCGCCCGAATATGGCGCCACCATGGGCTTTTTCCCCATCGACTCGGTGACGCTCTCCTATCTCCGCCTCACAGGCCGCGATCCGGCACAGGTCGAATTGGTCGAGCGGTACACCCAAGAAAATCACCTCTTCCGCCACAGTGATTCCAACCCCGAGTTCACGCGGCGATTGCAATTTGATCTCGGTGAAGTGACTCCCTCTCTGGCTGGCCCCAAGCGGCCTCAGGACCGCGTGCCTCTCGATGCAATGAAACAATCATTCGCCGCCGCGCTGCGGGCACCTGTTAGTGAACGCGGCTTTGCGCTCGACGAGGTGGCGATCGACAAAACCGCGCACATCGAGGCCAATGGCGACACGACCGACATCACGCATGGGGCAGTGGTGATTGCGGCGATCACCAGTTGTACCAATACCTCGAATCCGAGTGTCATGGTTGCTGCCGGCCTGCTCGCCAAAAATGCGGTGGCCCGCGGGCTTTCGGTGCCGAGCTATGTGAAGACGAGCCTCGCACCCGGTTCGCGCGTCGTGACCGATTACCTCAATGCGTCGGGGTTGACCGATGCGCTCGAAAAAATCGGCTTTTACACCGTCGGTTACGGCTGCACGACCTGCATCGGCAACAGCGGCCCGCTGCCCGAACCGGTCGCAGCGGCCCTCCAGCAGGGAGACCTGATCGCCTCGGCCGTTCTGAGCGGCAACCGGAATTTTGAAGGTCGGGTGAATCCACTGGTCAAAGCCAATTATCTGGCCAGTCCGCCGCTGGTGGTCGCCTACGCACTGGCCGGTTCGACCGCCGTGGACTTAACGAGCGAGCCCATCGGAGAGGGGAGCGACGGAGCAGCTGTTTTTCTGGCCGATATCTGGCCCGATCAGGCGTCGATCGACGCGGCGCTTCAGAGCGTGAGTCCCGAAATGTTCCGCACTCAATATGCCGATGTCTTTACGTCCAACCCGCAGTGGAATGCCATGGAGCAGGGTGGGGGATCGCTGTTTGTCTGGAACAGAGAGAGCACCTACGTGCAGGAACCCCCGTTTCTTCTCGATCTGCCGCCTGAACCGAAGCCGATCATGCCGATCACCGGCGCGTGCGTGCTTTTACTGCTCGGTGACTCGGTCACGACCGATCACATCTCACCGGCCGGGGCAATTGCGGCTGAATCGCCGGCAGGACGTTATTTACTTGAGCAGGGAGTGGCGGTTCGCGATTTTAATAGCTACGGTTCGCGACGCGGGAACGACCGGGTGATGACCCGCGGCACGTTTGCCAACATTCGCATCCGCAACCAGCTCGCCCCTGGCACCGAAGGGGGCGTCACCCGCCTGCTCCCGGAAGGGGAAGTGATGAGTGTCTTTGATGCGGCGATGGAGTATCGCAAACGCGACGTACCGCTGGTGGTACTCGCAGGCGCAGAATACGGTACCGGCAGCAGCCGCGACTGGGCGGCGAAAGGCACCTACCTTCTGGGAGTCCGCGCAGTGATCGCCACTAGCTACGAACGAATCCATCGCAGCAATCTCGTCGGCATGGGGGTTCTGCCCCTGGAATTTGTCGATGGAAGCGGTTGGCAGAGCCTCGGCCTAAGTGGCGAGGAAACCTTCGATCTGGCCGGTCTTGATGATTCTCTGCAGCCCGGAGCACGGATTGAGGTCACGGCAACCGATCAACAGGGCAATGCAAAATCGTTTGAGGTCCGCGCTCGAATCGACACGCCGGTCGAACTGGAGTACTACCGCAACGGCGGAATCCTCCAAACGGTTTTGAGAAATTTGCTGGCCCGATCGTAACAGCAGCGGACAAGACGGCCTCGCCTTAAACCACTTCGTTCTTGCGGAGGCCAACCGATCGACGATGCCCACCAACACTGCAGTCATCTCGAATCAATCGTTTGTCTTTTCCATGACCTCGTGCAGTCTGTCAATCGCCTCGAAGGGGTCTAGATTAAAGAGCGCGCGACCTCGGGTCACCCAGCGATTCTCTTCAAAATGAAACACTGCTGTCGCCACACGCACTTCGTTGACCGCATCCACATCCTCCAGGAGATCCTCTTCGATAGCTTCAAAACCAATTTTCACGGCAACCAGAGCAAGCAGCGTACCGTCTTCGCGGTCGCGGGCATGGCAGACAGCATCCGAAAAATCGCAGTCCACCCACTTCAGCCCGCGAGGTTTTCCACTGCTGGCGGCTATGTCAAAGAATTTAGCTTCCAGATGCTCCCGATGATGGCGAAAAATCTTCTTCGCGTGCTTCATGTGACGATGGAATCGCAAAACCAGATATCCGCGGATGAGTGCGGCCGCTGCCAGCAAAAAAAGAAAGCCGGCAACAATCCATTCAGTCATTCCAAATTCCGACATGATGATCTCTTGCTACCATCGCCACGTTACCGGAAACAGAAGTTTGGCCATTACCCCAAACTGACCCCTCCGGCGCATTTTAGCCACATTGGGTATCATTCGGCAAGCAAATGGAACATCACAGCCTGTTTCCAACTAAAAAATAACGGACTTTAATATGTCTATTCTTGGTGCTCACATGTCGATTGCCGGGGGCTATTTTCGGGCAGTCGAGGCGGCGGCGAGTGAAGGTTGCGACTGTGTGCAAATATTCACGAAAAACAACAATCAGTGGCGGGCCAAACCGCTCGTTAACGAGGATATCGAGCGTTTTTCCGAGACCCTCACCCGGTTAGGCATTACCCACCCGATCTCTCACGATTCTTATCTGATCAATCTGGCCAGCCCGGAGGCGATACTCTGGAAAAAATCGGTCGATGCCCTGGTAGTGGAACTCGATCGCGCCTCGAGACTGCAAATTCCCTACGTGGTTGCGCACCCCGGGGCCTACACCAGCAGCAGCGAAGCGGCCGGAATCAAGCAGATTGCCCGCGGGATCGATGAAGTCCACCGGCAGACGAAAAAGCTCTCCGCAGAGATTCTGCTCGAGACGACTGCCGGGCAGGGCTCGAACCTCGGCTGGCAGTTCGAACAGCTCGGCGCAATCCTCGAAAAAGTCAAAAACCCCGACATCGTCGGCATCTGTTTTGACACCTGCCATGTGTTTGCGGCCGGCTACGCGATGGAGGCCGAAAAAGAATATCGGGCAACGATGCAGAAGTTGGACCGGGCGGTAGGCCTTAAAAAAGTTCTCGCATTCCACCTGAACGACAGCAAGACACCGCTCGGCTCCCGGGTGGATCGGCACGAAAACATCGGTAAAGGCCACCTAGGCCTTGCGCCATTCCGGCATCTGGTCAACGACCGACGGTTTAAAAAGATCCCGATGTACCTGGAAACCCCCAAGGGCCCGCGGGGCAATTCGACCTGGGACAAAGCAAATTTAAGGGCATTGCGCAAACTGATCGAGAGGTAAGCTGAAACGACAACCGGCAACACTCCCGAGCAGAACCGGCTACCCTACGCGAAGGCAGGGCCGAGAAATCAGATCAAATACTGATTTCCGATTCGAGCAACTGGCGTTTTGGATCGATGTAGGCTTGCGTCCCCTGCCGGAGCACACTATCTCCCGCAAACAGATCGAAGGGAAGATATTCCGCCGCCAGTTGCTTTTCGCCAAGCCCCTTGAAACTCTCATACATGGGACTGAAATCGGTGTTGACCGCCTGTTCAAAGAGGCTCTCAAAGCTGTCAATGACAAAGTACACCGGCTGGAAATCGTTGATGTAGACGCTGGTCCGCATGCAACGATCCAGGTCGAACTGGAGATGATGGGCCGAAGGATCGTCAATGCAATACTGGGCTTCACCAAAGGAGGAGCAGAGACCCGCACCGTAAATTCTCAGCCCCACCTCGGTCTTGATCAAACCAAATTCGATCGTCCACCAGTTCAAACGGGCCAAATTTTTGGTCGTTTTATATTTGATGGCTCTGGCGCCACCCTTTCCATATTCGAACATGTAGTCGGCATAGGCCTGATTGGTAAGTAACGGAATATGGCCGAACAGGTCATGAAAAATATCTGGCTCTTCCAGATAATCGAGTTGGTCGCGACGGCGAATGAAATTCCCCGAGGGAAATTTGCGGTCCACGAGCATATCGAAAAATGCCTTGCTCTTGACCAGTCCCGAAGTCGCCACCACTTCCCAGCCTGTCAGGGAACGCAAACGCTCGTTCACTTCATGAAAGTCGGGGATCTGTGTCGCATTGAATCCAAGTGTCTTGTGCGCCTCAAGATATGCCGGACAGGCACGCGGCGCAAGCACTTCTAGCTGGCGATCGTAGAGGATCTTCCAGGTTTCGTGTTCTTTACGCGTGTAATCGTTCCAACCTTGCTCGACGATTAAATGAGCGTAACTCGGGGTTCTTCCTACTGCCATGATAACTCCCCACTCCCGCACTTGATCGGACATGCGATGCATGCCGGGCCGATCCTTCACTCAGCCCGCGCCAACATGCGAAAGACAAAATCTACAGGTGATCGGACCATTGGACATACATATCCGATTATCTGGACATCCGCGTCCGATTATAGCGTCTCTCCCGGGCGTTGTGGAGACTTAAAAGACTTTTTTTCTACGCGAAAGCTTTAATGTAGCATCTATTCCGCTTCTCTGATCGCCAACAATCCATCCAAACATTTCTAGAGACGGCGATTGTATAGCCCCATCTGCTGCATAACTTTACTGCCGACTTGAAATGGTCGACAAAATAGATGAATTTGACGCACCGTCCACCTCACCGTCAAACCAACCGAGCGAGCAGAAAAGTTAGCGCATCATGAAACACCATCCACTGTACGCTACGCTTGCCGGCTTTAGCCTGATCGGCATCGGGCTTTGTCTCTGCCGCTATGCCTACACGCCACTGATCCCGTCGATGATCGATGCGGGCTGGGTCGACAAGGCGGGAGCCGGCTACCTGGGAGGCTTCAGTTGTCTCGGTTATCTGATTGGCTGTCTCGCTGCACTTTTTTTACCCGCCACGCTAGGCGTGCGGAGACTGTTGCGGATCTCGCTGCTGGTAGCCGTGTTCGGAGAGACAATGTCCGCTTGGAACCTTGGGTTCGCTTGGCTGGCACTCGGACGGGCGGTGACCGGTTTGGCGGGGGCATCACTGGTCATCCACACGCCCTCGGTCGTTCTGCCACATATCCCTGATCGCTGGAAAAAAATCTCAATCGGTGTCGTCTTTGCCGGTGCCGGGGGCTCGATCGTGCTGGTCTGCCTGCTACTTCCAACTTTTCTCGTCTGGTCGGTTAGGGCCGGATGGCTTTTCGAGGCAGCACTCACGGTCCTTTCTGCCCTGATCGCTTGGCCACTAACCGGCTCAGCACCTCCCCCCACGGCACAAAAGCAGAACCAGACGACGGAGCCACTCGAGAAAGGGGTCGGGCTATCGTTGCTGTTGGTCGGAGTCGCCTATTTTCTTACGTCGATCGGAATCACGCCCCACATGCTGTTTCTGACCGACTACCTGCATCGAGAGTTCGGCACCTCTGCAGGTGAAAGCAGCGCGATTTTTAGTCTGGTTGGTTTTGGCAGTTTGATCGGAGCATTAACCAGCGGCGTCATCGCTCGCCTTCTCGGAACACCGCTGAGCCTTGCAGCCAATTATTTACTCGGGACGGTGGCTGTAGGGATGGTGCTGGTGACCGAGAGCGTAACGGTCATCACCATCTCTGCTTTCATGATCGGTTTCTTCCTGCTCTGCTGCGTTGCACTCTCTTCAATGCAAACCGCCGAATTATCCGGCCGAGCACGACACCCGCACGACTGGGGACTGTTGACGCTCGGCTTTGGCCTCGGCCTGGCAATTGGAAGCTACGGAATGTCGGGCTTGCTCTCGCTTGGCATGCAGTACTACTCACTCTTCGTCATCGCGCAAGGCATATTGGGCGCGACACTGCTGCTTTCACTCTGGCTGCTCTACCGCAACCGCCCCGTCGCCTGCGCCGCCACATAAACCCCGATTCAAATCGGTTCGATCAGCCCCTGGGCGAAAAGTTTTTCAATCGCAAGCGGAAACCAGGGGGTGTAACGGTGCGGGTCATTTCCCAGTTCCTGCTGCAACCGGGCGGAGGAGATCCATCGCCATTCGGCCACCTCGGCGGTATTTATCCGCGGATGCTCGTCCGTCTCACCGAGCAGCACGTGATCCAGTTCGTGTTCGACCAGGCCTGTCTGGGCATCTTCTGCGCGGTAGATAAACGAGAACACTTCGCGGAGCGGGACCTGCAAACCCATTTCTTCGCCAAGCCTTCGCTCCGCAGCGTCGCAGGTTGTTTCGTTGCGAACCGGGTGGCCGCAGCAGGCGTTGGTCCACTTTCCGGGAAAATGGTACTTATCCTCGGCACGACGCTGCAGCAGCATTTCACCTGCGGCATTGAAAATAAAAACGGAAAATGCCCGATGTAAAGAACCGGCACCCATATGGGCAGCGAGTTTATCCGCGTACCCGAGTACCTCGTCCGCTTCGTTTACCAGGATCAGCTCCTGCATGGTTGGATCCACATACCGGAAATTGTTTCTTCGAGCAGTCTAGTGTACTTCCATTTGATTTGCATGCCATCCGACGGCGGACTGCGAGAGAATGTCCGGTTTGATATACTGTCGAGGAGTACGCATTGTCCCGCTATGGAGGATTTTCCGGTGGTTCCTTTTTCTGTTGTTTTACATGCCATAACGCTCGCCTCGTTTACGATTGCCCTTTGTCCATCTGTCCTCGGGGCCGGAGAGGACGAAAACACGATTTCCCTCAATCCGCGCGACGGCAAGATCCAGGTAATGATCGATGGCAACATATTCACCGAGTACGACTACCAAAGCCACAAAAAACCGATCCTCTACCCGGTCCTTGGACCCGGCGGGGTACCGATGACCCGATCGTGGCCCATCGCCGATGGGGTTCCCGGAGAGGCAAAAGACCATCCACACCACAAGTCGATCTGGTTTGCGCACGACGATGTTAACGGTCGACACTTCTGGCACGAAACCGGCAATATCAAAAACCAACGGGTGAGACTCGCAAAAGGTAAAGATGGTCGACCGATGATCGTCTCGGACAACCTCTGGATAGGCGGAGATGGTGAGCCGGTCTGCTCCGACACAACGGTCCTTTCGTTTCCGGACGTTCCGAATGCCCGGGCAATTGATATTGCAACAACCCTCCGCGCAACGCATGGCGCGGTTAAACTGGGCGACACCAAAGAGGGGCTGATGGCCATTCGCACCCATCCGGACCTCAGGCTCGAAAAACATCCGTCGATGGGCAACCTCGACCGGTTGGGCAAGGCAACCAATAGCGAGGGAATAACTGGAAAAGAGATCTGGGGCAAGCCGGCGCGCTGGGTCGATTACTCCGGCACGATCGAAGGTGAGAAGGTAGGCATCGCAATTTTCGACTCTCCGCGCAACCTGCGGCATCCCACCACATGGCACGCGCGAGCGTATGGTCTCATCACTGCAAACCCGTTCGGTGCGCACGACTTCCTCGGCGCGGAGAAAGGTACCGGAGAGTATGTCATCCCGGACGGTGGCGAGCTTACGCTCCGCTACCGGTTCGTCTTCCACCGAGGAGATGTTGATGACGCCGATGTAGCGGGACTCTTCAAAGAGTACGCAGATGAACATAAAAAATAGTTGCGGCTAATCGCCCCATTGCGGCATAGGCAGGCTCAAGATGCAAATGCAGCGTCCAATCCCGCTGGCGACGGCCTTGGCCGGTGTGAGCATTGTCTTGCTCTTCTGCGGCGCACTGCCGGAATACGGTAATCGGGTCGGACCGGCGTATCTCCTCATCGGTCTCCTTGGCCTATTCCTGGCATCGTTTGCGATCTGCCAGTCTTTACGAACCAACCGCATCGATCACTTCCTGACGCAATTCGACCCGCTCACCGGCTTGGCCAATCGCCGTGTGCTCGAGGCTACTCTCGCTTCGGAAACCGGCAACGTTGTATTGCTGTTGGCCGATTTGGATGATTTTAAACAGATAAATGACACGCACGGCCATCTGATAGGAGACGAGGTACTCAAGCGTGCCGCCGCTGAACTGGAAAAAAGCGCGCCCGCCTGCGCTCTGACCTGCCGGTATGGTGGTGAGGAGTTTGTGGTTGTACTCCGCGCCACTGAACTGTGCGATGGTGCCGTAGCGGCAGAGCAACTTCGCGAATCTTTTGCAGCGAAGCAACTCGGCGCCGAAAAAGAGACACCGCTGACAGTGAGCATCGGCCTCGCGACGGCGCGGCAGGGCGAAACGGCGCACGAGTTGATCGGGCGGGCCGATGCGGCCCTCTACGCTGCCAAGCGGGCAGGGCGGGATCGCGTCTTTTTTCATGACGGGACTCAGGTGCAGCCATTCATAGCATCCCCATAAATCGTATTCTCCCCCGTTCTTCTGGACATCGGGGACCAGTTTGGCGATCCCTCCCAAACAATTGCGGCCAAGATGTTGTAAAAATGCAACACGTGCTGCCAGCTCACCACATCGAGACGACGCTGCAAAGCCAAAAAAATAAAAGATTTGACGCCACGGGGAAGCAACCTACCTTTGAGTACAACTCCATTACCGACAACATCGCTAACTGGCGAAAGATCCATCCATTATGAAAACGATGTTTTCCTTCTTCTTCGACTTAGTCTTGTGGGCGGTCATTGGTGGCATGTTCTTCATGCTGCTCAGCTGAGGGCGTACCAACGCATTTTCGTAAAGAGAAGCGGGTTGCAACATCGAAGGCTTATCGATCGCACGATCCGTGCAATCAGTCCGATGAAGAACGCAACTCCGTAACGGTAGCCGGCGCGAGCCGATCCAAAAGGAGGATTGCAGCTTGCCTCGCGGCACCGTCACCACCCTCTATCACCACAAGGGCCCCCGCACGGCCGATGCCGACAGCCGGCACACTCGCAAAGAGCGAACATGTCGCTCGGTTTTCTTATTGTGGGTACTAAGTTTGCGCCATCGAGCGAAAAGTTCAAACAGGCGATATCCAGTAACTGGCGTTTTGACTGCACGTTGGCTGTAAGGCATTTCTGACGTGGCGTTTGTGAAAGTTCAAACGCTCTCTCAGCGATTTCGCTATTGTGGCTCTGATTCTGATCGCCGTTTTCGATTTTCCGAGTCAACTGCACAATCCGTTGTGCAGATCGCCGTCCTTTCGCGAGCACGTTTTTCGTTCAAACTCGTCGTCCACGCGGATGCTGAGCAGACGTTCCTGCCGGCCTTCTATTTGAGAAATCCGGCGTTTCAATTCGCCGAATCTACTGGGAGTCCAGCCATGCACGGCAGGCCCTTCTAAGGGGAACGGCCATTGACTTAGGGTACCACTCTGCCTCTAGCGAAATTGCGTTATTGGCAATCAAACCTCCTAAGGGTATTCTGGCCTTATATTTCATTTACAAAAGTCTCTCATGACTGTCAGGGTAGCCGGTCTCTCGCTGGCCTCGATACATCGAATTGGTTCGCCATGATTTTTCCGCTAAGGCTTTCCGCATTCGAGGAATACATGTTAGGGGATGACCGTTCTGCTTATCCCATGAATTGCTTTGTGCGGCTGAAGTTTAATGGACCGTTGGATCGCGAGCGATTTGAGATGGCCCTGCAAACTGCAGCGAACCGTCAC
>JASMGX010000121.1 GCA_030751095.1 Pirellulales bacterium | reverse complement strand
TCGCTTCTACGGATCTATTCTACGCTATTTCACGGGTATCTAATATGAACGCTCTGGAGCGAATTATCCCCGGGCGCAAACAACAAGGATTGATAGGGATGATTCTCCGAGGGTTAGACGCACCCAAACGTTGACGTTAGAATCCCAAACATGGAACAACATCCACTTCTCGACGCGATCTGTCTCTCTGTGGTGATTCGCAGCAGTTGTACAATGACCTGATACTATCTGCACTCCAAGATCGATTTTCAGAGGTTCACGCAATGCCCGTTCGCCAATGGTTAATTGCCCTGTTTCTGTTTTTCGGCCTCGCCGGTTCTTTGCAACCGACAGGTTTTGGCCAACAACCATTGGCCCGAGACCCGCAGCCGGATAGCGACGGATGGCAGACGTTATTCGATGGCCATACGCTTACCGGCTGGCAGGCAATGCCGAAAGAGAGTGTATCGGACTGGACGGTGCAAAATGGGGCCATCGTAGGTCGTGGCAGTGCCAACCGGTTGTCGTATCTGGTCTGGAAAGATAAACAGCTGAGAAATTTTGAGCTTAGGCTCCGCTACCGCCTGCCGGGTCGCGGCAACTCAGGAATCGAGGTCCGAAGCCGGCCTGACCCGTCCGGCAAGCGACCACTCGAAGGGTATCACGCCGACCTGGGACATATCGGCATCGGTCGCCATATCCTCGGCGCGTGGGATTTTCACTTCGCCAAACGGAGCGAACCACCCTGTCCCCGAGGCAGTCGCCTGACAATTGGCCCCGACGGCGATTTGCAAAAGACCACTATTCCCGATGCGCTGTCGCTTGCCGATTTGCATTCCCACGGGTGGAATGATGTGCGTATCGTCGCCCGAGGAGACCACTTTCAGTTTTTCATTAATGGGAAACTGGCTTCCGAATTTACCGACAATGCTCGAGAAGGACGACTCGAACGGGGGGCAATCGCACTTCAAATTCACGACAAAGACATGGTTGTTGAATTCAAAGATCTGCGGCTACGACAGCTCGCATCAGAGATACCTGAACGATAAGAGTCCGATTATGCGATTGTTCTAGATCCATCGCCGATTCTAAAACCAGCTAGGACTCTGCAACGGCGAATCGGGTTAATCCGGCGTACTTTCAAAAGGGACAAACGAATCGGACTTTAAATCCACCTTTCTTGAAGTGGTTTCCGATTCGGCAAAATCGCTCTCAGTCTGGAAGACGCGGAGGCCAAAGACGGGAAGCATCGAGAATAGATGATCAAAAATGGTCGCCTGAATGTCCTCATAGAATGCCCAGCGCGTGTCGGTGGTAAAACAATACAACTCGATCGGAAGACCATTGGCCGTTGGTTGTAACTGGCGAACCAACAGGGTCATCGCTGTGTGGTGGATCTTCGGATGCTGCCGGAGATAGGCCAATATATACTGACGAAAGAGACCACTGTTGGTGATCCGCAGACCATCGCCACACTCGGGGTTTCCCGAAACAGCCTGCTTTTCCAATGCTAGGGCCTCATCCATGAGCGGGATATGGGCAACTTGATCTAACTCACTCTTTGCGAGCGCCCGGATCGATCGCTGATCCAGTAAGATCGACCGCTTAATCCGCCGGCCACCGGACTCGAACATTCCCCGCCAGTTGACAAACGAATTCTGGACGAGGGTGTAGGTCGGCAAACTCGTAATGGTTTTGTCGAAATTCTGAACCTTCACCACGTTCAACGAAACCTTGGTCACGTATCCATCTGCGTCTGCACCGTTTACGGTGATCCAATCGCCGACACGCACAAGGTCACCGGTAGTAACGATCACGTTCGCAAACATTGAAAGGAGCGTGTCGCGAAAGACGAGGAGGAGAACCGCCGACATCGCACCGAGTCCAGTAAGGAAGTAGACGGGAGATTTTGCGATCAGGGCTGAGATGACGAGGATGATCGCGATGATATACACAAGAAAAGAGATGACGGTTACATATCCCCCGAACGCATGATCGCGATTCACCGACGGCAAACTGGAGTAATAGGTATCGGCAAGACGGGCGATCCGGACAATCATATGAGCGACGATGAGAATAAACACCGAGCTGATCACTCGGTGTGCCATGCCAACAAATTCTTTATCGATATCTGGCAACCAATCGATGCCGATATCGATCACAACGATAGCGACGATGCTCGCCATACTCCCGAGTACACGACTCTCCATAATTTGGGTCAGACCAAGACTTTTCGAGGCGAACTTGCTCTTAGCAATCGGCCTGAAAATCAGAAATCTGCATACCAGATAAATCAGCCAGAGGACGAGAATCAGTCCTACGATGACGATCGGGTAGAGGAAGACGTGGAAGCTCTTCCCGCTCGAGAGTTGGTTTAGCCAATTTGTAAGTGAACTTGCGACGAGGCCGTCGGAAAAAGAACTTGGATCTCTGCCTGTGAACATCTCTGTCTCCTTTACTACATCACGACAACGATAATGGAGTCGTCGCCGACCAATCTGAAACCGGAAGGCAGTCGATTTCTAGAACGCTATTAGTGTACCGAATCTTCGGCTGCGACCAATGAGCAATCGCACATCGTCAACCACCGCTAGAAAATCGTGTGATTGCCGGCGATCATGAAAAACTCTCCGGCGGACTTTTTATCAAGGTGTCCATTTTACAATTTTCCAAGGGGTTTGATCCTCCTCCATCCTGGAATGGTTCATTCGCCCTCAGGCGTTCCGAGAGGCGCCGGGGGTTCGAGCCTGCTGCTCTGGGCTGTATACTTGCCACAGTAATCTTTTCGCAATCGGCTTGTGGTAGCGGGCCATCTCTCGCGAGGGAGTGCTCACAAGGTAGTGCAAAGGCCAAGATAGACCTCATCTTCTCAGGTTGTGCTTTCTTCTCCCGACATCGAAATAGTGAGTGCTGCTCGCTGTAAATATAATGAACGAAAACCACTTCTTTAACGAAATGTTCGCCAATGAGGAGGTCCGCGAGCCCTACCGGCAGGTCATCGAGTGGGTTCGGTCGATGCCATCGGAGCATGTCGCCGTCAAACATTCCGAGGCTGAAAAGCTCTTCCGGCGGATCGGTATCACATTCGTAACCTATGGGGACAAGAGCGATGCGGAACGGCTGATTCCGTTCGACATGATCCCCCGCATCCTCACTGCCCGGGAGTGGCGAAAAATCGAGAGTGGCGTACGACAACGTGCGCGGGCACTCAACGCCTTTCTGATGGATGTCTACGATGCGGGCGAAATTGTGCGGGCGGGGAAAATGCCTTCGCAACTCGTTTACCGCAATCCAGCCTACGAACATGAGGTGGTCGGCTTCAAACCACTCCAAGACGTTTTTGCCCATATCGTGGGTACGGATATCGTTCGAACGGGGGCCGACGAATTTTTTGTTCTTGAGGACAACTGCCGCACCCCTTCAGGGGTTTCCTACATGCTGGAAAATCGGGAAATCATGATGCGGATGTTTCCCTCCCTGTTCCAAACCAACCGGGTCGCGCCCATCGAGGATTATCCGGAGATTTTACGTCGCACCCTCTCGAGCGTCGCACCTCCCAAATGTGACCGCGATCCGGTGATTGCCATCCTCACGCCGGGTGGCATGAACAGCGCCTACTACGAACACAGTTTTCTGGCCGACATGATGGGCATCGAACTGGTCGAAGGGGAGGATTTGTTTGTCGATGATGACCTCGTCTATATGCGAACTATTCGAGGGCCTGAGCGGGTCGATGTACTCTACCGACGGGTCGATGACGCTTTCCTCGACCCTTTGTGTTTCCGTTCTGATTCGATGCTCGGCGTACCGGGGTTGATGAATGCCTACCGGACAGGGGGCATCTCAATCTGCTCGGCACCCGGTGTTGGCGTTGCGGATGATAAGGCGATTTACACCTATGTGCCCGAGATGATCCATTTTTATCTTGGAGAAGAGCCCATCCTAAACAATGTACCAACCTGGAGGTGCAGCAATCCGGACGATTTGGCCCACGTCCTCGACAAGATGGCAGAACTGGTAGTCAAACGAGTTCACGGTTCAGGCGGATATGGCATGTTGGTCGGCCCTGCCTCGACGAAAAAACAAATTGAAGATTTTGCGCAACAGCTGCGTGCCGAGCCCCACGATTTTATCGCCCAACCCACACTCGCACTCTCCACCTCCCCCACATATGTCGAGGAACAGTTGGTCCCGCGACATGTCGATCTGCGGCCATTTTGTCTGGTGGGAAAAACAACCTATGTTTGTCCGGGTGGATTGACTCGCGTCGCACTCAAAGAGGGTTCGTTGGTGGTCAATTCATCTCAAGGTGGCGGTGTGAAAGATACCTGGGTGCTGGTCGAATAGGAGATTGAAATGCTGAGCCGCACCGCACAATGTCTCTACTGGATGAGTCGGCACATGGAACGGGCGGAACTCAACGCCCGCCTGCTAGAGGTTGGCTATCGGATCGCCCTGATGCCCAGCACGAGCAGTGGCTACCAGAGTGAATGGGCCAGTGTCCTCTCGGTTGCCGGGGCCGAAAAAGGATATGCGAGAAAATACGGGCCGCCGAAGCAACAGTTTATTGAACAGTATCTGTTCCACGATTTGGACAACCCTTCATCGATTGCCTCCTGCATCCACCATGCACGCGAAAACGCAAGAATCGTGCGTACCGCCCTGACAACACAGGTATGGGATGTCATCAATACCGTCTACCAGGAAGTGCAATCTCTGGCCCAAAAAAAGTATCTGCCCGCTAACCTGCCCACAATCTGCGACTGGACCACCCGACAGGCGAGCCTGCTGCGGGGCGCAATCGAAAGTACCCAGCTCGAAGACGAAGGATATGATTTTTTAAACCTCGGCTATTTCATCGAGAGGGCGGATAACACAGCCCGCCTGCTGGATGTGAAATACTACGTTCTTTTACCCACGCCATCGGCCGTGGGTGGCGAGGTGGACCACTACCAGTGGAGTACTCTGCTGCGAGCCATGTCTGCCTACCGCGCATTTCGCTGGGCGTACCCTGGACTGCAAACTCCCGACAAGGTAGCCCACTTTTTGATCCTCAATGTAGCCTGTCCAAAATCATTACTGCACTGTTTGAGCAGGGCATCCCGCCACCTCGATCAATTAGAAACTGTTCTCGGACAACGAACCGAGGCTCAGGATCTGATGGCCCAACTGAAAAACTCTCTCGAAAACCGTACGATTGACAGCATCTTTGATGAAGGGCTGCATGAATTTCTCAACAATTTCAAGAGACAAATTGCCTCGATCGGTGAAACAATGCGAACCTCATATTTTCTAGGTGGTTTTTGATGCGACTGTCTGTTTCTCATATCACCCGTTACACATACGCAAGCCCCGTGCGACAGGTCACACAGAGCATGAGGCTCACTCCCAGTGAGCATGCAGGGCTACGGGTAATCGAATGGTCGATCGAATCGGAAAAAACAACGTTTGGACAGATGTTTACGGATGGCGCAGGCAACCATGTCCAAACGCTCTATGCACGTAACGAAAGAAACTCTATCGAAATTGCTGTCCGGGGTATTGTCGAAACGACCGATACGGGTGGCGTCTTAAAGAATCACCGAGAGAAGATTCCTCCCACCGCCTACCTACAGAAAACGCATACCACGCTTGCAAATGCATCCATTCGGGGCCTTGCCCGGGAGACGGTAGATGCCGTTCCTGAATCGGAGTCCCTCGAACGAGTCCACCGTCTGGCACACCGCATATCGGAGGCAATCACGTATAAATATGCCAGTACGACTGCGACGACAACAGCCGCTCAGGCCCTCGAGAGCGGGCAAGGCGTCTGCCAGGACTACGCACATTTGCTGATTGCAACCTGCGGAGTTATCGGCCTGCCTGCCCGCTATGTTAGCGGTTATCTGCTCGCCAGTGACAACCTATCACCCCACGAACTAACTCACGCCTGGGCTGAGGTTTTTATACCCGACCTGGGCTGGGTCGGTTTTGATCCAACGAATCGGTGTTGCCCAGATGAAAATTATATCCGACTGGCTTCCGGTTTGGATGCGAACCAAGCTGCACCCATTCGTGGCCGGTCGCGCGGCAAAAGCCAGGAAACACTGGACGTGGATGTTGCCGTGAAATCGTTGCAACAGTAGCTGCAGGAGGCGAAGGTTGACGCACCACTACAGGCAGCCGATAATGGGAGCGTTTTAGTAAGCTGGCGCGACTGCAACTGTCGCAACTTGCACCCCCCGGGCGGCTCACCGACGATGACCCCTCCCCTGCCCACCACCCCTGAGATTACCTTGCCGAAGGCACGGCAAATCGTAGGCTGCCTGCTGTTGGTGGCGTACCTATGTTTTAGTGCCTCCACACTTCTCCGGCAGGGATTATTGCCCGCGGCGACAATTCCCGAGCGACCCAACATCCTCTGGATTACTTCCGAGGACAACAACATCCAGTGGGTCGGCTGTTATGGAAATCCCAATGCGGATACGCCTCGGATTGATAAGCTGGCGAAGGAGGGTTTTCGCTATACGCATTGCTTTGCCACAACGCCGGTCTGTGCGCCACAACGGAGCACCTGGATCACAGGAGTCCATGCGGTATCGACGGGAACCCATCCCATGCGAAGCCGATACGCGATTCCACATCGCCAGATTCCCTACTATCCCGACATGCTCCACAAAGCCGGTTATACCTGTTTCAATCACAATAAAACCGATTACAACATCGGTGGTCGCTCCGATGGGGACTGCTGGGATGCAACCCCGCTCAACGCGACAGGAAATGTCGATTTTGAAAAGCTGAAAAAGGACCAGCCTTTCTTTGCGGTAATTAATATCACCGAATCGCACGAAAGTCGGGCCCACGGATCGGTCGAGGACACCAAGCACGACCCCGACCGTGTCCAGTTAGCCCCCTACCATCCCGATCTACCCGAGATCCGAAAAAACTACGCCAAGTATCAGGATGCTGTCCGTCGCATGGACAGCTTAGTGGGAAATGTTCTCGACGCGCTCGCCGCTGCGGGACTCGCAGATGATACGATTGTCATCTACAACTCCGATCACGGTGGCGTGCTCCCCCGTAGCAAACGGTTTCTGTTTGACACCGGCATCCATTGTCCCCTGATCGTTCGCATCCCCGAAAAGTTCCGCTCGCTCTATCCGGCAGAGCAACCGGGTGAGCCGGTGGAACAGATTGTCAGTTTTATCGACATGCCAAAAACCTGGCTTGCACTGGCCGGTGCCAACATTCCCCCAACGATGCAGGGGCGGATTTTTCTGGGGCCCAGAGCGGAGCCAGAACGCGAATACATGGTGGCCTATCGCGGACGCATGGACGAACGGTACGACAGTGGTCGTGCGGTCCGGGACAAACGCTATCTCTACATCCGCAACCTAATGCCCTACGTGCCTCGCGGACAGCACCTCGCCTATCTCTGGCGGGCGCCGGCTGCCGGCGCCTGGGAGGCACATCACAAGGCCGGAGAGACCGATGCGGTCACCGGACGGTTTTTTCGAAAAAAACCAACCGAAGAACTCTACGACACCTGGCACGATCCCTATTCAGTTCACAATCTTGCCGACGACGCGATGCACGAAACAATAGTCGTGCAAATGCGGAAGCGGCTTCGAAGCTGGCAACAAAAACATTTTGATGCCGGACTGCTTCCGGAAACCGAAATGGTCCGGCGCGCAGAATCGAACGGAACGACCATCTATGAAATGGTCCGTAACGAGAAGATTTATCCTCTTGAGCGATTGCTCGATGCTTCCGAGATTGCATTGCAGCAATCCCCAGACAATCGAGAAAAGCTGGTAGCCATGCTCTCGGACAGTGATCGTGGTATCCGCTACTGGGCTGTTGTGGGACTCTTTCTCCTCGGAGAGGAGGCCCGGGACAACCTGGCAGACTTGCGTAAAGCAATTGACGATGCCGACGATGAGGTTGCCGCCATGGCCGCCTGGGCAATCTATAACCTGGGGGATAAGCAGACCGCGAGAAAACAGCTTCGGAGTATGCTCGAAGAAGACAGCAGCGCAGCGCTGAAAGTTATCAATATCATCAAATGGATGAATGATGACCCGGAGTATTACCGCGACGCGCTACTCTCCTGCCAGGCACCACTGCAAGCGGCCTACCTAAAGAGAATGCAACAACAAGCTCGACAATAATTTTGCATCTGGTACGATCTCAATTAGCTACTTCAATCCATCTATCCATTCGGAGACGACCGTGCTTGTTCGCATCCCCTGCATCCTGCTTTGTTTGATTGGCCTCAACAGTATCATCGGTACGTCCATCGCTATATCGTCCATCGCTATGGCAGATGAAGATAATGTGGCGGGTGAAGATAATCGGCCCAAAAAAATTCTCTACTTTACCCACGAACCGGGAACGTATCACAAATACACACCGCAACTAGCAATCTTCCGACAACTTGCCAAGCGGGCGGGCTGGGATTTGACGGTGATGACCGGGGAACATGAAGCGCAGATCGAGAAACTCCGCCGCCCTGATTTTGGCAAGGGATTCGATGCCATCGTTTATAACTTTTGTTTCGCATATTCTCGCGATCTCGAAGCCGCCGCCAACTTGATCGCCCAAACCCGGGAACATGGTGTCCCGGCCATGTTGATCCACTGTTCATTGCACAGTTGGTGGCCCACCTTCAAAACCGGCACACCGGGCAACTTGGGGCCGAACTATCACGGCAATGCGAAGGCTGAAGAGGAACTTGTCCAGCAATGGCGGCTAAAACATGGCGATCGCCCATTCCCTGTGTGGGGAGATTTTACCGGCATCGCCAGTACCGTCCACGGCAAAAGTGCGCCTATCAGCATGCAAAAAGTGAAAGAACATCCGGCGACTCGAAGATTTCCCAAGGAGTTCACCACTGGCAATTCCGAACTCTACAACAACGTTTATCAACTCGAACAGGTCGTGCCACTCCTTCGCGGCGTGCAGGGAAAAGATGACTTTGTCGTGATGTGGACCTGCCCGCAGGGCAAATCAGAAGTTCTTGGACTCACCGTAGGTCACGATGTGAACGACTGGACCAAAGGGCCGTACCAAAATCTGATCATCGACGGCGTGAATTATCTCGCCGAGCAGAAGCCTTAACAAAGCAGCCCTAGCAAAGCCGAGACGCATAGTCTCTCAGACTCCAGACGCATAGTCTCTCAGGTGCCAAATGCCTGCTACGACGCAGTAGCAAGAGAGTGGCGGACCCGCTCGAGAAGCCGCTGCGTCGCCTTAACGCCCTCGACTTCCGTGAGCTTGTCGCCCTCATATTCGATACCTACGTAGCCGTGATAGTCGGCAGCGACAACGATTTTCATCATGCGGAGGTAGTCGGTTCCCGTCTCGTTACCAGCAGCGTCAAAATGGTTGCTCTTGGCGCTCACGCACTTGGCATAGGGCATCAACTGCTTGACGCCAAGATAGCGATTGTAGGCACCAAAATTACCAAAGTCCGGCAGTGTGCCACAATTCATTTTGTTGACTCGCTGCATCACCGAAGCCAGCCAGCCGCCGTCTGAAGAGAAGCCACCATGATTTTCGACCAACACGTTGATACCAACCGGTGCTGCATAGTCGGATAATTTCGTCAAACCCTCGGCAGCCAATCGCAGTTGCTCATCGTAGCTGCCTTTCGAATGTGCGTTAACGCGGATGGAGTGGCAACCGAGTTGCGCGGCACAGTGCACCCACTTTTTATGCCGATCCACCGCTTCATTGCGGAGCTTCGCATCCGGATCACCAAGGTGCCCAGCACCATCCACAAGAATCACCGTCGCCTCAACACCCGCATCATCTGCACGCTTGCGCATCTCGGCAAGGTACGTTTTATCTTCTGCCTTATCGTTAAAGGGACGGTTCCAGTATTCAACCGCTCGGAGCGAGAACTCAGTGCGGACGAAAGGGGCAAAATCAAGGTTGTTGAGCGCACCCTTTGCGAGCATGCGATGCAGCGAATATTCGGTGCATGATATTTTATAGAGTGGCTTTTTCTCCGGTGCCGCCATACATCGATCAGCAGCCAGACCACTGAGAAGCAAACCCGCCGTCCCACCGGAAGCAGAACAAAACCATGTGCGGCGCGTCATGCTGTTCTGCATATCCATTTCATTCCCTCAAGTTGTTGTTATGAGCTGGTAAGTCTGTCACCGATGGGTTCTGAGGACCAGACATTTCCTGTTACTTTCCAGAACCTGACTCCAATTTTTCCAACTGCTCAATGACTCGGGGAAGCGCTGGATGGATATTATCTTTTACGCCTCGACCTTCCTCGAGGCGATCCTCGACATCCCAACGGACAGGATCGGCATCAATCTCCCAGACTTTTTCTTTCGTCTGCTTGTCCGGCACCGCAAGCGGCTCAACAAGGCGAAAACCAATTCCCTGCGCGGGGTCTGTCGTGAACCCCCAGGGGCTCCTGGGCAAGTTGGGATCTTCTTCTTTCCAATCCTCATCACTCGAAGCCAAACGAGAGGCTGCTCG
>JASMGX010000120.1 GCA_030751095.1 Pirellulales bacterium | reverse complement strand
GACCACGCCACACATCAATCATCGCCTGCACCGCGTCGAATGTGCCGATAGTCCCGAGAGCCGCGTTTCCGTGCTTTTCCTTGAGCCGAGCGACGTTCTGAATTTTGGCATGGCCGTAGTCCGAGAGTGTGTCTGTACCCGGCAGGACGGCTTCCGCTCTGACGTGTTCGATATAATCATCAAACGCCTCGTGGAGCGTATCTTCGCCTGAGCAAATGTCGTTGGCAGTGATTGCTCCAGATTTGACCAGGCGTCTTTCCTGATCGACTCGAAATTCACGGAGCCGCCGCTTCATCCCGTTCATGCCCTGCGTGCGCGCCATCTCTGCACCGAAACGGTATGTCTGCTCCTCATCGGGTTCGGGAACGAACGAGACCATGTGGAATGAGTTTTGGAGCCGGTTAATGTAACCAGCGTAACTGTCAGGCGGATTCCGTTTGCGGGGAACGACGATCCGATAGTTGCCTTTGGCAATTTCCCGCCCAATCATCAGCGTGAGTGAGTTCCATTCGAGTGCCCAGCCAAACTTCTCATGGTCGGATTCGATCACTTCCCACAACTCTTCTAGCCGCACATTTCGTCGCTTCGCTTCGACCAGATTGGTTCCCAGATAGAACTTGTGAGGAACCAGTTTCTCTGCCTTATTTCGTTTGTAGCCAAGCTCTCGTGGATAGCGGCCTCGGCTGTCGGATTTCCACTCGGTCTTCGTTCTAGACGGCATCTGAATTGTCTCTCAAACAGCAGAGTCATGGGTCGGGCAAGTAGGCATCCTACCCGTGACTACCCAGATTGCAAGCCCTATCCGACCCAATACGAAAGAATAATCCGACCCAAGGTAGAAATGGGACAGAATACTGTCCCATGTCATATCGCGTAACTCAAAAGAACAAGGCCACTTGCAGCGATTAGCAAGTGGCCTTGTGAGTGGAGGCGGCGGGAATCGAACCCGCGTCCCGCGATATTTTCATGAAAGCTTCTACGTGCATAGTCGATTGTTTATTTCTCGCTCGAGTGGACTCCAATCGACAGGATGCCACCCGCGCTAGCCGGGAACTGGTTTAACCTGAAGCGTGCCCAGCAGTGACTTCAGGCGATTCGGAATTGGTGACCAGCTTTCAGGCCTCTCCGACGAAAGCCATCAGCCGGGGACGCCTATCTCTAGGCGGCCATTGCGAAGTTACCTTCGGCAAATAAATAGTGTGGTCAGCTTTTAACGTGGCCAACTGACCAACCACGGCACGCCACTTCCACTTCAGGCTATCCGGTCGAACCCAGTTCGCCCCCAAAAGTGAGATGGCAAGCAGGCGCTCGGGCAAGTCGCCGATGCGGCCCGCATCCTCGCGTCTGCCGCCATTATAGCTAATCGGCCACTTAGGTCGCCAGTTGCCAGATAATAACCCCCAGTCCCAGAGGAAAAAGCCAACAGGCGAACCAGGCCAAACGGCCCCGCTCGACAATCCGTACCACCGCCCAGAGCGAGAGCAGTCCCACTAGAAAGGCAATGGCAGCACCCGCAGCGAGCAGGAAGAGGGAAATGGGTTCTTTGCTGCCCGAAAAATCCCAAATTTCCAACACCGAGCCCCCCGCAATCACCGGGATTGCCAACAGGAAAGAGAAGGTGGTCGCCGACTCGCGGCGGACTCCCAGCAACATCGCCCCTGCAATCGTCCAGCCGCTGCGGGAGATTCCGGGCAGAAGGCCCGCTGCCTGGAAGAGGCCAATTCCAATTGCCTGAGCAAGCGTCATTTTTTCATAATCCCATTTGCCATCTCGCCGGCCACCCCAAATGAGTAGAACCCCGGTCAAGAGAAACATGAATCCGCTTAGCAAAGGACTTTGCAAAATGTCCGGAGCCAGCCGTTTGAGCGTGAGTCCAACCACCACCGCAGGAATCGTTCCGACTGCCAGCAGCAGCAGCACGCGGCGGTCTTTTGAGAGCAACAGGACGATGCGGCGCCAGTAATAAAGAATAATGGCAGCGAGTGTGCCGACGTGCAGAAAGACATTGACCATGACCACATCCGGCCACACTTGTCCGCTAAGTTGGCGAAACAAACTTTGCGCGACGACCAAATGACCGGAGGAACTGACCGGGAGAAATTCGGTAATTCCCTGCACTACGCCCAGTATGAGGATTTGTAAGAGTGTCATATCTGGGCAAGGATGCTCTGTGCGTCTCCGCAGCGCACCACTATTGTATGCTCGTTTATTTTGAAACGGCTTGGCGAATCTGGGATGGAGTCCTCGACAAACGTATTATTCAAAGACCCACGACTTGGAGTCCCACTGCCTAGAGACATGTCTGGGAATTACTCCCGATCGTTGCCGCTAAATTTCGTCCGGAATCTGATGTCCCAGTTTGTCTCTTTTGGTGGCAATATAGCGGGCATTATGTTCGTTGATCGGAGGCATGATCGGTACCTGATCCACTACCTCCAGATCAAAACCGCCATAGATAAAGGCGTCGGTTTTTTTGGGGTTGTTTGTGAGCAGCCGTACCTGTGTCAGCCCGAGATCTTTTAGCAGTTGGATCCCGATGCCGTAATCGCGCGTGTCGGCTTTATATCCCAGGGCCAAATTGGCCTCGACCGTATCGAGCCCTTGATCTTGCAGTTGGTAGGCCTTGAGCTTTTCCACCAGTCCAATCCCGCGACCCTCCTGGGGAAGATAGACAAGCACCCCAGCTCCTTCGTCACTGATCATTTTGAGCGCCATATCCAATTGATCGCCACAGTCACAGCGAAGAGAACCGAGCAAATCGCCCGTAAAGCAGGAAGAGTGTAAACGGACCAGAGGCACGCTTGTTTTTGTGAGGTCGCCAATAACGAAAACAACCGGTTGTTGTGATTCGTATTTGACCCCATAACCAATAATAACGCCCGTACCATAACGGGTTGGCATCTGTGCTTCGGTGATGCGATAGACAAGTTTTTCCCGAACGCGACGATAGCGAATCAACTGCTCGATCGTGGTAATTTTCAGATCGTGCTGAGCGGCCAGGGCAAATAATTCGTCTCGCGAGGCTCGATTTCCACCCTCTTCCAAAATTTCACAAAGCACTCCGGCTGGGGTTAGGCCGGCTAATCGGGCAAGGTCAACGGCCGCTTCGGTGTGGCCAGCCCTTCGGAGAACGCCACCCTCCTTGGAAATCAGCGGAAACAGGTGTCCCGGTCGTACGAAGTCTGCGGGAGTGCTGTTTGGATCGACGATGGCCCGAATGGTGGTTGCCCGTTCCCCGGCCGTAATTCCCGTCTTGTTGGTCCGGTGATCGAGTGGAACGGTAAAGGGTGTGCGAAGAGGGCTGGTATTGTCTTCAACCATTAACTTGAGTTGCAAACGGTCTGCAATGGTTGGGAGAATGGGCATGCAAAGCTGCCCTCTCCCGACGGTAATCATAAAATTAACGATTTCAGGCGTGATCTTTTCACCCGCACAGATGAAGTCCCCTTCGTTTTCCCGGTCCTCAGCGTCCAGAATGATAACGATCTCACCCCGGGCAAAGGCGTCGATGGTCTCTTCAATCGTGGAAAATTGTTTTGTCATAGGATGTTTTTAAGGCCGATTTTGCGAAAATTTCCTAAAACGGCTTCCAGATCGGAAAGCTCGTCCTGAACACCTCCGATTGGAGGAACCTTGTCTTATAATGGGGTGGATCCAATCCCATCAATACGCCGTTATTATACCCCGAGGTTGGTATCTATCCAGGGTGAAACACCATGTTGGCTCGCGAAGAATTGGTTGAGCAGGCTTATTTTTTTAAAGCGCTCTTAGAGCGAACTGACGAGGGGATACCGATTCAGGAGGTTCTCTCGGGGATTCAAGAAGAGGTGCTGGCAACAACAGATCTTCCCAAAGCGATCGAGTTTATGGCCAGTGAGTTGCAGATTTACGGTGGCTTTGCCCCGGCGATGGCGAGACTGAGCCACTATTTTACCCCGTTTCAGACTTTTGTTGTTACCGAAGCAGAGGACGAACAGGGTAGTTTTGATATTAAAACAGGGCTGGAAATTCTTCGTCGCGATGCGGAGTATCGCGCGGCAGAGCCATCCCCACAAGGTGTATTTCTCTACCAGTTTGAATCGATTTGCCGCAATAGCCTCCGCTATGATCCCGGACTCACCGCTGCTGCAGAAGATCCATTCTTCCCTCTCTCGTGGCGGGATTGGATATTGATGGTGCGTCGGCAGGTGGGATTAGTAGAGGTGGCCGATCTAATTTATGTGCGTTCAGAGCACTACAGGACCCGGCAGGACAATAGCGAGAACGAACCAATAGCGGTCCTTTTTAGTGAGAAAGAGGGGCGAATTGCGCTAGCTAATCGGAAGAAAGATCCTTTGCTGTTGTTTGCGGCACTCCAGCGGCAATTGGGATATCCCGAGGTTCCCCGGCCCCGCCTAGCCGATAAAAGCCATGAGGTCCTCGATCGGGTCACCCGTCGCATGGAGCGGCTCGAACAGCGGATGAAGTTGGTCGAAGAGGAGACCAAAGGCGGGATCAAGATCGAGCGTTATTTTGCCTCTCCCAATCCGCCGGATGAGCAACCTTTGGCCTAAAATCACAGGCCGGTCTCTCTTCTTCCATCGATCGTGGGACCAAGCCAGAAAATTCACCAAAACGAGCTTGATTCACGGTTCAATCGCGCCCCTCTTCTTGTTAAGATTTGTTAAGGAGTGCTTCGATTTGTCGGGCAAGGTGCGTCGGTGGCAGCAGATAGAATCAGGCCTCCACATGTTTCAGTAAAAGTTTCCCGTTCATCAATAGTTGGTATGTAAATGTGACCATTCAGTTGAATTTACAATCTGATAAGGTCGAGGTCGCCAAAGCGGAAAATACTGTGGTGACCACTACCACGGTATCCATCAAGGAGGTGTTTCTTCTCATGAAGACACACCAAGTGGGCAGCGTACTGATCTGCGAGGACAACAAACTTGTTGGGATTTTCACGGAGCGGGATGCGGTTGAAGCGATGGTCGAAGATGTCGATCTTGATCTGCCGATTTCAGAAGTGATGGTTACGAGTCCCATGACCATTGATGAAGGTGCGCCATTGGCGGAAGCCATCCGACTCATGGCAGCCGGTCGTTGTCGGCGACTCCCGATTGTCTCAGCGGGGCAGCAATTGACCGGCATCGTGAAAGTTTCCGGTATTCTCCAGTATTTTGTCGAGCATTTTCCTCAGGCGGTTTTTAATCTTCCGCCGGAACCAAACATAGTCATTTCCGAACGAGAAGGTGCTTGATAAGCCGGTCTTAGAATTTTGTCACTAGCTCCCCACTAGATCCTTACCCACCTGATTAACAAAACGCTTGAAGAAGCCGAGTGCATCTATGGCAGCCGCAGCCACTCCGTCTGGCGCATCCTCTGGTACTGATTCTCAAAAAACGGTTGTTGAACTCGGTACGGCCACGGTCCGTTTTTGTGGCGACTCCGGGGATGGGATGCAGTTGGCGGGAACGCAACTTTCGACGACATCCGCCCTGTTTGGTAATGACGTTGCCACGTTTCCAGATTATCCAGCGGAAATTCGAGCTCCGCGGGGTACCAAGGCGGGTGTCAGTGGTTTTCAAGTTCATTTTGCATCGACGGCCATTTACACCCCCGGGGATCAGGTCGATGCACTGGTTGCAATGAACCCCGCTGCGCTGGCAACCAACCTTGCCGATTTGGTTCGGGGGGGAATCTTGGTCGTGAATCAGGATGCATTTGATGCGAAGGATATAAACAAAGCCGGCTATCAGAGTGACCCGCTACAGGATCAAAGCCTCGACAATTATCAACTGTTTAAAGTCAGCATGACGAAACTGACGCGAGCGGCTGTTGAAGGGCTGGAATTAAGTGTGAAAGAGGCAGATCGCTGCCGCAATTTTTTTGCGATGGGGTTGGTTTTCTGGCTGTATGGACGGTCGATGGATGCCACGTTGCGATACATCGACGAGAAATTTGGCAAACGCCCCGCAATCGCCGAGGCTAATCGGCGAGCTCTCAAGACCGGATATTATTATGGCGAAACGACCGAAGCTTTTTCGAGCCACTACTCGGTTCCTCGAGCGACCCTGGAGCCGGGCACATATCGAAGTATTATGGGCAACACTGCTGTTGCCTGGGGATTGATTGCAGCGGCAAAATCAAGCGATAAGGATCTCTTTTTTGGAACCTACCCTATTACGCCAGCAAGTGACATTCTTCATGAACTGAGCAAACACAAAAATTTTGGGGTTAGGACTTTTCAGGCTGAAGATGAGATCGCAGCGGTATGCTCTGCGATTGGTGCCGCTTTTAGCGGTGCACTAGGAGTTACTGCCTCAAGTGGACCTGGTATCGCGCTCAAAAGCGAAGCTATCGGCCTTGCGGTGATGACCGAGTTGCCGATTATTGTGATCAATGTCCAGCGGGGCGGACCGAGTACGGGCCTGCCTACCAAAACGGAACAGGCAGATTTGTTGCAGGCGATCTATGGACGCAATGGAGAATGTCCACTTCCGGTGATCGCCGCCCGCAGTCCGGCAGATTGCTTTGATGCGGTTCAGGAGGCATGGCGCATCGCCTCGACCTTCATGGTGCCGGTGATATTGCTTACCGACGGCTACATTGCCAATGGTTCGGAGCCTTGGAAGATTCCAGATGCCAAAAGCCTGCCAGAAAATAAGATCCAGCATCCTGCAGGGTCCAGTAATGGAGAAAAGTTTCTGCCCTACGCGCGGGATGCGCGACTTGCACGTCCCTGGGCAATTCCCGGGACGCCAGGGTTGATGCACCGCTTGGGAGGGCTGGAAAAACAGGATGGTACGGGCAATGTGAGCTACGAACCTGAAAACCATCAGCTAATGGTCGACTTGCGTCAGAAAAAGGTTGATAATGTAGCTAAGGAGATACCCCTGCAGGAGGTTGAAGGCGAAGAGAATGCAAAACTGTTGGTTCTCAGTTGGGGAGGAACCTATGGTGCCTGTACAACGGCGGTCCACCGCATAATTGCCGAGGGTGGTACTGTTGCCCATGCGCATCTACGCTATCTCAACCCTTTTCCCAGCAATCTTGGTAGCCTACTAAAAAACTACGAGAAGATACTCATTCCCGAGTTGAATATGGGACAGCTTGACCTGCTCATTCGCAGTCGCTTTCTCATTGACACGTTCTCTTTTAATAAAGTCCAGGGCAAACCGTTTGCCATCAGCGAAATAGAAGAAAAAATAAAGGAGTTGCTCTAAGCCATTTTTTCTTTTTGAAAACCGTTAATTGAACAAAAAATAGATTTTTCTTGCCCCGCAATATAAGCCCCCGGACCTGCGCCGAAAATTTCTCATGAGTACCGACACCTCCTTGCCTATATTGAAAGCGTCCGACTTTGCCAGTGATCAGGAAGTTCGTTGGTGCCCTGGTTGCGGGGACTACTCGATTCTCGCGCAGATCAAAAAAATCCTGCCAACGATAAATGTGCCACGAGAAAACACAGTGTTTGTCTCCGGAATTGGATGTTCCAGTCGTTTCCCATACTACATGAATACCTATGGGGTTCATTCCATTCATGGGCGTGCGCCAGCGGTTGCCACAGGTATCAAGACCGCGCGGCCCGAATTGAATGTCTGGGTGATTACTGGTGATGGCGATGCACTGAGTATCGGTGGTAATCATCTGATACACGCAATCCGCCGAAATCTAGATATCAATATTATTCTTTTTAATAATCAGATTTATGGCCTGACCAAGGGACAGTATTCACCAACGTCTCCTTTGGGTAAGGTGACGAAGAGTACACCAATGGGGACAGTCGATAATCCACTGCACCCGTTGTCTATTGCGATTGGTTGCGAAGGCACATTTATTGCCCGCTCCATTGATGTTCATACCAAACATCTGAGCAATGTTCTCTCGCGGGCGGCCAACCATAAAGGAACGGCTTTCGTCGAGGTGTATCAGAATTGCATGGTCTTTAACGATGAAGCTTTTGAATATGCGACCGAGCGCGATACGAAGTTTGATACTATTCTGGAACTGGAGCATGGGAAGCCTCTGATCTTTGGAAAAAATCGTGACAAAGGTATTCGCCTTAACGGAATGGACCCGGAGGTGGTGCAATTGGGAAAGGGGATCAGCGAAGATGACCTGCTATTTCACGATGAAAAAGCCCCTGAGCCAAGTTTGGCTTACCTGTTGAGTCGGATGAGCCAACCCGATTTTCCAGAGCCGATTGGGGTCTTCCGTGCAGTCGATCGCCCTAGATACGAAGAGGAGGTTGACGAGCAGATTGAAATGGCTCGTGAACAGCAGGGGGATGGTAATCTAGATACCCTTTTCCAGACAGGCGATACTTGGATTGTGGAGTAGTTTTCCGATCAGAATTCCTGATGCCGCGATTAGCATTCAAAAGGTTTTGATTTAAAATGGGTGCCAATACTGGCCTTATTGGTAAGTATCCATCGTTGTTCCATACCCAACAACAGGACTTAACATTATGGCGATCATTTGTCCCTCTTGCTGCCATGAAAATATTGATGGCGCTGACACGTGTGAAAATTGCCAACACTCCCTTACGGGATTGAAGCGCCCCGGACATTCCCAATCGCCGATTGGCAATGCCATGATCCGAGACCGTATTGCTTCGCTTGACCCCAGACGGCCTATTGCTGTGCCTTCCGATACTTCCGTTGCCAAGGTGCTACAAATGATGCAGGAAAAGGGGGTCGGCAGTATGCTGATAGTGGATGACGGTAAGCTGATAGGCATTTTCTCTGAGCGCGATGCGGTAATGCGATTGGGCCCGGATTTTGGCAGCTATGGCAATCGACCCATCTCCGAATTTATGACCTCCTCTCCAGATACGCTCACAATGGAAAATAAAGTCATCTTTGCTGTCCATAAAATGGCACTCGGGGGCTACCGACACATCCCCATTGTCTCGGGCGCTGACTTGGTCGGGCTTGTCTCAATCCGTGATATTCTTCGTTACACCTCTGATAAGCTGACTGCAATGGATACCGCAGCTGAGTAAAGGGTGTCGTTTTCTGGGCGATCTTGTGAAAACAGCAAGTGGCTGTTGCCTAAGACAGACGCTCGCGAACGGTGCGTTGGCGAAATTCAACGAATCTCACAGCGCCTGCAAGAGAATCGCGCTGCTACTGAGGAAGATATTCCCCATCCGTAGACGGCACTACATCCTTAGGTAGTACTAAATCGTTAGACGGCACTGCGCGTGATGGCCAAACCGCGGTCCCGGAGAGCATCGTCGATTAGATGTTGGTGTTGAGGACTCAATTTCCACCCCATCGCCCCACTGGTTTCCAAAATTTGATCAGCCCGTTTGGCACCACATAAGGCAGTCGTGATACCGGGTTGATGGATGGTCCAGTTGATCACAATTTGCGCCACCGTCTTGCCGATCGCCTTGGAGATGTCTCTCAAGTGGTCCAGGAAGTTCTGGTTTTTCTCCCACTCTTCGCCCTGAAACATGGGATATTTTAGACGACCGTCCCCCTCGGCAAACCGATGGGAACGAGGCAACCGGCCCGCCAACAACCCTTTCATTAAAGGCCAATAGACGATAACCGAAACATCGTGCCGCTGGCACCATGGTAGGGTGTCCCGTTCAATCTGTCGCTGCAGCATGTTGTAGGGAGGCTGAAATGCAGAAATGGGACAGACGGCCTGAAACTCTTCCAATTGACGGACGGTAACGTTGGAAATACCGACCGACCGGGTTTTGCCCGCTTCGAGGAGTTCCCGGAGGGCACCTGCGGACTCTGCGATCGGGATCTTGGGATCGGGTGCATGCAGGTAGAGCAGTTCCACTCGATCCGTTTTGAGACGCTGCAGGCTTTCATCACACTGGCGATGCAGCATGGCGGGACTTCCATCGACGATGCGTTCGCCAGCTTCAGTCCAGTGGATCCCCCCCTTGGTGGCGACGACGACTTTATCTCGCTGGCTGTGAATAACCTGGGCAATCAGGCGTTCACTTTCCCCGTCAGCTCCGTAGCAATAGGCCGTGTCGAGAAAGTTGACACCGGCGTCGAGGCTGGCCTCGAGCGTGGCCAGGCTGTCGCGATCATTGACATTGAGGCTTGTCATGCCAGCGATTGGCCAGCATCCAAGACCAACGGGTGAAATCTGGATGTCCGTGGTTCCCAGCTGACGGCGTTCGGTACATTCAGCCACGCTTAGAATCCTGTCAGGATACGATCGTTGATTACCTTTTACCTATCGTGACAACGAAGGTCCATTACATTTGGTCGCGAAGCTTGGCAATTCGTTTCATCGCTGGCTTGCATTCAGATCGTCCTCGGCATAGTGTTTCTGCCTCATTGAGAAGACTACGGGCCTCATTTTTGTTCTTGAGATCCTTGTAGGTTGCTGCAGCATCAATAAGGACATTCGCCTGCTGGTTTGGATTGTTTTCGATGCTACTTGCTACTTGTCTCGCTTTCTCGATCGTAGCGATGCCCGCTTGAGTATCATCGAGCAATTGGACCTGCTGAGCGCC